>CAZEMX010000151.1:0-4582 GCA_964513415.1 uncultured Nitrososphaerota archaeon
GGCCTCGGCGTTTACCGAGTTCTTGACGTAGTCATTGAGGACGTTCATGACGAGCTTTCCGCCGGACTCGAAGACGCTTATGCCGGGGCATAGCACGAGATTCACGATCGCATGGCAGTTAGGGCAGCAGCTTCTCCCGCTTGATGAGCCGCCCCGCGAGCAGGAAGACGGCAAGGCTCAGGGCGATCACAACGGCAGCGTTTGCAAACACTATGGTCACTGCCATCTCCGGGAGGAGCGCAGGCACGAAGAAGGACGGCATGATGAGCAGGACGCCCAGCCCGATCCCGAGCGGCTGGTTCGCCCCCACGCGCTGCTTCTGGAGCGAGCTGAATGCCATCATCAGCACCGTCGTGAATGCCACGGCAGCGATGCCAATCACGACTGTGAGGGCGGATATGCTGGGGAGGAGGGCGGTGGCGCCGCCGAGGAGGAGCGTCAGCGCCGCGTTCCCGGCGACCTCGGCCACGAGTATTATCCCGGCTAGCGCCAGGGCAGCCTGGAGGTAGCTCCTGAAGAGGTTGGACTGGGTCATTCCGATGGAGAGCATGTACTCGAGGACGCCGTTGTTCTTGTCGTAGACGAAGAGCAGGAGGACGGGGGTTGCCATCAGCACGGCGGTCATTGATGCCAGCCCTATGAAGAAGAGTGAGAAGTAAGTCTGCAGGTCGAGCGGTATCTCGCTCGACGGGGGAGTCAGTAACCCAAGGGCGGACATCCCAACCGCCATGGCACCCATGAAGATGCCGAGCAGCAGGTAGGTCTTGGAGAGGTTGACGCTCCGCCTGAAGATGATTCCTGTGGTGCCCATGCAGATCCCTCACTCGAAGAGCTCCTCGAGGGGGTTGTCGAGCTCCCTCATCTCGGTCACTATGGCGCCGCCGTCCACCAGCTGCTTGACGAGCGCCCCCGCCTCCTCCGGCGCGTTGAGGTTCACTATGTAATAGCCGTTGCTGAACTCCGCCCCTATCATCTTGGTCAGGTCGGACTGGGACTTTATACCGTAGCGGTGCTTGGTCCTCTGCATGCTGCTGATCTTGTCGGAGAACTTGATCGTCCCGTCCTTGATCAGGATCAGGTACGTCCCGATCTCCCTCGCCTCGTAGAGGTTGTGGGAAGAGTACATCACTATCCTGTCCTTGCTGAGGTTGAGGAGGTACTCGCGTATCTCCCGCGAGACCTTCGGGTCGACGTTGGAGGTGGGCTCGTCCAGGAGGTAGAGGTCGCGGTCCCTCAGGAAGACCTTCGCGATGGAGGCCCGCTTCTTCTGCCCCTGCGAGAGGTCGGATATCTTCTTGTCCATAAGCGGCTCGAGGTGAAGGGCCTGGACCACGTGGTCGATGTCGCCCCCGCCCTCGATCTCGCAGAAGAAGTCGAGCGACTGCCGGACGGTCATCTCCTCAGGGAGGGCGTTGAGGTGCGAGAGGTAGATCATGCGCCTCCGCGTCTCGCTGGATTCGAATACGTCGGCCCCGTCGAACCGGACGGACCCGCTCCTCGCCTCCAGGATGCCGCATATCGTCCTGAAGAGGGTGGTCTTGCCGGCGCCGTTCGGGCCGACCACGACGTAGATCGACGGCTCGGTTATATTGAGCTTGATGTCATGGAGGACGTCCTTCCCCCCGTAGCCGGAGCTCACTCCCGAGAGTTCAAGGGTGTGCATGGATACCGACCGGCATACTATGGGGCGGCATCCCATTTATGCGTTTGCACAGAGGGGGCGGTCAGGCACGTCAGACGGCGAGCCTGCCGAAGGTCTTCGCGACGTCGACGCGGACCGGGCCGCCCGCTTCCTCGATCCTCTGGTCCGAGGCGGGCGCAGCCAATGCCGGCCCCTTGAGCTCTGCCAGCCTCTCAGAGAACGGCTTCTTGTACCCCGCCTTGAGGATGACCCCCAGCGCCTTCTTCTGGCGCGCCTCAAGCGCCAGCACCTCCTGCATCTTCCTGCCCATCTCGCCCTCCGACGCCACGGATGGGTCCCACCCCTCCAGGATCTCAGTGTTCCTGGCCACCCACTCGGCGTCCACGATGTTGTTCCAGGTCGGGCATGGCTGGATGACCTCGAGCAGGCCCGCCCCCCGGTGGGAGAGGCCCGCCTTGATCATCTCCTTGAGGTGCTTTATGTTGTATGCGTAGCCCCTCGCGAGGAACGTGAATCCGGCGACCATGCAGACCTCGATCGGGTTGAGCGGGTCGTTGATGTTCGGGAGGGAGAGGGACTTCGTCTTGGCGCCCCTGCCAAGAGTGGGGGAGGCCTGCCCCTTCGTCAGCCCGTACACCCCGTTGTTGTGGACGACCACGAGGAGCTCGACGTTGCGCCGACCGAGGGCGATCAGGTGCCCCATGCCGATCCCGAGCAGGTCGCCGTCGCCACCGTGGACGAACACCTTGAGGGAGGGGTTGGCGATCTTGATGCCGGACGCGAACGGGATGGCCCTCCCATGCAGGGTGTGGACGCCGGAGACGTTCATGAAGTGCGCGATCTTCCCGCTGCAGCCTATGCCGGAGACGAGGACGCACCGCTCACGCTCGATGCCCATCTCCGAGAGGGCGCCCTTGAGCGCGGTGAGTATCCCGAAGTTGCCGCAGCCCGGGCACCAGTCCGGCCAGACCTGTGTGGCGTATTCCTGCGACATCTCATTCGCCTCCCGAGAGCGTGACCCTTGGTCGCCCCTCGTTGATGCTGCGGAGGGCGGAGACCACCTCGTCCTCGGAGACCATCCTGCCGGTGTCCTTCAGCGCCCTCGCGCCCACCCTGACGCCGCACCTCGCCTCGACGAGATCCGAGAGCATCCCGCCGTGGTTGCACTCGATGCCGATGAGCCTCCCTGCGCCCTTCGCGAAGCCCCCAACGTAGTCGGCCGGGAACGGCTCCATGAGCCTGACCTGCAGCACCGCCGCCCTGCCGCCCCCGCGGTTGATCTCCCAGAGGGCGTCGGTGCAGGCGCCGGTCGTCATGCCCCATGTCAGGATCAGGTCGTCGTACCGCTCTGGCCCGAAGAGGCGCGCCTTGTCCCCGTCCGGGATCTCGGAGAGGAGCTTGGCTGGCTTGCCCATCCGCTTCTCCTGCATCCGCACCCGGTTCGAGGGGCTCTCGGAGATGTGCCCCGCCTCGTCGTGCTCGTCACCGGTGTACCACTGGAGGGCCTCCCCGAGGAAGGCGCGGGGCGAGATCCCGTCGCCTGTGAACGCGAACCGCCGGTAGGGCGCCCCGTCCGGGATGTGCCGCTTCCCCCTCCTCACCGCGGGGCTGAAGTCTGGCTCCATCGTCGTCACGCAGTTGGCGAGGGCCTTGTCCAGGAGGTGGATCACCGGGAGCTGGTACTCCTCGGCGATGTTCATGCACTTCACGGCGTCCTCCGCCGCCTCGCGGTGGTCCCCCGACGCCAGGACCGCCCTCGGGAACTCGCCGTGCCCTGCAAAGATGGAGAAGAGGAGGTCCTCCTGCCCGTTCCTGGTGGGGAGCCCGGTGGAGGGCCCGCCCCTCTGGTAGGCCGTCACCACCACGGGCACCTCGTTAATCCCCGCCCACCCCAGCCCCTCAGCCATCAGCGAGAAGCCGGGGCCGCTCGTCGATGTCGCCGACCTGACGCCCGCCAGGCCGCCCCCTATCGCCATCGTTACCGCGGCTATCTCGTCCTCCGCCTGGACCACGGTCGGGCTGCCTACCGTGCCCCCTCCGGGACCGATTACCGAGGGGCTCTGCTCGAGCGCGAAGGACTCGTCTGCGGCAGGGGTTATGGGATAGTAGGTCTGGAGCCGGAGCCCGCCGAGGACCTTGCCTATCGCCACGGCGTCGTTGCCGGCGACTATCAGCCTCCCCTTGCCGAGCGCGATCCTCTCCAGGGGCGCAGCGGCGGTTCCCAAGCCCATTCCCATGCCCACGCCCGTGTCGGCCCCTTCCCCTGTCCCTGTCTTTGCCCCCTCGAGTAGCCCGCCGACCACGTCGATCGTCCTCAGGTTCACCTCGAGCGCCTCCCTCTTGCCGCCGAAGACCGCCAGCGCCGCCGACTTGATCGGGGCTGTGCCGATCCCGGAGACACCTAGCAGTGCGGTGGCGAGCGCGGTGTTCATAACCTTCTCTATGAGCGGGGGCCTCCCCTCGAGGACCTTGCTTATGGCCTCCGCGAAGGGCAGCCTGTGCACTTTCACGCCCCGGGAGGCGAGCCACGCGTCGAGGTCGTCGACGGTCTCGCCAACGCCCTGCTCCCCGAAGAGCCGCCTCAGCTCCTCGACCTTCTCCGGTTCCATGGGCGGGTTCTTCAGCAGTGCCCTCTTGCCGATCGCCATGTCGTGGATCACGGATCCGCCCTCCCTCACCTCGTGGAAGTGGGTCACCAGGCTCTCCACGTCGAGCGCCCCGAGCGCGTCGACGGGGTACTTTATGCTGCCGACCCGCCGCTCCGAGAAGCGGATGTGGGAGTAGCTGTGCTTCCCCTTGATGTTGGAGTGGTACTCGCGGTCTGCGAGGACCATGTAGCCGTGCGCCGCGATGGCCCTGACCGCTAGGATGCTTGCGGTCTCTATGCCGCCCCCCTGCGGGCCGCCGATCAGGATGTTGCGGTCCATGTCAGTCCCCCGC
>CAZEMX010000152.1:0-4578 GCA_964513415.1 uncultured Nitrososphaerota archaeon
AGGGAGGAGGTCGCCAGGAGGGGCATCAGGCTGAGGTACTACGACGAGAGGGTGCACGGCGCGATGTTCGCCCTGCCGAGGGAGCTCCTAGAGGAGATGAGCGGCAGGAGCCTGGTCGCGACGGATGCGGACCCGACGTTCATGCCGATATGAATGAGGGGGCAGCGGGCGCAGGCAGCGCTGAGCAAGCGGCGGCGGGGCAAAGCATTTAGATACAGCCCCCATCTACTCCTAAGCGGAGACGCGCCGAGGTGGCTGAGCGGTTAAGGCGCCGGCCTTGAGTTCCGGCCGTGCCGGACGGGCAAGCCGGTTCCATTTCGGTGGAGCAAGGGTTCGAATCCCTTCCTCGGCGCCATTTATTCTGACTGCTAAGTTCTGAAGGCGGACCGTGCTGGATTAAGGAGTCTTGTCCGGCAGCATTATCGTGAAGGTCGTCCCCCTGCCGACCGCGCTCTCAACGTGGACCACGCCGCCGTGCAGCTCGACCATCTTCTTGACGACGACCATCCCCATGCCCATGCCCTTCGCCTTGGTCGTGCAGAGGGGCTTGAAGAGGTTCGCCAAGGCGCGCTCGTCCATTCCGCACCCGTTGTCCGAGACGCTTATGTCGATCGTCCCGCCCCTCTTGCGGGTGGATATCGTCAAGGTGCCCCCCTGAGGCATGGCCTGGATGGCGTTGCTTATGAGGTTGGAGATCGCCCGCCGTATCATGTAGCCGTCCGCGAATACCGTCTTCGCGCCGAAGTCGGTAATCACTTTGATGTTGTGTGAGAGTGCCGGCGGGAAGGAGTCGGCTATTATCTGGGCGAGGTCGAAGGCGGCAGGCTTTGGCACGATATCCCTGGCGAAGTCCTGCAGGTTCAGGACGATCTTCTCCATGTAGGAGATCTGGCGCATTATCGTCTCGTTGACCTTCGGCAGGCCCATGGCCTCGGCGATTGCTTGGAACTCCTTCGGCGCCTGCCTTGCCTCCATCTCGTTCACGTAGAAGGCGTTGGCAAGCACCTGGAGCGGGGTACGCAGGTCGTGGCCGACCATCGCTGCGGTCTCGCCAATCGCCGCCAGACGCTCCTTGTCGCGCAGCTGGGCGGTCTTCTCCTCGACGAGTCGCTCCAGATCCTTGGAGTACCTCATGAGGTCCTGCTCCGCCTTCTTCTGGGACGTGATATCCCGGGCTATGCCTATTACGGAATGCAGTGCGCCGCCCTTACGTATTGCCGAGGCGGCCACATTGGCGTCGAAGGTGGAGCCGTCCTTGCGCAGCATGGCGACCTCGAAGCTGACTCGCTCGGAGTCGAAGATCTTGTCGGCCATCGCGCTGATCCTCGGCATCTCGCTGCTTGGGATCAGCTCGAATGAGTTCCTGCCGATGAGCTCGGACTGGTCTTTGTATCCAGTGATCTCGGCCATCCGCCTGTTTGCGAGCAGGATCTTCCCCGAGGGGTCGATTTGTATTATCGCGTCGGGGCAGGTCTCGATAAGTCGCCGGTACATCTCCTCGCTCTCTGCGAGGCGAGCCTCGATGACCTTGTGATGGGTTATGTCCCTGCTGATCCCGAGGATGCCTATCAGTGCCCCGTCCCGCATTATGGGGTTCTTTATCGTCTCGAAGAACCGCTCATGCCCGTTTGCAACGTCCTGCTCCTCCACCCTGACCGGCGCCCCAGTGCTGATTGCAAGGTCGTCGCTTGCACGGCACTTCTCGGCAAGGGACGGGGGCAGGAGCTCGGCGTCCGTCTTCCCTATAAGCGATTCCTTGGGAAGGCTGAGGAGGTCACAGTATGCCTTGTTGACGAAGACGTTCCTGCCGCTCGGGTCCTTCAGGTAGACGATGTCAGGCATCGCATCAAGTATCTGCAGCGCGCTCCAATCAAGCGACATGCCATTTTTTCCTCATTTAGGCGGCCCCGCCGCCTTGCCTGCGCTGGTCGTATGAAGCGGTCATGGTTTTAATGCGGGTGCGGCGTAACTGTATAACAGTTACCGACCGCATCAACAATCTCCAGTAGAGAGGTATTCGTTCTTATAATTTTTTCGTGTTTACGTAAAACAAGTCCAGCAAGTTTCGACCCGGCGGCATGCGTCGAGGAGGGGGGACGGGGCTCAGAGGACAGACCTGAGCCGCGAGATCGCCCACTCCCGGTCCAGCGCCATCAGCAGAGGCGCCAGGCGCGGCCCCCGCTCTGAGCCGAGCAGGACGCGGTAGACTGCCGCGAATGCCTTGCCCATCTCGAGGTTGAGCGACCTTGCGGTGTTGAAGGCCTCGTTCTGTATGTCGGCCTCCTTCATGTCCCGCTCGAGCATGGAGACGATGGCCTCGATGAAGCGGCGCTCGGCGTCAGACGGCGGCCGGTAGGACGGCGCGGAGGCGGATATCTGGAACTTGAGGCTCTGCGGGGCGTAGGAAGCGACCCAGTTCCCTGCCATGGAGAGCCTAGCCCTCAGGTCGTCCATCTCGCCATCGGTGAGCGCGTCGCGCGAGTAGAGCCTCGCGGCGTAGGACGCGGACTTCGCGACGACATTCTCCTTCCCCAGGAGCGGCTCGAGCTGGCAGGTGGTGACGGCGAAGCGGTACGGGAGGCGCGCCGGGAGCGACTTCGGGGGGGCGCCCGCGGTGCACATGGCGTAGAGGTCCTCCATGTATGTGCGCGTCTCGACGCCGGCCGGCTCCTCCGCGCGGTAGGCGATGCGCTCCAGCCTGTCGAAGTTGTCCACGATGTCCGGGATCCGGTCTGGCAGGAAGGCTATGTGCCGCATAGGGTCCGCGGAGAGTATCATGTACCTCATCGCCTCAGGGGGCGCTATGCGCAGCCACTCCATCGGCGTGAACGTGATGCCCTTGTGGGTCTTCATGGCGTGCTCCCCCAGGGTGAGCCACTCGTAGGAGACGCGCAGCGGGCCCCGGTAGCCGAATATGCGCTGGCAGACGGCGAGGCCCATGTCGTATGCGCCGTCCTTGACGCAGTGGTCCTTGCCGGCCGGCTCGCAGGTGACCTTGAAGACCGCCCACTTGGCGGTCCAGTCGACGCGCCAGCTGAGCTTGAGCCTGAGCGACGAGATCTTCCCGGTCCCCTCGTGGCCGCAGCTCGTGCACAGGTAGGATATCTCGTCCCGTTCGAGGTCCCATGACGTGACCCTGTTCGGCGCGACGTCCTTCTTCTTGGAGGCGATCTTGCCGCACCGCTCACAGACGACCATCACGGGGTTCCACGAGTCGGGGGCGCAGTGGTCGCCCTCCTCGTCGTGCTGCTGTATGAACTCCCGCCTTATGGCGCGCAGGTCCCCTATCCTCCGCAGGACCGTCCGTATCGCGTCCTTCATCTCCGGCCTCGCGTAGAGCTCGTGGGAGTAGATGATGTTAGGGGAGAGGCCGAGCCTCTGCTGGCAGGCTATGAACTCCTCGGCGAAGTGGTGGGCGTAGCTCGCGTGGCAGCCGTACGGGTCCGGGACGTCGGAGAGGGGCTTGCCTATGTGCTCCCCGAAGCCCTCCGGGACCTGCAGCCCGGCGGGTATGGACTTTATCGGGTCGAACGAGTCGACGATGAAGTTGAAGGTGGAGTCGTGGCCGCGGCGCCGGAGCTCGCGCTGTATGGCGCTGCAGATGAACTGCTCCCTCTCGGCGCCTATGTGTATCGGCCCCGAGGGGGTCTTGCCGGTGTGGACGACTATGCGCTCGTCCCCGCGGGCGAGGATCCCGTCAACGACGCCCCTTATCCAATGGCCGCTTTCCGAGGACACCTAGACCATCCCCGAGAACTTCCGCCTCACCTCGTCGCAGCCGCCCTCCTTCTTCGCGGCGACGACCTTGAACGGCGAGACCTCCCGGGAGAGGGTCTGCACCTCGACGCCCATGCAGTCGCGGAGTATGTCCTTCGCGGCGAAGAGGACCTTGTCGCTCATGGTCGCGTCGGTGCTGTCCGCGAGGTGGACGGCGAGCGCCTCTAGCGTCTGGGGCGCGATCGGGCCGTTGTCCCCGTGGTGCGCCGCGACGGCGTGGATGACGTCGAGCGGGAACCGCCTAGCGTAGAGCTCGCCTATTATGAGCGACATGTGGTCGAGGCGCTCCCCCAGGCGTGAGCTCGTGTACTTGCCGGGGTAGACCTCGCTATATGTGACGTGCTTGAAGAGGTCGTGCAGCAGCGCCGCCGCGATGACCGTGTCCCGGTCGACCTTGACGCCATATACCTCCTCGATGATGTCTGAGAGGCAGAGCGCGATCTTCGCGGTCGAGTAGGTGTGCACCACGAGCCCGTTCTCGTAGGAGTGGTGCCGCCTCTTGCTGGCCGGGGACTTGGCGAATGCAGTGTACTGAGAACCATCGGTTTCGATCATGGAGAGCCTGGGGTCACGCAGCATGGCGACGACCTTCTCCCGGAGTTCAGCGTCCTTGATTCCGCCGGCGATGGCGAGCAGGTTATCATCTTTCACCTATGTCACGACCTTCACCATTGAATTACGCGGGTTGTATTTAAATTTGAGAAGGCAGCGTTAGATTTATCTATTTAATCGTGCGCCTATTATAAAAGCGGAAGCGCGGGGATTCCCAAGCCAGGTCAAAGGGGTAGGACTGAGGCTCCT
>CAZEMX010000153.1:0-4573 GCA_964513415.1 uncultured Nitrososphaerota archaeon
CTGGAAGAGTGATCGCCGCATGCTGATACTCGTCACCGGCGGCTCCGGTTTCATCGGCAGCCACGTGTGCAGGCTGCTGATCGAGAAGGGGCACGAGGTGAGGGTCCTCGACCTCGTGGAACCGAAGGCGCCCGGCGTCGACTACATCCAGGGGGACGTGAGGTCCTTCGACGACGCCGCAAAGTCGATGAAGGGCGTGGACGCCGTGGTCCACCTAGCGGCGCTCATCAGCGTCGACGAGTCCGTCAGGAGACCCGCCGATTACCACGCGACCAACGTCACAGGGTCACTCAACGTCATGAGGGCATGCATCGTCGGCGGCGTGAGGCGGTTCGTCTACACATCGTCCGCGGCAGTATACGGGAACCCGTCCTCGCTGCCGCTTAGAGAAGACTCCCCCGCCGCCCCGATATCCCCATACGGCGCCACGAAGCTAGCCCCCGAGCTCTATGCGGGGGCCTTCCACGCTTCGTACGGGCTCTCCCCCATCGTGCTGCGCCTCTTCAACGTGTACGGGCCGGGGCAGGCACTCAACGACTACTCCGGGGTGATCGCCCGCTTCATTGAGAACGCAAGGGCAGGCAGGTCCCCAGTCATATTCGGCGACGGGCAGCAGTCCCGGAGCTTCATCAATGTTAAGGACGTCTCCGCCGCCATATACCTCGCAGTAACCTCGAGGATAGCCATGGGCACCTTCAACATCGCATCCAAGGGGCCCACCACGATAAACGACCTCGCGCGCATGACTCTCTCGGCGGCCGGCCGGAATGACCTCCTCCCCGTCCACCAGGACCCGCGCCCCGGCGACATAACCCACAGCTACGCCGACACCTCGAAGGCGCACCTGGTCCTAGGCTTCGAGCCAAAGGTCGGCCTGGACGAGGGGCTGAACGAACTGCTCAAAAGGTAGCCACGTTGCCGATCCTGTTCACCCACCTCCTGTCGGGCCTTGCCGCGGTGGCCATCATGCTCGCCACGTGCCGCAGGGGACGCCTACCTCCCATCCTACTCGGCTGGGCGGCCTTCGCCTTCGTGATGCCTGACCTAGACCACCTGCTCATATGGGAGCCGTCGATGGCCGGCAAGATACTCCCCACATCCCTCCAAGACTTGGCGGTGGGGCTCTTTGGGCCACGGAGCCCTTCAATGCTCCACTGCTGGCTACTGCCCGCCCTCCTTGTGCCGGCGGCATTAGCCATCCGCCAACGGGACCACCCGCTCTGGGGCTACGTGGCTGCCGCCGCGCTGGGGTGGTCCGTGCACCTGATCCTGGACGGCGTCCTGCTCTACTGAACCATGGGGCGTTGAGAACTCCTATGCCTTCACGCCTGCCTGTAGTACTCCACGGTCCTTCTTATGCCCTCCTCGAGGCCCACCTTCGCCCTGAACCCGAGCAGCCTCTCGGCCTTGGAGACATCCGCCTGCGTCTCCTTGACGTAGTTCTTTATCGGGTTCGGGACATACTTCGGCGCGATAGATGAACCGAGCGCGGAGTTGAGCAGCTCGATTATCCTGTTGAACGAGGTCGTCTTGCCCGTACCCACGTTGAAGACGTCGCATCTGACCTTGGACTTGAGCGCAAGGATGTTCGCCTCGACGACGTCGTCGACGTAGGTCAGGTCCCTCGTCTGGGATCCGTCGCCGTATATCACCGGCGCCCTGCCGGACATAATGTCCCACGCGAACTGGGAGACGTTGTTGGCAAACCTGGTCTTGTACTCCTCGTGCGGCCCGTAGACGCTGAAGTACCTTAGCCCTATGAGCCTGACGCCGTAAAGCTCCGAGAATAGAGCCGCGTAGCGCTCCCTCGCGAAGAACGAGTACTCGTAGAATGACCCCGGAGCGACCTCCATGTCCTCCCTGTGCGGGGGCTTGCACCTGCTGTAGAGGCTGCTCGTCGACGCGTAGACTACGGGGATATTGAGCCTCCTCGCAGCCTCTGCCACGTTAACGAACCCCCTCAGGTTTACGTCCACCCCCTCGCGCGGATCCGGGCTGAACATGGGGGCCGAGGAGCGCGCCGCATCATGGAAGATCCCATCGATGCCTATGCACGCCTCGTCAACGATCCGCGCATCCCTCACGTCGCCCCTCAACACTTTGACCCCAGGCACATTGTTAACGTTGCCGAGCGTAAGGTCGTCTATGACCACGACCTCATCGCCGTCGGCCAGAAGCCGCCTAACTATGTTGCTCCCTATGAATCCGGCACCGCCGGTAACGAGGAATCTCATGCTCGACCTTCTGCCTCTCTTCGATATTATGCTTTTTGATACCCGCGCATCGCCGCCGAGCGAGAGTGTTGGACTCACCAAAAAAAGGAACCAAAAAATGGGAAAAAAGGGAATGATGGGTCGGGGCCAGTTCCGTTCCGCTCCGCTTTGCCCCATCCCCGCCTGCTAACCCCTTATCTCCTTGCCGCACTTCACGCAGAACCTAGCGCCGGCTGCGTTCTCAGTCCCGCACTGGGGGCAGAAGACCTTGCCTGCTATAGTCGGCGGCGGTGGCGGCGGCATCGAGGCGCCCTGTGCCGGTGCGGCATATCCCTTGCCGCTTGCATAGACCAGCGCAGAGGACCTGAACGCAAACACGCCGATGAACGGGGTGATCACCATCGAGATGAGCCAGCCAACAACCGGCACCATGGCCGCTATCCCGCCGACCACGACGATTATGATGTACATCACCACGACCCAGACGACGTAGCTGACTACCCCTATGCGCTTGATTATCGAGACCAGCTCGCCTACGGCGAACGCCTTCGCGATGCTGCCCTGCTTGATCATGTTAGCGAGACCGACGAACATCAGGAGGCAGAAGATGGGCAGGAGCACAAGGCCCGCGACCACTATCAGCCAGCCGGCGAAGCCGAAGACCATATAGTAAGCGTACCACATCTGCCAGAACCCTGCGCCTATTATGGCGACCGGGATTATCACCCAAAGGATGGCCACTATGAAGACCATCAGGCCCTGGACGAACAGCCCCCCAAGGTTCTTGAGCTCTGGAGGGGCGCCCCCCTCGGGGCTCTCCCTCATCACTTGGCTGAAGTAGCCAAGGGTTATGAAGTTCAAAATCGGTATAATGCTGAAGACTATCAGCAGAACGAGCCTCTTGGCATCCGCCGCGAGCCTCTTCGTATACTCGAAGGAGTTGCCAATATTCTCTCCTAGGTCCATAGCAATCACTCACTCGTGCATCTGCTGTACCATATTTAAAATACTTTGGTCCACCTGCAGCAGCCGCAGATGCCCGTCAGGCGACCTTCGCGAGCTCCCTTATGGCAGTGCCCGTTATGGCGCTCCTCCACCGCTCGCTCCTGCTGTACTTCAGCAGCTGGAGGATCTGGCTGCCGTGCTTCACCGCCTTGCGCGATATGAACGAGTTGTAGGGCGGCGTCCTGAAGAACTCCGCGCCCCACTGCCTGATGTTCTGCTCCCATGCCGACGTGAAGATGCCTATCTGCCCGTCCGTGAGCCTGTCGAATGACGCCGCCGCCCCGTCCCTGAGGCTGCATGAGCCGAGGGGGACGAAGAGTATCGGTATTACCATCGTCCTGAGCCCCGCCGCTACTATCTCGTCTATCAGCCTCTGGGTCTGCCGCGTGTCGTCCTCGGTCTCGTCCGGCATGCCGACGATGACCGTGCCGACGCCGACCCACTCGCGGTCCTCGAGGAACCCCAGAGACGACAGGACGATCCCCTGCCAGTCGTCCGGGCTGAACGGCCTGCACTTGCCCGCCATGTGCCTCCTGAAGAGGCGCGGGCTGCCCGTCTCTATCCCCACCTCGGTCGACGCCACCCTCCTCCCCCTGTGGTAGTAGACCGCCTTCTCGAGGAGGTCCGCCGCCACCGCCTCTGCTAGGCGCGGGTCCGCCTTGACCGACGCGAGGTTGGCGTGCGTCGCCTGGAGCGTCTTAATCCCGCCGCGCCCCCTCAGCGCGCTGAAGAGCGCCCCCACGGCACCGGCATTCGGGGCAAAGTCCGGTCCCGACGCGCCGTAACCCAGTATGTCCTCTGTAACCAGGAGCACATCCGAGACTCCCGCCTTCAGGTTGACATCCACGTCGGCGACTATCTCCCCCACGGGGCGGGACCACCGCCTCTGCATAGTCGGCGAGCAGAACGCGCATCCCCTTCCGCAGCCCCTTGAGACCTCCACCGATCCGTAGAGCGTCGGGCCCATGATGCGGGGAACATCCTCCGCCTCCGCGGGGATGCCCTGGACGACATGGGGGACCGGGCCGCCCGCAATGATCTTGCCGATGGCGTCCGCGCCGTTCGCCTCCGCTGGGCCCTCGAAGAAGAAGTCTATGGGGAACCTCCTGCCCTCGTCCTCCGCCCTCCGGACCTGCCAGACGCCAGGGCCGCCCATGACGACCTTGAGCCCATACCTCGCCTTGAGCCCCGAGACCTTCCCCATTAGCCGCTCGAACTCGAGCCTGTTGATCGCCGGGCCGAAGCCCATTATCGACGAGTAAGTCAGCGAGACGTAGCCCATCCCAAGCGGGTCCTTCGCGGAGACCCCTATGGCCTTCGTCTCGGGCCCCACGACGCTCCCGAGCCTGTCCGGG
>CAZEMX010000154.1:0-4555 GCA_964513415.1 uncultured Nitrososphaerota archaeon
CAGGAGACAGACGATGACCGCCACCAGCAACGCCACCACAATCACCAACGCCGCAGCATTGCGCCAGCGCGCCTATACCATTGCCTCCGACGTCTACGCGATGGCCAATCCGTCCGCCGATGATCACGCCCGCGCGGCGGCAGCATGGAACGACTGCTATGCGGCAGAGTGGGCAGAGCGGGAGGCTAGACGTGCCGCTCTCATGGCGCCAAAATTTCGCGCCTGACCATCCAACACCAAACAGCCCGGCCGCCCGCACGGGGCCGGGCCAACCGAAGGGAGCGAACCATGACAACGCCGGTCGTAACGCTTGACGCAATCGAGGCAGTGCTACCCAAGCTGGACCGTAAGCGGAAGAATCCGATGCACAACGGCGGTTGCCTGTATACATCAACCCGCAATCCGAAACACCATTGCATCGTTGGCCAGATCTGGAATGAGCTTGGCCTGCCGGTTCCTGGGCCAGAAGTGCAGAATGATGTTTACCGTGCCGCTCAGCTCAGCGGGACACTCGCCCTACACAGCCCGGAAGCCATCACCGCCCTGGACCGGCTACAGTACCGAGCCGACGACCTGTCGGCGTCTGGCCGCTCCTGGGCCGGCGCAATCGACGCGTGGCCGTCAATCCGAAGGACGGTTGAACAATGATGACCCCCGAGACCTTCCGCGCATGCGCGGAGCAAGCCGGCTACGTGGTGCGATGCTACAGCGGGCGCGGTATGTACGGACGCCAGTGCATGGCCATTGACAGGACCGAGAATGGTGAGTCGATTTTCTCGTGCGACCTCGTGTCGCTAGGTGCGGGCATCGCCCTGTTCGCCGTCAATACGTACGATGTAGACCATGACGATGTAATCGACGCGCTGAGCATGGCGGAAACGGACGGCATGGGTACGGGCATCGTGGTTTACTGGCCGATCATCCCATGGGATGGCGATGGCCCGACTAACAACGATGATGAGGACGACGGGGCATAGCGCGGGCGAAGGGGAAATGAAGCGGCCCCCGGCAGTGTGTCGCCGGGGGCCGCTCGGAGGTGAGGGAGTCGGTAAGTGTAGCTAGTCGCCGTCTAGAGCGAGGTCACCTTAGCGAAGCTGGACGGGCGCCGAACGGTAAGCGCCGCGCGCATCTCCGCAAGAACGCGCACGATATTGCGCGTGAAGTCATCGTTAGCCATGCCGACCTTGATGGTCGCATCCTCGCGCAAGTGCAGCTTGGCGCCCACTGCGAAGTTGCCCACCAGGGCGGTACCGCTGGCAATGCGGTTGCTCACAACCACCGGCAGGCCCCAAAGCGTGGTAGCAGCCTCGGTCATCGGGGAACCCATGAGATACTGGCCCGAGCCGCTGGAACCGCTGCCAGACTCGCGGAGCAGGCGCATCGTCTCCCAATTCAGCGGGTTCATCACGATGCCGGTCGGGGCAGGCTCGTTCGCCGTAGCGATAACCACAAGCGCGCGGAGCACGGTATCGGCCTTATTCGAGTAAGTCGCGGTAGAATACGCGACGCTCTGAATCGAGGCGTTCAGGATGCCCGTCAGGTTGGGCGACGTGCCGCCACCGTTCAGCAGCTGATCATCCAACTGTAGCGTCAGGTCGTAGACCAACTCGCTATTGATGATCCCCGCAAGCTCCGAAGCATCCGCAAGCTGCTGATTCGTCGCGGCGATCCAGACGGCCAGCGTCTCCACCGGGGTGGACTGGCGCGAGAACGCCAGCGAGCTTTCCGGCTTGGTACCCGTGGTGCCCGTGCTATTGGTCGCCTCTGCAACCGCCGTCGCGGCCGTGCTGCGGGTGTCCTGGCGGATCCAGTAGATAGTATCGGACTGTGTCGGCTGGACTGTCAGAAGCGACAGGATGTCAGGCGTCGGGCGGCTCTTCGGCTCAAAGCCCGGCTCATACTCGGGGATAACCCAAGCGCCGCCGACCGCGCTGTCAGTGTACAGTAGGCCCTTCTGGCCGACGCCGCCGCTCAGTACGTAGCCCAGCGGCACCTGTACGCCCATGTTGGGGATGCGGCCAGCGGTGCGGACAACTTCGGGATTCAGGTGGCCACTCTTCAGCGCCTCCTGATACGAAGCGGACTTGACGAACGCGTCGCCGATGCTGGACGCGCGCCGGTCCTTGGCGCCGCCCGGATTGTCGGCGAACGGGATGCTAGCCGGCTGCCCAACAAGCGACGCCAGACCGCTGGCCGCCTTGGAGCGCAGACCGTCAATCTCACCGCGCCGCTGAATCTCAGTCTCCAAAATGTCGCAGTCCGCGAGAAACTGCTTAGCCTCAGCGAACCGCTCATCGTCGATGCGCCCGGAGGCGCCTAGGATGTCGTTGGCCTTCTGGTAAGAGACGCGCTTCTCGGCCGCCAGCTGCTCGGTCGAAAGCGTGCCAAGGTCAATGCCCTTAGTGGCAGACATGGTAATAGCTCCTATGCATGGGCGGCAAGGCGCCGCCGTAGTAGTTCAGATTCAAGTTCGGCCCGATGATCCACGTCGCTCGGCTCGGCCTCTGGCGCGGCCTCTGGCGCGGCTCCGGCACCGTTGCCACCCGCACCCTTGGCCTCAGTGTCGCCCGCGTCCTTGGCTTCTGCGTCGCCGTCTCCGGCGCCCGCACCATCCTTGGCCGCGTCTTCACCGTCCGTCGATTCATCGATCATCGCCGACAGTTCGGCGCGCTCGGCTTCTGGCAAGCTGTCCACGTATGCGGACAATGCCCGCATAACCTGGGCCAAGTATGCCCGCCGCCGCTGGGATACAGCCCCCGCGCGCCCGGCCTTCTCATCCAACGACAGCAGGGTTAGCATCGTGTCTCCCGACACGAAGGCTAGCTCCGCAATGGCGTCTAGATGGTCGGCCCCTAGATCGCGTCCTGCCGCCGCCCGGCGCATGGCCAAAGACTTAGCCTCGGTCACGGCCGATAGCAGGACGCGCGATACCTCAGACAGCAATTCGTTGACGGGACCATCGTAGTCCCCAACGGTCAATGACTTTACCAGCGTGATACGGGTGGCCCGGTTAGCCCCGAAGGTCACCGGGGAAACCTCGAATAGCTCTACCTCGGTCAACTCACGCGTGCCGTCCGGTAGCCGCTTCTGGCCCGTGCGAGTAGCAGCGTAGCCGATGCTACCCTCTTCCACCGGAGCGAGCGGCCCGCGCACCGTATCGACGGCTTGCATGAGCGTGGCCAAGTCTCGCCCGGCCGTGGTGGGGAAAATCCGACCCTTGGCATAAAGCCCGTGGTCATCCTCGAAAGCCTCGGTGACCTGGCCCACGGTGGCGCCGTGGTGATCCTTGACCTTGGGCAGAGAACGCGACAGCGATGCCGCGAACGCGCCTTTGCGGATAACGTCGCGGTCATGGTCCACATTATCGAATACGCTGAAATAGCCCTCAAAGGTCCAGCCGCCGACCTTGTCGTCAGCCTTGACCTCAGAAAGTAGCTTTAGCTCGAAGCCAGAATGCTTGTAATCACTAGGCGCATCCGCGCGCTTGGCCTTCGCCCCGGCGCTTGCAGCGGTCATAGCACAATCCCCTTATCGTCAACTAGGCGCAATAAGGGGATTGTACGTTATGTATTCAAATATGTCAAGCCAAGCCCAATATACTAGAGCGGACACCCTCCAGACGGTGGCCGGCGGTTACGGTCGCTCCGCCAGTCCGCCAGCGCCCGTATTGCGGTCATGAGCAGGGATGCCGCAAGCATCGCATAGAGGAATCGGCTAGTCGTCATCGGTCGCCGCCAATTGTTCGGCGTACCACGCGCGCGTTTCGATTAGCGCGGTATGCAGAGTGACCGGCGATAGCTGGAATGCATGTACTGTCTTTGCGTCGACAGGCCACCCCGCTCCCCCGCGCGCTTCGTTGATCGCACCAGCCTGGGTAACACCAGAGGCCAGACACCCGCCGACAACCCCGCTGGCCGTCAAGAATGACACGTGCCACCACGGCACGGCCGCCACGCCATCCGCGCTCATGCGCCACGCTCCCGTTCTGCCAGCATGGCATCGGCCAGGGCGTAGGCGGCGGCAGCAAAGCGCACCGCCGGATCGTCTTCCTGTCTCGAACACCCACGAGCGATTGACTCGGGGTAGCCCTCCCATTGCGGTTCCATGATCAGCGCCTTCAGCGCCTCCACCGCGATATGGTCCCGTAGCGTAATGTCATTCATCGGTCAACCCCCCGTTGTGTTCGGTCGCGCGTTCACCAAGCGCCGTCGCTAGCCGCTGGCGGGCGCGGTTGACGCCCTGGCAGTGATCGCAGCTACACCAAGCGCGGTAGCCGTCCACCCGTGCTAGTAGCCGGTCCAGCGCGACGAACGCGGCGAGCGGCTCGGCGTCGGCCACCGGAGCCGCCACCGTCGCCGGCGGCACACCCTCGGTTGGATTCTCGAATCGTCGTAGATTGCTCATGTCACCTCCGTTTGTGTGCAGAGATTATAACGCTGACCGATATGCGCTCTGCATATCGGTCAGCGTTATCCATCACCCGTCCCCGTCCCCGTACCCGTACCCGTCCCCGTACCCGGACCCGTCCCCGGACCCGTCCCCGGACCCGTCCCCG
>CAZEMX010000155.1:0-4548 GCA_964513415.1 uncultured Nitrososphaerota archaeon
AGCATCTATGTGCATTGTGATTGGAGAGCAAACTCACACATTCGTTTAGTATGTGACGAAATTTTTGGGAAAGACCGATTGATCAACGAAATCGTCTGGAAACGAAGATCTGGGGTGTTAGCTCAATCAAAGCAGTTTGGGGTAGTTACGGATACAATTTTGTTCTACTCAAAGGCAGAAAACTACACGTTCTCACCACCAGTTTCGAAAGAAGGTGCTCAGGACTATGTAGATGAACGATTTAAATACGTGGACGAAAATGGACGTCGCTACCGATTAAGCCCAATAGTCAGTCCGTCATACAGCCCCACCTTGATTTATGAGTACAAAGGGTTTCTTCCTCCAAGGAATGGTTGGTCCTGTTCACTTGAGACTATGAAGAGATGGGATAAAGAAGGAAAGTTGGTGTTTCCAAAAGAAAAAACACAAAGAATCCAGCGGAAACAATACTTAGATGAATGGAATGGGCGTCCAATTCAGTCATTGTGGGACTCGATTCCGCCCATTAATCCTCAGGCAATTGAGCGGCTAGGTTACGCTACTCAAAAACCAGAAGCTCTGCTCGAACGGATCATCAAAGCCTCTTCCAACGAAGGCGATCTTGTCGCAGACTTTTTCTGCGGGTCTGGGACCACTTCTGCAGTGGCTGAGAAGCTGGGTAGGAAGTGGATCGTCTCTGACCTTGGCAAGTTCGGCATCCACACCACCAGAAAGCGGATGATCGGTGTCCAGAGGCAACTCAAAGCCGAGGGCAAAGACTACCGAGCTTTTGAGATCCTCAACCTGGGCAAGTATGAGCGGCAGCACTATATCGGTGTCAACCCTAACCTACGTGACGAAGAGAAGCAGAAGCAAATTGAAGAGAAGGAAGCTGCTTTCGTCGATCTGATCCTCCGGGCATACCGTGCTGAGAAGACCACGGGATTCGAGACTTTCCATGGCAAGCGGGCAGGGCGATTGGTGGCGGTGGGACCGATCAACATGCCCGTGACCCGCCTCTTCGTCGAGGAGGTCATCCTGGAATGCCGCAAGAAGCATATCACCCGCGTCGATATCCTTGGCTTCGAGTTCGAGATGGGCCTCTTCCCGAACATCCTGGACGAGGCAAGAGCGAAAGGGATCGACATAGCTCCCAAGTACATCCCCGCCGAGGTCTTCGATAAAAGGGCGGTGGAGAAGAACCAGGTCGTCTTCCACGACGTGGCGGCGATCGAAGTCACCCCCAAGTTCAAGGGCGACAGCGTCGCCGTGGAGCTGACCGACTTCTCGGTCTTCTACTCCCAGGATTCCATGGCCGCCGTCGAAGCCTCCCTCAAGAACAAAGCGAGCAAGATCGTCGTCGAGAGCGGCAAGATCGTCAAGGTCACTAAGGACAAGGACGGCATCGTACGTCGGGAGGTCCTCACTCAGCACTGGACCGACTGGATCGATTACTGGGCGGTGGATTTCAACTTCGAGAGCAAACGTGAGATCGTTCGGGTCCATAACCCGGATACAAAGGAGTGGGAGGAGGTCTGGACCGGCGACTACATCTTCGAGAACGAGTGGCAATCCTTCAGGACCAAGAAAGACCGTTCTCTGGAGCTGACCAGCGTCTTCCACGAATGCAAACCAGGGCGGCGAAAAGTTGCTGTCAAGGTGGTTGACATCTTCGGAAGCGACACCATGACCATCATAGATCTCAACATAGGAGGTAAGTGATTATGGCCCTCCATCCCGACTTTCCCGAATCCCCTCATGCCATCCTCGACCCGAGCGTCCGCTGGTTTCCAGCCGACGAATCGTTGCGAGAGACGAGCATGGACAAGCTGATGCCGCCGCTCGTCACAAAGCTTCGGCGGGAGGTGAAGGAGTGGAGGGATCGTGGTTATGCAGGTGCCACCGAAACTAGCAGGAGCCTGCTCAACTGGTGGTTCAATACAAAGCACCTCCTGCCCAAGTCCGACGGCACGATGGTCGAGTTCCAGTACTACTTCGCCCAGCGTGAAGCTGTGGAGACGATCATCTACCTCCATGACTTCGCTGATGTGAAGGACAAGTACGACCTGATGCGCTTCGACAGCTCGACCATCGTCACCTCCGGCATGTTCGACGAGGAATGGCGGCGATTCGTCGTAAAGATGGCCACCGGCTCAGGTAAGACCAAGGTCTTGGGGTTGGTCCTCGCTTGGAGCTTCTACCACAAGCTATACGAGCCGGAGTCAGATCTCTCAAGAAACTTCCTGGTCATCACCCCCAACATCATCGTCCTCGACAGGATCAGAACGGACTTCGAGGGCTTGAAGATCTTCTTTGATGACCCGGTCATACCTGACAACGGCATCGGCGGGCGAAACTGGCGGGACGACTTCCAGCTTACCCTGCACGTCCAGGACGAGGTACGGATCACCCGACCCACCGGTAACATCTTCCTGACCAACATCCACCGCGTTTACGCCGGGGACGATATCCCGGCATCCCCTGAAGACGAGAACACCATGGACTACTTCCTCGGCAAGCGGCCCACCGGCGCCACCACCGACTCCAAGGTGGACCTGGGCATGATCATCCGGGATATCGAGGAGCTGATGATCCTCGACGACGAGGCGCATCACATCCACGACCCTAGGATGGCCTGGTTCAAGTCCATCGAGGACATCCATAACCGTCTGAAGCAGAAGGGTTCTGCCCTATCCCTCCAGATCGACACGACCGCCACTCCAAAGCACACCAATGGAGCCATCTTCGTCCAGACGGTTGCAGATTATCCATTGGTGGAGGCAATTTCCCAGAACGTCGTCAAGCATCCCGTCCTTCCCGATGCACCGAGCCGAGCCAAACTTGTCGAGCGGCAGAGCGCCAAGTTCACCGAGAAGTACGTCGACTACCTTCACCTGGGAGTTATCGAGTGGCGTAAGGCATACGAGGAGCATGAGAAGGTGGGCAAGAAGTCCATCCTCTTCGTCATGACCGACGACACCAGAAACTGTGACGAAGTCGCAAAATACCTGGATGACAACTACCCCGACCTAAAAGACGCCGTCCTGGTCATCCATACTAAGAACAACGGAGAGATCTCCGAGGCACGTACAGGCAAGGCAAAAGAGGAACTTGATCTGCTTCGTGATCAGGCAAACAAGATCGACGGCTGGGACAGCCCCTACAAAGCCATCGTCTCCGTGATGATGCTCACCGAAGGGTGGGATGTCCGTAACGTCACCACCATTGTGGGTCTCCGTGCTTACACCGCGAAGAGCAACATCCTCCCTGAACAGACCCTGGGGCGCGGTCTGCGGAAGATGTATCCCGGTGGCTTGGAGGAGTATTTGAGCGTCATCGGCACGAACGCCTTCATGGAATTCGTAGAATCCATCCAGGCAGAAGGTGTGGTCCTGGAGCGAAAGCCAATGGGTCCAGATACCGGGGCTCTGACGCCCTTGGTGATAGAGGTCGATAAGGAGAACGTCAACAAGGACCTCGACGCCCTGGACATAGAAATTCCTGTTCTGACCCCTCGCATCTATCGAGAATATAAGAACCTTGCAGATTTGGATGTGACCGCCCTGGACCACGCCAAAGTGGAATATCAGTCATTTTCCGAAGAACAGCAGAGGGAGATCGTCTTCAAGGATATCACCACCGGGGAAATCACTCATACAACGATCCTTGATACGGCGGAGGTGGCTGATTACCGCAGCGTCATCGGTTTCTTTGCCCAGACCATCATGCGGGAACTGCGTCTCTTTAGCGGGTATGACGTCCTGTATGGCAAGGTCAAGGACTTCGTTCGAGATGAGCTATTTGACCGACCCGTGGACCTGGAAAGCCCCAACACCCTCCGCAACCTATCAGAGCTGGCTGCCACCAAGACTGTAATTGAGACGTTCAAGAAGGCAATCAACGCTCTCACTGTACGGGACAGAGGCGATGCCGAGATACGTGATACCATAAAGCTGCGGCAGACACGTCCTTTCCTGGCGAAGAACCAGGATTATTTCATTCCCAAGAAGAGTCTCTTCAACCGGGTTATCGGTGACAGTCATCTTGAACTTGAATTTGCCAGGTTCTTGGAGGAATGCGAGGACGTGGTTTCCCACAACAAGAACTACTTCGCCATCAATTTCAAGCTGGACTACCAGAATGCAGATGGGGATATCTCGAACTACTACCCCGACTTCATCGTCAAAATGGCGGACAAGAGGGTCTTCATCGTAGAGACTAAAGGAGAGGAAGACCTGGACGTGCCTCTGAAGATGCACCGTCTGCGGCAGTGGTGCGAAGACATCAACCGAGTTCAAGACGAGATAGAGTATGATTTCGTCTATGTGGACGAAGATAGTTTCAAGAAATACAGACCTACCTCATTTGGGGAACTGGTAGGTGCTTTCCGGGAGTACAAAGACGAGGTCGGGCAGTAGCTGCTAGGAGGGGATCTGCACCTCCTCTCCCGCACCTTCATCCTCTCGGCGGCGGGGCTCTGGTGGCGTCGGTCTGGCGGTGTCGGTGGTCTCGGAGATCTTCTCCCCGCCTCCCTTCTCCCTCCCACGTTAGTTATGTGACTCTCCTCCA
>CAZEMX010000156.1:0-4529 GCA_964513415.1 uncultured Nitrososphaerota archaeon
CTTCGAGGTAGCTTATGCCGAATTGGTGGGGATAGCCAAAGCTATGAATCGGGAGGTGAACAATGAACCGAAGTAAACAGTTCACAGCCATAGACTATCTGAAAGCTGAATGGGCAGCCAAAGTATTCAAGGAGGCTAATAGAGAGAAGACCACAGCCAGGGCCCTACATTATTTTGCCCTCGGCAGGGATGATTACCACGTCTTCTCCCGTAACGGGCTTAGGGAGACAAGGATTTACCAAGACGGGGATGCACGTATTTTTTCTGACTGGGTAGCTCTGGCTAAGAGGATGGGGGTAATCCGGTGGGATGCTGTGCCAGATGAGACAGTCGGGGAGTATGGAGATTTGGAATATGTGCCTACTGATATGGCTTTTTCCTATGAATACTCCTTAGGCAGGCCTGATATGGCCTCTCTCAGAGAGTATCTTGAGAGAAAAACGATAGCTGCTGAATATTACTCCCTGGAAATGGCACAGCCTTATCACCTTGAGCTATGGGTTGAGAAAAGCACTATGAATAATATCCTGCAGCCGGTATGTGATAGGTACAATGCTGTCCTGGTCACTTTCAGAGGCCATCCAAGTTGGGGGGCAGCATGGAAAATGTGCAATAGGGGCCTAAAGGATGGCAGGCCTACTGTTCTTCTTTACCTATCTGATATGGATGCTAGTGGCTTTCTGATGGCCCATGAGCTGTGTGACAAGGTTGCAGAGATTAATCAGAACTTTTTCAATGGGGGCCTGGACATCAGGATTAGGAGGATCGGGCTAACTCCTCAGCAGGTCAGGGAGAATAATATCCCTCTGGTAGTCAGAAAGGAGACTGAGAGGAATAACTTCAGGCTCTATAGGGAGTATGTAGAATCTGCAGGGCTCGATTATACTAAAAAAGCTGAGCTTGATGCCCTTGAGAGGTATTACAGTGGTGGCATCCAGGCTTTTGTGAGTGAATGGCTTGAGAGATACTATGACACGACCCTAGAGGATAGATGCAAGAAAGAGAATGATCGACTAGTGGAATCTATCCCAGGGGTGGCTGAGCTGCCTGAGGAGGTAGCCAGGAGAAGGGAGCAGATACTGAAGGAGTTAGACGAATTGGCAGAGATAGAGAATAAAATCGATATCCCAGAAGGAGGAGAGATAGAGAGCAGTATAGAACCAATAACAGACGACCCAAATAACGATGAATGGTTGCTTGATCTTGAAAATCAAATATATCCGAAGTATGGAGATGTAGATGTTGCAGGAGATGATGAGAATGGGTGAAAGTAGAGAGGGGGGAGTTAACCCCCAGAATATAGAGCAAGAGACTATTCTGTGCTCAGAGAATAAATACTTACCCATCAGAGGGTTTAGGACCGTCCAGGTCGATAAGGAGACCTTATCAGAGATCCTCAATGGGGGGCCCGTTAAGATCGATGGAGAGGTAGGAGAGATAGTCAGGTTTGCCCCAGGAATAAGAGGGATTATTAGAGAATGGGGTCAGGTTAAATATCTGCCTCCTGAATTTGAAAAAATTCCCAAATTCCTGTCTGATAGGAAAAACTTTTGCTTGAGAGGAGGGAAGGATGGAAAGCAACCCTTCATCAAGGACTGGAGAGGGAATAAAGACGGCTTTACATCCCTGGAGTGGGATAAGCATAAGGATTCATGGCTTTACCTCAATGAAGCTTTGAGAGCCCTAAAGGAGCATAAAGAATTTTCGGGGATTGGCTATCTGAATGGCAACAACAAAAAGGCCTCCTACCAAAATATAGTAGGAGGAGATTTAGATGCCTGTGTCGACCCTGTGACAGGGGAGGTAAGCCATTTTGCCCAGGACACTATCAACCTATTACAGCCTTTTTACTACGAAATGAGCCCTTCAGGCTGTGGGATAAGGTTCTTTGTTGATGGAAAGCTGCCAGGGAAACTCAATCCCGTTGTAGGAAATGGTGATCAAGACCTATCAGAAGAGATGAAGGAGCATATCCTGAGTGTCAAACCTGGAGTGAAAAAATTCAATGGGTTTGAGCTATATACATCTAAGAGGCATCTAACCATAACAGGGGAGTATTTGGGAGGATCGGGATTAGCAGGCCCTAAGGACTCCCAGATATTCAAGTTTGTGGCAAAATTCAGAAATATCGACACGACACTTAGCAAAATGAAGGAGCAGGGATTTGTAGAGACCTCAAGGACAAAAGAGGGGTATAAGGGGTATATCCCTGCCAATGATAAATTCCCAGAACAGTGGTTTTATGTAAGAGAGCATCATGGGCCGTCGGCATGTGACGAATATACCATTATTGAGCCCATCAATGCATCCAAGAGCAAAGACGTAACTCTGCCTGAAGGGGCCAAAAGCAAAAGGTGGGGGTTCCCGTCCCTGGATATCCTGAAGATAGCAAAGTCTGAGGGTTTCCATCCTACAGGTATCTCAGGAGACAATATACTCGGATACTTCGATAACCCAGGGAGCACGACAGGGAAGAACATATCCATAGATGCTTCTCAAGGCATCTTTTGCTATCTCCATGATGGCCTGAATACGGGAGGAGATGTCTGGAATATGTTAGGCAGGCTGTCAGGAGCCATAAAGTGGGAAGACAAGGCCGAAGGAGCATTTAGAAATGAGGGGATAAAAAGGGTAGTTGCTGCATATGCCATAGGGAAAGGATATGCTAAGCTATGGGACTTCTCCTCATCGATAGCCAGGAGTGTATGTGAGGCTGATATTAGTGAAAGATTAGCATGGACCCTGGATAACCTCCTGGACAGGAACCCTGATCTTAAGGAGAAGTTCTATAACCCTGATATCGAGGGGGGAGTAGAGATTTTTAAGAGCCTTTTTGAGAAGGGGCTTAGTGAATCCGATGTTAGAGAGATTATGGAGTTAAGCCCGAATTGGAAGGCCAAAGATGAATCGTATAGGGCTGAGACTATCAAGAAGGGGTTAGAAGAGGCCAAAAAATCTGCTCCAAGGATTAGGGAAGTCTCAAGAGAAGACCCTGCAGGGACAATAGGAGTTAATAATGGCATAGTAGTCAAAGTTACCAAGGGGGAGAAAAAAGATCTACAATGGATATCCGACTGTGCTTTGCATATTGATACTGAAACAGCAGCTAATGGGTCTACTGAATTTTTATTTGTTGGAAGGGGTGCTAAGGATGGGAGAGAAGCCTCATTTTCTCTTCAAGCCTCCGAAGTAGTAGACTCTAAAAAATTCAGAACTGCAGTTATCAATGCTCTGGGAACATATAACAGGGTAGGAAGATTGGATTTTGAGATAGTACAACAGCTTTCAATCAATAGGAGATTCAAAAGAAGGGTTGAAGTCCCTATTTGGGACGGGAATATGCCTCTAATCCCAGGGATGAACGTAGGGGATGACATCGAGTTCAAGCTGTCGAAGGTAATCCCTGCAGAGGTCAAGAAGGGAGATTTAGAGGAGGCATTGCCCTACTTGAGGAAGCTGCTGCAGGTCCATAAATACTCTCCTATATTGGTGGCTGTCGTTTTAGGGGCTCCTGCCATAGCTCGATGGAGGAAGAATGACAGATTTGGGTTAGGTCTATGGGGTCAAACCGGCACAATGAAGACAAGTACGGCTCAAGCTGCTATGTCAATGTGGGGGGCTGAATACATCAAAGAGGTTAAGTTGAAGGCAGGCCGGAATGGATCGACTCCAGTCGGGGCTATGGAAGTTTTTGCTTCAGCAGGGATCTTACCTCAACTTTATGACAACGTGAAAGGGGTAGACCTGAGGGATACTCCGGCATATGTGGGGGTGGTCCATGCAATTATCGAGGGGGAGGAGAAAGTCAGGGGGAAAAAGGAAGGAGGGATTAGAGAGAGCAGGGAGTTCTTATGCACTCCGATATTGACAGGTGAATCAAGGCCTGTAGAGGCCAGCACTACTGCCAGGGTTCTAAACTTGGAGTGGTCTAAAGCCGATGCCCAGGCCCTAAGTGAAGTCCAGCAGCACGTGGATCTTATGCCAATTATCGGTTATCATTGGTTGGTCCATCTATCCGAGACAAAGGACTCCTTGAGTAAGGGCTTTGAGGAGGAAAGGACTACAGTCTTGGATGAGATCAGTGAATTGGGGTCTCCAAATTCGGGAAGGTTAGCAACCATGAAGGTTATGCTAACAAGGATTTGGGGGATGCTAGAGAATTCACCGATGGGAGAGGTCTTCAAGGTGTGGCATGATGAGTTTATGAATGTCTTAGAAGAGGCCATCGAAAGGCAGGCCCAAAAGGTGAGGGATGAACTGGATATCAATATGTTCCTCGATGCCTTGTTTGAATATATAGAGAGATATCCCAGTTCAATCAGAGGTAAAGGAGACCCTGATAGAGAAGGAGCAATAGGGATTTGGGCTGCCGAGGGGGTAAAGCTATATCCTAAGGCAACTTTGGAAGCTCTCAGGCCGAAAGGTACAATTGTTCAAATCCAGAGCATAGATAGCATCACCCAGGCCTTAGATGAGAGAGGGATGTTAATATGGGATGGGCAAAAGAGGAAATATAGGATACAAGAAGG
>CAZEMX010000157.1:0-4508 GCA_964513415.1 uncultured Nitrososphaerota archaeon
CCAAAACTGACACCGGAGAGACGTATCCTTTTTAAGGAATATAAGCTATGGCTTCGCCCCCCTCCCTCATCGCCTTCATGAAAGGCCGGTATCGGATGCCCTTGATGCCTGCAGAACACCTCATCATAATGCTACCCCTTTGTTACAACTCGAGCATACGCAGTGCATATATGAATCACGCAATACTTTTGCATCTTTGATAAAAATGATGAATGAAATTGCCACCGTCAAACAAAACTGAAATAGCAAGCGGCCGGCGTCCAGCGGGCTAAGCTGGGTCAGCCTCATTCTGAATGGCGCTCATTTCCTAAGGACGATCACGGTGCACATGCCCTGCCCGAAATTATTCTGGATCCAATCACTCGAGTCGGAAAATATGCCTGAAACGCCCCAAACCAAACATTTTTCTACCTTCGGAACAGAAGAAGAGCAAGTGATTTTGTTGCCTGAGCTCCTCATCGTCGGTCACTCCTCTATCGACCACATAAAGAACGCGAACGGGGAGCGGACACAGCCCGGCGGGGCCGCAATCTACGCGGCGATGGGCGCAAAGACCGTCTGCAAGGACGTTGGCATACTGACCGCGGTGGGTAGCGACTACAGCTTCTGGGACACGCTGAACTCATTCTCGCCTAACATGATAAAAAGGGTGAGCGGGAGGAGTTCAAGGTTCATAATCTCTTATGACAAGAACTGGAACGCCCACTACAGGACCTCCGACATCGGTCCGGGCTCGAGGATAACGACCGAGGACGTGGTCAAGGCTGCCCAGTGGGGCGCAAAGATGGTTCATCTGGCGCCCATGAATCCCCCAAAGGTCGTAAGGATGGTCAAGGCACTGCGCGAATCCAAGAGCGACGTAACCATCTCGGTGAACTCCTGCATCAGCTACCTCGACGACACGACAAACAGGAGGCACGTGCTGGACGCCGCCAACATGGCAGACATATTCATACTGAACGAGAAGGAGCTGCGGGCCATAACCGGCAAGGAGGTCACTATGGCGGCGGTCAACTCGATAAAGACCAGGACGCTGGTACTCACGCTCGGCGAGATAGGGACGATCGTGAGGTCCGACGGCGTGGCCGAGTTCGTGCCCGCGATGGCCGCCATAACAAAGAAGGCCGTTGATGTTACCGGCGCCGGGGATACGTGGTCCGGCAGCTTCCTCGCCTCCCTCCTGCGGACGGGGAGCTGGATCAGGGCGGTCTCTATCGCCTCGGTAGTGTCTGCAATCAAATGCACCGGATGGAACTTCGAGAAGATAGAGGGGCTGAACTTCGACAACATAGACGACGTCTACGACTTCATCGTCTCCCTCAAGGAAAAGGGGCGCCAGCTGACGCTCTCGGCATCTCTGAGGGGGATGCCTGCATGATCTCCAAATTAGCGCAGCGCCCCCTGCCGCTCGGCATCCCTGCAGCCGCCGTCCGCACTCCCCGCACTCGCAGCAGACTGATGTCGAGTGCAACGTTTAAAAGCAAATTATTACAATCTCTTAAAAAAGTATTATACACGTTGTGATTCAGATGAAAGAAGCCACTATAAACTATGGCCCGGCCGACTTGCTGAAGGCCGCCGCATACTTCCACGGTCATAACGGCCCATTCTTGGTGCTCGGGCTGAAGGCCGGCGACCTCTCCAACCGGCTGCTCGGCCGGGAGCCGTTCGGGACAAGGGTCGAGATCCACTCGAACCCGAAGCCCCCGCAGTCGTGCATGGTCGATGGGATACAGTTCTCGACGGGCTGCACGATGGGCAAGGGGAACATCTCGCTCCATCCCGGCAACGGCTCGGTGCGGGCGATATTTGTGAATTCGAAGGGCACGCTGGAGCTGAAGCTGCAACCATGGGTGCTGGAGAGCCTCAAGACCATGAACGATGAAAACCTTGAGGCTACTGCCCAGAGCATGTACGAAAAGCCTGCTGAGTCGCTATTCTACTTTGAGCTGAAGCGGCTGTAGTGCACGCCTCCATTCGGCGCATGCAGAGGGGGCGCAGGCGTGCGTGCCTCCCTGCCACTCGCCCTCCGCGCCTCCCCCTCATCTCCTCCTCTTGCCTAGCTCCTCGTATACCTCCTTCATGCCGATCCCTTTCATCTTGAGTAGCAGTATCAGGTGGTAGACCAAATCCGCCGCCTCCGACGCCGTTCTGCCATCATCCTCGACCAGCGCCGCTATCCCCACCTCTATGCCCTCCTCTCCAGTCTTCTTGGCTGCCTCCTTCATCCCGGCGGCGATCACCCTTGACGTGTACGACCCCTCCTTGGGCGACCGCATCCTCTCCTCGACCACCCCCTCCAGCTCCCTGATGACCTCCGCCCCCGTCCTGTAATCCGAAAGCGGCTTATAGAAGCAGCTGCCCCTCCCGGTATGGCAGACATTCCCCTCCTGCCTCACCTTGAAGAGCAGGGAATCGTCGTCGCAGTCCGCGTATGCCCCCAGCACATGCTGGAAGTGCTTGGACTCCTCGCCCTTCATCCAGAGCCTTCCCCTCGACCTGGACCAGTAGTGCATCATCCCAGTCCTCAGGGTCTTCTGCAGCGCCTCCCTGTTCATGAAGGCGAGCATAAGCACCCTTCCGTGCTCATCGACCGTAACCGCTGGGATTATGCCTCCCAGCTTCTCAAAGTTCAGCCTTCCCGATATCTCCTCAATCTCCGCTTCAGTGAATTTTTTCCCTTCCATCCAACTCACCTTTCACAGTTCAGCTTCCAGTCGTTCTCCTTTCCTTCTCGCCGCACATCACCGCATCCTAGACCCTCACGGGGATGCCTGCCCGCGAGAGGTACTCCTTCACCTGCCCGACCGTATACTCCCCATAGTGGAAGATCGATGCTGCCAAGACCGCGTCCGCCTTCCCGTCTGCCAGCGCCCTGCGCATGTGCTCCACGTTGCCCGCGCCGCCCGATGCGATCACGGGTATGTTGACGCTCTCCGCGATCCTCCTGGTAAGCAGGATGTCATACCCGTCCTTCGACCCGTCATAGTCCATGCTTGTGAGGAGTATCTCGCCGGCCCCCATCATCTCTGCCCTCTTTGCCCAATCCACCGCGTCTATGCCGGTGGGCTTCCTGCCGCCGTATATGTACACCTCCCACCTGTCCATGCCGGCCCTCTTCGCGTCGATCGCGACGACTATGCATTGGCTGCCGAAGATCTCCGCGCCCTCGCTTATCACGGCGGGCTCCAGGACTGCCGCGGTGTTGAGCGATACCTTATCCGCGCCGGCCAGGAGCACCCTCCGCACGTCGCTGTAGCTCCGGATCCCGCCGCCTACCGTGAATGGGATCGACAGCTCGTGCGCGGTCCTCCTTACCATCTCGAGCACCGTCTCCCGCCTGTCCGACGACGCGGTGATGTCAAGGAATACTATCTCGTCGGCGCCCTGCCTCTCATACGCCAGCGCCTGCTCTACAGGGTCCCCCGCATCGCGGAGGTTCTGGAACCTGATCCCCTTGACGACCCTGCCCTTGTCGACATCCAGGCAGGGTATTATCCTCTTGGTGAGCATCAGCGCACCGCCTCCATGGCCGCCCTCAGGTCCATCGTCTTCTCATACAGCGCCTTCCCGACGATGACCCCCTTCACCGCAGATCCCTTCAGAAGGCTTAGGTCGCTGAGGGTCGTGAAGCCGCCCGCCAGGTACACTTCGCCCCTGAGGCTGGACGCCGCCTTGAGCGAATACTCGAGGTTGGGGCCCTTCATGGCGCCGTCCCTGTCTATCGACGTCATCATGAACCTTGCCACGCCTGCCTCCTCCAGCCTCCTGCATAGGGCGAGCGCATCGATCTGCGCCATCTCCTGCCATCCCTTCACGGCGACCCTGCCCATCAGGTGGTCGACCGCAGCCATGACCCGCTCCCTTCCGATCGTGCGCATCGCCTCCATTATGAACTTGAGCTCTAGGGCGGCGGTCCCGAATATGACCCTGCACGCGCCGGCATCCGCATACTCCTTCGCCCTCGCCACGCTCCGTATGCCTCCCCCCACCTCTGCCGGGATCCCCACCGCCTTTATGATGCGCTTGATCGCCTCAACGTTCTCGCCGATGCCTATCGCCGCATCAAGGTCGATGATGTGCAGCGCCTCTGCGCCTATGCCCTCCCACAGCCGGGCAGCTTCGAGGGGGTCCTCGTAGTATACCTTGGCCTCCTCGATCTTTCCCCTCGTGAGCCTTACGCATCTGCCACGCGAGACGTCGACAGCGGGCAATATCACCGTCATCTCTTCGCCTCCTCGAGGAAGTTTCTGATCACCGCCACACCCGCAGGCCCGCTCTTCTCCGGGTGGAACTGCGTTCCGAAGACGTTTCCCACCTCTACTATCGCGGGCATCCTCACCCCGTAATCGACATCTGCGGCGACCGCGCTGCGCTCTTTGGGGACGCAGTAGTACGAGTGCACGAAGTAAAAATACTCCCCATCCTTGATTCCGCGCGTCAGCCTGTGGCCGCCGGCCGTTATCTCGATCGAGTTCCAGCCCATGTGGGGCACCTTAACTGTCGCC
>CAZEMX010000158.1:0-4463 GCA_964513415.1 uncultured Nitrososphaerota archaeon
ACCCGGACATACTGCTCGCCGTCCGGGAAACGCCTCCGGCTTGTGTCCAGCACCCTGAGGCGGGCAATCTTGGCCGAGGCCCTTGCTAGCGCCTCGCAAGAAGAGCCATATGTGACGAGCAGCGGTCATTCCTCCGAGTCGTCGAACATGCCGGCATAAAGCCCCACGAGGTCTTCCCTAGATGGCTTGCGCGGGTTCTTCGCGATGAACCGACCGTGGTTCGCGATGAGGTCGTCGACCATCTCGTCCACGGAGTCAGGAGATACCCCAATCTCGCCCAGCTCCATGGGCAGCCCGGTCGTCTCCATTATGTCTAGTATCCTGCAGGCGATCTCGCTCCCAGACTCTGTCGCCGAGAGGCCGTCGGTGTCGATCCCCAAGGCGCCGGCTATGAGCTCGGTCTTCTCGGGTATTGCAGGGGCGTTGAACTCAATGACATGCGGCTCTGCAAGTGAGACCGAAGCGCCGTGTGGCAGCCCCTTCTCGCCGCGGTAGGCGTATGTGTAAGCCATGCCGTGCGCTAGGCACAAGCCCGTGTTGGAGAATGCCAGGCCCGCCATCACGGAAGCCATCGAGAGGCCGTTCCTCGCCTCTATATCATCGCCGTTGCAGTATGCCCGCTCGAGGAAGTCGTCGACGAGCCCTATGGCGTCGAACGCCAACGCGGTGCTTATCGGGTTCGAGTCTATGGACATTATGGACTCGACGGCGTGGCAGATCGCGTCTATACCTGAGGAGGCGGTGGCGGCAGGCGATGCAGTCAGCGAGAGCGCAGGGTCCACTATCGAGACCGCCGGGTAGAGGTTATAGTGCATTATGGCCAGCTTGAGGCCCCTATCGGCGATGACGGATATCGGGGTGACCTCCGACCCGGTCCCGGCTATCGTCGGTATGGTCACGATCGGCGGACCCTTGTTTGCAATCCGCTCCCCCCTGAAGTAGGATGCGGGATCTTTGTCGTTGGCGGCGAGCATAGAGGCTACCTTTGCCATGTCGAGGGAGCTTCCGCCGCCCAGGCCTACCACGAGGTCCGGCTTGAGCGCCCTTGCCTTCCCCGCCAGCGCGACCAGCGCCTCAGAGTCCGGCTCCGGCGGGACGGTGAACGCCTCTGCCGATCCGATGGAGGCCAAGGCGTCCATGACCCTCTTGCATACGCCAGTCTTGCCGACGTTCGGCCCGGTGACTAGTAGCGCCGATTTGAACGGCAGCCGCTTGAGCTCGTCGTTCAGGCGCTCTATCGCGTTGACACCGTAGACGACCTTGACCGGCGCCTGGTAATTGAAGAGCCTGAGCATCGGATGGTACGGTTTGGGTTCCATAAGAATGCCTCACTTCAAATATGTTTTTTAGCAACTTAAAACTTATCAGAGTTCGGTGCGCATCATGATTACGCGAGAGATGGTCTACGAGGTTCTCGACTCGTATGGCAAAGCCAAGCCGACGATAGGGTCGGTCGGGAGCCACTCCGCCCTTGACATCTCGGACGGGGCCAAAGATGAAGGATTCAAGACAGTGGTCGTGTGCCAGAAGGGGCGCGAACTCCCCTACAAGGCATTCAGGAGGGTCGTCGATGATGTTATAGTCCTTGACAGGTTCGCCGAGATTGCGAGGGACGATGTCCAGAAGAGGCTCAGGGGGATGAACACCATATTCGTCCCGCACAGGGCGTTCTCAACGTATGTCCCTTACGGCGAGATAGAGGACAGGTTCCTCCTCCCGATGTTCGGCAGCAGGACGATGCTGAGGTCTGAGGAGAGGAATGCGTCCAAGAATCAGTATTACCTCCTCGAGAAGGCAGGGATACGGCAGCCCAAGAAGTTCAGGAGCCCTGAGGAGATCGATACGCTGGCGATCGTGAAGGTGCAGGAGGCAAAGAGGAAGATCGAGAGGGCATTCTTCACGGCGACCGATGAGAAGGACTTCCTGAAGAAGGCGGAGGATAGGGTGGCGAGCGGCATAATCAGGAGGGAGGACCTCGAGAAGGCCGTCATCGAGGAGTATGTGATCGGCACCTACTTCAACTTCAATTACTTCTACTCGCCCGTGCGTGGCGAGGTCGAGTTCATGGGGATCGACAGGAGGCTCCAGACTAACCTGCACGACTTCGTAGCATTGCCGGCGAGGCAACAGCTCGAGTTCGACGTGCCCCTCCAGAACATTGAGATAGGGCACATGGGTGCCACCATAAGGGAGTCCATGCTCGAGAAGGTCTTCGAGAACGGCATCAAGTTTGTCGAGGCAACCAAGAGGGAGTACCCTCCTGGTATGATCGGCCCGTTTGCGCTGCAGGGCGCCGTGAACAAGGACCAGGAGATAGTGATATTCGATGTCTCGCCCAGGGTGCCGGGGAGCCCCGTGATAGGCACGACCAGCCCCTACACTAAGTACGCCCACGGGATGCCCATGAGCGTCGGCCGGAGGATAGCCCTAGAGATAAGGGAAGCGATGGAACAAGGAAGGCTCAAGGAGATAGTAACTTGAGGCCCGCGGTCGCCACCATAAGCTCGCACTCGGCCCTCCAGATCATGAAGGGGGCGAAGATGGAGGGGCTGGAGACGATCCTGCTCTGCCTGAAGGGCAGGGAGGGGCTCTACGAGCGCTTCGGTCTGGCGGACAAGGTGATCGCGATCAGCGCCGTAGAGGACCTCATGAAGAAGGAGGTCCAGAGGAGGCTGATCGGCGAGAACGCCGTGCTCGTGCCGCATGGGACGCTGATATCCGGGGGCGGGCTCGAGGAGTTCGAGAGGGAGTTCGAGCCGAGGGTCTTCGGAAACAGGTTCATATTCAGGTGGGAGTACGACCGCGTCCTGAAGGACAGGCTGCTACTCGAGGCGGGCGTCAACGTGCCGAAGAGGATCGCATCCCCCGGGGAGATCAAGGGGCCGGTAATAGTGAAGCTCCCAGGTGCCGAGGGCGGGAGGGGGTACTTCATCGCGGACAGCCCACAGGACTATGCCAAGAAGATGAAGGCCGTGCGCGGCAGGGGGCTGCTGAGGGATGGGGAGGAGGAAGATGTCTTCATACAGGAGTACATAATCGGCGTGAGCCTCTACCCCCACTACTTCTTCTCCCCGCTGACCGGCAAGGTCGAGCTGCTCGGCTGCGACAGGAGGTACGAGACGAGCGTCGACGGCATAGGAAGGATAAGCGCCAAGGACCAGCTCGAGATAGGGCTCACCCCGACGTTCAGGGTGATAGGCAACTCCCCGCTCGTGCTGAGGGAGTCGCTGCTCATGGACATATTCAGGGACGGGGAGGGGTTTGTCGAGGCCTCCAAGAGGCTGGTCAAGCCCGGCGCGATCGGCCCGTACTGCCTGGAGATGATATGCGACGAGAGCGGCAAGCTCTACACATTCGAGTTCTCGGGGAGGATAGTCGCAGGCACCAACCTCTTCGTCAACGGCTCGCCCTACAGCGACCTGATCTACGACGAGCCGATGAGCATGGGGAGGAGGATAGCGAGGGAGATACGTAAGGCGGCCGAGTGCGGCGAGATGGACAGGATCACGACGTAGGGGGGCAGAGCATGCTCCACATAAGATGCAATCAAGGGGATGTCGCAGGGCGAGTGATCGTCTGCGGCGACCCTGGTAGGGCGAGGTGTGCAGCGGAGTTCATGGAGGGGGCCAGGCTTGTAAACGATAACAGGGGGCTCCTCACTTACACCGGACGCTACAGGGGCATGCCAGTAACCGTCTCCACGACGGGCATGGGCGCGCCTTCTGCCGCTATAGTCATGGAGGAGCTCGCCATGCTGGGAGCGAAGGCAGTAATCAGGGTCGGCACTACTGGGGGCATCGGCAGGGGCGTAGAGACAGGGGACGTGGTGGTGCCCTCGGCAGCGATACCTCTGGACGGGGCAACAAGAGCATATGCAGGAAGCGACGCGCCACAGTACCCCGACGCCGTGCTGTCAGACCTCGTCGCCGGCGAGGCAGGGAGGAGGGGGCTCAGGTGCCACAGGGGGATGGTCTGCTCGAGTGACACATTCTACCTCGAGGAGGAGAGGAGTGCGGAGGCGTGGCGCAGCAGAGGAGTGCTGAGCTTCGAGATGGAGTGCGCGGTGATATTCGCGCTCGCCAGGCTCAGGAAGTACAGGGCCGCGGCGATACTGACGGTGACCGGCAGGATACAGAGGGTAGGGGAGAGGGTGCTGAACCCGTGCGATACAGTCGGCGCCATCGAGAAGAGCATAATCTGCGCGCTCGAGGCGTTGAAGTCAGACGTGCAGCAGGATAATGCAGCTCTAAAATAATCGAGCTTTTGTCTAGAGCAGCTATTTCTGATGATACGTCGATCTGCCCGAAAAGTGATGTCAAAAGTTTATTTGGATACATAAATATTATGTTGACTCAACCTTACCGTTTTAGATTGGCGTTACCACTTCTTACAGACGCTAACATAAAAAATCATCACCAATGGCAACATGATAAATTGATGTACGCGTTGAAAAAGCAAGATAA
>CAZEMX010000159.1:0-4448 GCA_964513415.1 uncultured Nitrososphaerota archaeon
TCGGGCAGTAGTAGAGAAATACCAGCCCAAGATTATTGGTATTACTGGCAGTGTAGGTAAAACTACTACTAAAGAGGCCATTTTATTAGTTTTAAGTGGAAAGTATAAAGTTAGAGGTAATATTAAAAATTATAATAATGAAATTGGTTTGCCGTTGACAATTTTAGGTAGTACCTCGCCTGGTCGTTCTTTTTTGGGGTGGGGTAATGTTATTTTTAAAGCTTTAAAATTATTAATTGTTCGAGATAAGAACTATCCGGAGTTTTTAGTATTAGAGATGGGAGTAGATCACCCCCGGGATATGGATTATCTACTGAGTTTTATTCAGCCAATAGTGGGGGTGGTGACAACAATTGGCCAAGCTCATTTAGAATTTTTTGGTACTCCTGATAATATTGCTGAAGAGAAGAGCAAACTCATTGCTAGCTTACCCTCCACGGGTATAGCTATCTTAAATGCTGATGATCGGCGAGTAGCAGATATGGCTTCAAGGTGTAGGGGTAAAGTAATAACTTATGGGCTTGGTTCTGAGGCTCAGGTCAGAGCGACAGAGGTAAAGTTTAATTATCGGCAAGCTACCGCTTTATCACTCGAGAGTTTAAGGGGGGTTAATTGTGAGCTTCATTATCATGAGGCTATGGTTCCCCTGTCTTTACCTTTTATTATGACTGAGGCAGCTCTTTATTCGGCCCTAGCAGCCGTAGCAGTTGGCCTTAGTCAAGGCCTAGGACTGATGGATATTGCTGATACTCTTAAAGACTTTCAACCGCTACAGGGACGTTGTAATTTATTGGCTGGTTTAAATGGCAGTATTGTGCTTGATGATTCATATAATGCTTCACCTACCTCGATGATTGCTGCTTTAGAGATTCTCGCTAATTTACCAGTAGATAATCCAGCTCGTCGGATAGCAGTTTTAGGAGATATGTTAGAATTAGGAATAAATAGTCCAGCCGAACATCGGCGGGTTGGACAAATTATTGCCGGCTTACCCATTGGTCATTTAATATTAGTTGGGTCGCTAGCTAAATTAATCGGGGAGGAAGCCCAAAGTTTAGGATGGACGGGGCGGCTAGACTATTTTGATAACTCTCATGAAGCGGCTCTTAAAATAAAAGAAATAATTTCCCCGCAATCAGTTATTTTAGTTAAGGGCTCTCAAGGGATTCGGATGGAAAGGATTGTGAAAGAGCTTTTAGCTAACCCCCAAGAAGCCGATAACTGTTTGGTGCGTCAAGATAGTCACTGGCTGGCTAAGTCTTAATTTTCTGCTATAATATATTGTATGAATATAGTTTGGCTTATTGGGAGAGAATTATTAATCTGGCCAATTTGGTGGTATTCTCGTGGCTGGCTTTTTTGGCTTAAATATTGGGGTCAGTGGCTTAAAAAACAGGGCCATAGTTTAGCCTTGGTTGTTTGGCTTAAAAATATTTTTGTGCCCATGTATGGGGAGAGAGATATTTGGAGTTTTATTATTAGTTTTTTAGTAAGATTAGTGCAAATAATTGTGAGGTCGGCTATTTGGTTTGTTTATGCAGCCATTTCTATAATAGCTATAGTTGCCTGGGCAGTAGCGCCACTGGCCATTATTTATTATCTCTATCTTGTATATTATGGTGGAAGAAAATAAGACAAGTGGTTGGTTTATCTGTGAAAGGTGTCATGGTTTAGGCCTAGAGAATGGACAACGTTGTAAGAATTGTAAAGGACAGGGGGTAGGTTGGTTTGGTGCTAATTGTTGGCTGTTTGTTAGTTGGCCGACTAAGTGGCAAGCATTAAAAGAGAAATTAATTAGCCAAAAAATACTTAGTATTTTGGATGTTATTGTTTATCTAGCAGCTATAAGCGGAGTAATGGTGATGATTTGGCATATAGGGCAAGCTACGAGTTGGTTTTTGAATTGGTCAGCAGTGGGTACTTTGGCTTGGTGGATCCAGCCAATATGGCCTATTAAATGGTTTGCTTGGTCGGGAGTGTTTGGCCTTTTTGCGGTTTATCGTTTAATAAAAAGTAGCCAAGAAGCTAAATTACCGCAGTGGCCAGACGTTAATATAGCTGCTCCATTAGATTGGCAGGGGATTTTTGAGCTGCCAGCTAAAAATAAACTTAATGTAGCAGATTATTTACCTAAAGAAGTTTCTTCTAGTTTAGCTCGGGCCACAGTTCAAGCAGGACGCAGCAAAATAGATCAGCTCACTCCAGAAAAATGGTTTAGCATTTTGTTAAATGATTCATTAGTTAAAGCATTATTGTTTCGTCTAAATTTAAATGTTCAAGCTATTGCCGACAAACTTAAAAAATATGAGGTTAAGGGTAATAATCCTTGTTCAGTGGTTAGCTTGTCGGCCGGGGTAAAAATTGCCCTTATTCAAGGAGTTGCTAGTGCTTGGTCAGTTAATGATCCACCGCTTACCGTTGATTTTTTATCTCCTTTAATTAAACATAGTTCCCTCTTAAAGGAAATTATTTATGACCTAGGGGCTAAAGAAGAGCAATTCGCCGCGGTAGCTAATTGGTTTCATATTAATCGGCATCTAGCTAAAACTTATAAACAGATGCGGGAGTTAGCACAATTTAAGCCAGCTTCCAATATGGATCGTGCTTATACGGCTAAAGCTACGCCGTTTTTAAATCACTATGCTTATGATTTAACCTTAGCAGCCAAGAATAATCAATTACCTTTATGTGTAGGGCGCCAAAATGAATTAAGACAAGTGCTTGATGCTTGGTCAGCTGGTAGGCTTGGAGTAGTGTTGGTTGGTCCAGCAGGGGTAGGCAAGACCTCTCTAGTTTATGGATTAGCTCAATTAATGGTTGAGGAGAATGTTCCTTCTTTTTTACAGGATAAAAGGTTAGTTGAAGTGGATATACCTTCTTTAATCGGTGGTTCCTCGCCCGAGGAAGCTCAGGAGAAATTAGAGCGAATTATTGTAGAAGTTAATCAAGCGGGTAACATTATTTTATTTTTTGACCAGGTAGATAAAATTGCTGGTTTAAGTGTGGGAGAGGCGCAAAGCTTGGATTTGTCAGATATTTTAGCTAATGCTCTTCAGCGAGGAGCCTTGCGGTGTATAGCTACCATTACTCCGGAAAATTATCGTCAGTATATTGCTGAGCGTTCGTTAGGGGCTAATTTAGCTAAAATTGATATTGCCGAGCCCGATGACCAGCAGATTATGATTATGGCAGAACATTGGACAAGTTATTGGGAAAAAAGTTGGGGGGTAGTGTTTACTTATGCTGCTTTAGAGATAGCTAAAATGGTTAGTGAGCGTTATATTACTGAGCCAGCTCAACCGACACGTTTTTTAAGTGTTCTAGAGGGGGCAGCTCGTTTAGCTTTAAGACAACCAGGGCTTAAATTAGTTAGTGAGGCGATAGTCAGACAATATGCTAGTGAAAAATTTGGTATACCCATTGAGCAGGTTGGCCAAGAAGAAAGCAAGATGTTGCTTAATCTAGAAGAAATTATTCATGAACGGCTTATTGGCCAAGAAGAAGCAGTGGATATGGTGGCTGCTAGTCTGCGCCGGGCACGGGTAGAACTTAGAGATACCAATAAACCAATTGCTAATTTTTTATTTTTAGGGCCAACTGGAGTTGGTAAAACAGAACTGGCTAAAACTTTAGCCGAGGTCTATTTTGGTAGTGAAGATGCGATGATTAGATTAGATATGAGTGAATACCAATTACCGGATAGTGTTAATAAAATGATTGGCAGTGGCGAAGAGACTGGTTATTTAACTGAGGCAGTTCGTCAGCATCCTTTTAGTTTAATTTTATTAGATGAAATTGAAAAAGCGCATCCAGATATCTTAAATCTATTTTTGCAAGTATTTGACGATGGTCGTCTGACCGATGCTCAAGGTAGGACTATTGATTTTAGTAATACTATTATCATTGCTACTTCTAATGCTGGTGCTCCTTATATTATGGAGGCCGTACAAAATGGTGTGGATTTTACTACTATCCGTCAACATATTATAGATAATGAATTAGTTCAGGTGATGCGGCCCGAATTAATTAATCGTTTTGATGGTATTGTTGTTTTTCGGCCACTTACTATGGAAGATATGGTAGCTATTACTAATTTGCAACTGCAGAAAATTGGCCAACAATTAGCAGAGAAAAATATTAATTTTCAAGTCACTCAAGAGGGTTTAGAGTATTTAGCTAAGGCTGGCTATGATCCTAAATTTGGAGCTCGACCTCTACGTCGTCTGCTTCAGGATACCATTAGTAATGTTCTAGCTGAGAAATTATTAGCTAAAGAATTAAAGCGTCGTGATACGGTAATTATTAATGGAGAAGGACAAGTAGAAATTAAGTCAGCTAAAGAATTATAAGGGGCTTGCCAAGTTTTTTTCTTGTGATATAATGGGCGTTATAATTTTTTAGGCGCGAAGATCATTTCGCGTCTTTTATTCCAATTTAGCGCTATGACT
>CAZEMX010000160.1:0-4413 GCA_964513415.1 uncultured Nitrososphaerota archaeon
CATCAAGGGCAAACAACCCAAAAAAGAAAGCCCTTTTGTGCGGGCAAGTCCAATCAAGCAAGTATCTAATCATTTCTTAATTCTTTTTTTAATCAACAAATCTTCGTTGGCTTTTTTCGTATCTAACGAGAATATCCAGGCAATCGCTTCATAGGTATCATCATGCTGATAAGTTCCAATCGAATTGAGCGCCCGTTGCAGCGTTTCCGGATATTGCCGGAGGTTAATCACTGTGCAATTCGGTTTCTTCGAAGTCAGAATCCCTTTCCACTGATTGATAGGATGGATCATTTGAAACTTCTCAGTAAGCGGATTAACGCCATATAGTCCCAACCCTTTCGTATCGGGGTTTCGCAGGACAAGGAAAACGGTATTATACATCCGGCCAGTAAAGAATCGGTGCAACCAGTTCCAGATGCCCTTGTAGGCAACCAGTACAACATCGAGGTTATCGTATGACCCTGACAGGTCGTTGGTGAAGTTTGTTTTCATTTTAAACGTACAATATGGTTTCTTCCGGTTGAAGCGCAAAAGACATAACCTGTTTCGCCTTCTTTAAGTTCTGACTTTACACGCTCACAGATTTCTTCCGAATCTTTGGCAAGCTGAGGGCCAAACGTAATAATTTTTTCTTCGGTTGCAATGGTAATGATGTATGGTGTCATGTTACGTGAATAAAGGAGTGAAAAATTGATAGTGTCCTTGTAAAAAAACAACATCATCAAACCACTCTGCTTTCAACTCTGGAAGGTCAATCTCTGTTTCCCCCTTAGAAAATGATTCACTGACCCTTTTCTCAATTTCCGCAATATCCGCCGAATCGCCCTCCTCTTTGATGGCCTCTTGGATTTCAGATTGAAACTGAGTTCGTATCTTCAAGGTCTTGTCGGCCACAATTGGTAATATTCGGCTTAACCGCCCAGAAAGGGTTTTGTTTATGTTCAAAACAGTTATTGCCACATTTCCAATACTAACCCATTGATTGTCTTTTAATTTAAGCATATTGTTTTTGAAATTTTATCAAAGGTAGGGTTTTTACCCATTGTAATTCTTCATAAGTGCATCCATCCACTTCCTCTTGACTAATAATCCAATTGTCATTTGCGTCTTGAATGGGATTAAATAAGCAATATGGCTGGAACTGTATGCCAACCAATTCGTTTTTTTGATCCTTTGTTAAAAGATAAACCATTACGCTGTCCGGCATAGTCGAGTTGCATAAGATTGAACTATTGTATTTAGTTTGGCTACTTCCGCATCCGTAAGCCCGTCGCCCATACAAGCAAATCCTCCTTCTTTATCTCTATAGATAGATAAACGTATATTTTTATTATATGAACTATCAGGCTCATAATACCAAACAGATTTATCAGCTATTATAGTATCAGTAGAAATAGTTAAAGTAGAATCTTTAATATTCTTAACCCAAATCTTTTGTTTAACTGGGGTGTATATAAAATAGCTTACAATAGATATTATTGTAAGACATATGAATCCTAATATAGTTGTATTGTTATTCTCCATTGTTTGTAACTTTTTTTAATCTGATGATGTGATTTCGTCCTTTGAACTCAATTATCCAATCTTCATTTGTTACAGATAATAGTTTCTCAATAGCATCCTCAAGCGAAGGTGCTTTAATTGTTAAAGAAGTTTCTAAATCAGAAATGAGGTAATAAGTATATAACATTGTTGTATCAATTGTACGTTTAAACTGCTCTTCCTAATCGTTGCTGATAGTTCTGAACTATCCGATTATATTCCTCAACTTGTGCAGTAGTTAAACCATCACCTATTGAAGCAAATGCACATTCTTTATCAGTTGGTGCTTGTGCTGTACCTACACCATTATTAGCTGCAAAGATAAATACACTGGATGAAGATAGATTACCTGTAGCAGTAGTGGTAAAAGTACTACCTACCTGGACTCCATTTCTAAACATTCTTATATCATTATTAGCTATTCTACTAGCAATAATAAAACCAGTAGTATCACTGGAATGAGATACGTTTACTGAAGGTACATTAGTATGATCGTAAGAAGCAAAATTGGTTGCAGTAGCTACTAAAGAAAATCTTGGATTGACATTTGTAGCATTTGAAGCTCCCATTAAATAGTTTGTTGCAGCTGCATTATTAGTCCTTGAGTAGTAAGCTAAATGATGACTTGTTTGAGAAGCTAATGAAGTTCCTGCAAATCCTGTGTTTAAACCTGCACTACTTGGAGTAATACCTGTTTTAGCATAGGTCACTGATGATCCTCCTGAAAAAAATCCAGAGGTGTTTATATTCTTTAAATTTAAAGAAGCATTTGCGTTAGTTATATCCAAACAAATAAATGGGTAGAGAACTTTAATAGAATCCCACAAATTAGCTTGCTTTAATTCCCAAACTAACTCGTTTATAGCAATAGCGTAAATACCTTTCAATCCTGCTATAACTATGAAGTGAGTAGCATCAATATCCCACATAGAACCAACATTAACTGATCCTAATTTATTGTCCCTAAGATATAGTTGTCCTCTTCTTTTAGTTATCATTACGAAATTCTATTTACATATCCTGAGATAGTTATTACGTTTGCTGTTGCTGCGTAGGCATAAACTGTTATTGCACTACCTGATGGAAATAAAGGTATTCCAGGAACAACTAAGAACAATCCTGATTGTGCAGGGATAGTAACTTTAATATCATCATCTGGGGATGTTGTTCCACCAAATTGAATTGTAAGCAACCTGGCTGTTGTATCACTGTTATAAGCATACAAGTAGACTTCATCTATATTACCTGTTCCAGTAGCATGTATAGTTGTACCAGTAGAGGATGTTGCAACAACCTTAATTCCTCTACCATTTGTTGATCCTGATAATTTTTCTTTAGTGTATGCCATATATGTTTTACGAAAAGACTTGTACCATTAAAATATCTGTACTTCCACTACCAGCAGGTGTATCCCATGAAAGATCATCTTTTAAAAATTTACCAGTAGGAGTTCCTGTAGCAGGCATTAATCCTTTTAAGGAAGTAGTTGCTACATCTAGTAATGAAGTAGCTTGAGTACCTGTTAAATCCTCTACGTCTCCTGTACCAGAAGTTACTCTACCTTTAAACCTGGCTGTGGCAATGTTAGCTAATTTAGAGTTTGAGACTACTGAGTTATCAATAGTCCATACAGTACCTGAGGAACTTACTGTAATATCACCTTTATCTCCATCAGATACTCCTCCTCCACCTGTAGGAGCTGCCCACGCTCCGTTTCCATATCCGTCTGATGCAGTCCATACATGGCCCGTGGTGGAGGACCCATTTAGGTTGGGCGATGTTAGCGTTTTGTTTGACAAGGTTTGTGTTCCGGTTAAGGTAACCACGTCGGTGCCAATATCAAAAGTTGGGGTAAGGCCCGTTCCTCCGGTTACAACTATTCGGTTGGTAGTCCCGGTAGCAGTTATTACGACCGCTCCTATTGCCCCATTCACCGAACTTACAGCGTCGGTGTTATCAACCTTCTGCCAAGCAGTCCCGTTGTATATTGCCCAATCGCCAACCTTCCAATCTGTTATCCCATCAAGGTTTGTAGATCCAGCAACGCTGACAACGTAGTAAAATCCTTTGGTTCCAACACCACTGGAAAGAGATGGGGAGTTTGTGTTTGCATTCCATACGCCTTGATACGTTGCCCCGCCAAGAATGCCATTAATTTGGTTTTGTAACGCTCCAAAAGCGGCTATTATAGAATTTGCCGATGATATGGTTGAGCCAGTAATTGAAAGGCCCGACAAAGTAGATGCCAAGGTTAAGTATCCAGCATCGTTTGTCCACTGACTTATAATTCCAGTCTTATTACTAAGAGCCTGTGCTGTTGCTGCCCCAACAAACGTATCGCTTGTATTGGGGAAGGCCCACGTTTTAGACCCGGATACTGCGGCAACATTAAAATTTACCGTTTTTGTAGGGGTGCCAGCATCATCAGATAAAAAGAAATTCTGGTCCTGAATCCAAACATTTCCACCATCAGAATACATTTTCTCAACCCCATCAAAAGATGCTGCGTTGTTCCATTGCATTTGGCCTGAAGCTCCCCCAGGCGATCCCCCGCCTCCGCCAGAAGATGTAAGAACCCCAAGGGCAGAAAGCGAGAGTCCACTACCAAAGGTGCCCTCCTGCCAATCGCCACTGCCAGAACTCCACCTAACTAAAAAATTACCAGTAGCCGTTGCTGGAGCCATTTTGTCCAATGTTACCGCCCCTGCACCGATGGTTAAAGCCCCCGTATTTGCCATTGTAGCATCCCCCGACATAAAAACAGGAGAAGCAGCATTAGAACCATTTCCTACAAATATTTTTGCAGAATCGAGGGTTGTTCCAAGTTTGTTAATCAGGGCCGACGACAATCCCGTTACTTGAGTTATGGCA
>CAZEMX010000161.1:0-4383 GCA_964513415.1 uncultured Nitrososphaerota archaeon
GATCGAGCAGCTCGCCGGCCGCGCCCGACGAATCCAGGACGGCAAGCCATGATCGCGCCGATCGCCCGTGTGCCGGCGCCCGCGCCGGCCGCGCTTCGCCTCGCCGCGGTCGCCATCGCGAGCGCGCGCGCCGCCCATTTCGCGCTTGCGCGCTTGTTCCCGCGCATGACCGCCCCCGAGATCGATCGCCAGCTCTCGCACGTGACGGACTGGCTTGTCCAAGAGGCCGAGGATCGCGAGGCGCCGCCCGCGCCGCTCGTGATCGTCTCGCGCGTCGTGGGGTCACCATGACGCGCTCCGTCGGTCGATTCGGCGCGCCGTTTCGGTTCGCGCTGACGTGCTACCCCGAAGGATCCTCGATCGGGATTCAGGCGCGCGCCGTGAGCCTCGAGGACGTGATCCACGTCGTCGACGGCTACGAGCACTCGAACACGATCCAGCGGATCGAGGCCTCGATCCTTCGTCGCGACGGATCGACCGGGCGCGTCTGGCGCGCGTGGCAACGCGCCGCGGATGGGGGGTTCGAATGCCTACGCTGACCGTTCTGCCCGGCGGCTTCGGCCGCTCGAGCACCATGGACGACGCTTTCGCGGCCCTCGTGCGCGACCGCGACGACGACGACCTATGTACGCCTGCGTGGCTTTGGGCCGTGATCGGCACCGTCGCGCCGATCGCGCTCGATCCGTGCTCGAACCCATGGGCGCAACCCGCGCCCTCGCGCATCGATCGCGAGTCGCGCCCCGACGGACTCGCCGCCGATTGGGCCGAGCTCGCGAACGTGCCGATCGGCGCGCGCGGACTCGTCTACGCAAATCCGCCGTACGCGCGCGGACACCTCATCGCGTGGATCTACAAGTGCGCCGAGGAAGCGCGCCGCGGCGTCGAGATCGTCGCGCTCACGCCCGTTGCGCCCACTACGGCATGGTGGCGCCTCGCGCGTCACTCGTGCGACGCGCTCGCCTACCTCGATCGCCGCGTGCAATTCGAGGGCGGCGCGATGCGCCAAGGGATGATCGATTCCGCGGTTTGGTACTGGGGCGCGCACGCGGGACAATTCCTCGAGGCCTTCCGCGCGATCGCAGACGTGCGCGTGTTCGACGCGCCGCGCGCGCCGCTCCCGCTCGAACGGCCGCCCGCGCCCCCGCCGCGCGTCCCGAAGATCCCGAAGCGCAAGCCGACCGGCCGCGGCCGCGTCGAGCCCGACGTCGAAGGCAAGGGCGAGCGCGCGCGCGGCGTCGCGTTCAAGACGGGCGCGCCGGCACCGAAGCGAACGAAGGGCGCGATCGTCCGCGGGCCGGGGTTCGCGTCCGTGCAGGCGTGCCCCCTCTGCCTACACACCCGTTGCGGCTCCTCGTGCTCGTGCTCGTGCAACGGGCGCCGGCCCGGCCCCGCGAAGGTTCGAAACAAGCTTCGAAAGGGGGCACCGTGATCGCCGTCCACTTGGTTGCCGGCTTCGTGGTCGGCTACGTGTTCGCCTCGCGTCGAGCGTCCGACGCCGCCCGCTTGATCGTCGCGTTCGTGGTCGTCTTCGCGGCCGCGCTCCTCGACGGATGGGAGCGCACGCGATGACGCCCGCCGACTGGAAACGGATTCGAATCGCGTTGCGAGAGGCGCGATACGAAGACGACGCGACCGCGCGACGGCTCGACCAGATGGCCGACGAGCTCGAGCGCATCGCGCCGGACAAGGCCGTGATTGCCAATTTGCGAGCGTCGGCCGCGGCCCGACGCGAACAGGCGAACGGCTTCGCGCTCACGCTCGCCGCCGTGCTCGAGGAGGGGGATTCCGAATGAGCTCCCAAGCCGAACGCGCGGCCGCGTACGTCGACGAATTCAAACGCGAGACGACCTACGCCGAGTCGTGCCTATGGAGGATTCAGCGCGTCTCGGGCGAATCGCTCCCCGTGCTCGGGCTCGCGTTCCTGGTTGCCGCGAAGCGGATCGATCTCTCGCCGTTTGCCGTGCTCCAAAAGCTCGGCGGCAATTGGTCGCGCGAGCTCGTCGCCGAGCTCGCCGCGCGCTCGCCCGATTTCGTGATCGTCCCGAGGCGCAAGCCATGAGTGCCGGCGCCGTATGGTTCGCGTTCGTGCTCGGCGCGGTGTTCGCGTCGATCGTGATCGCCGTGCTCGGGTGGAATCGGTGGATCGCGCTCGCGAGCGGCGATATCGGCCGAGTCGTCGCACGTCCGATCCATTGTTGGTTTTGGTCGTCGCTCGGAGACGAACGACGCGCGATCTACTACTCGGACGGCACGCTACTTGTTTTCGTGTGCGGCGAGTGGTGCCACGCGACGATCGACGGTCGGTTTCCGATCCCGCCGCTCGGCTCGTTCCTGATCGATTCCGTCTGGAAAAATTGCGCCGTGATCCATCGGCGTATCGCTGACCCGATGGGCGAACGCGCGCGCGACCTCGAGGAGCGTCTACGCGCCGCGATCGAACGTAGCGAACACCTCCCCATCGCCGATTCCGTCGACGAAGAGGGGCGCCCGTGATCATCGTCCATTGGCTACAACCGAACGCGAACGGCTCCGCGGCGTGCGGCGCGGGCGACCTCGTGGAGCTCGATCGCGATCCGGCGTTCGTCACGTGCGGGCCGTGCCTCTCGATCGCGAAGGCCTCCCATCGAATCCTGACGCCCCGATGCGCGCGGCGGGATACCGCGCACCTCGATCCCGGTTTCACGATGTCGTGGACGTGGTATGCGGATCGACCGCTTCGCGTCCATTCGATGCGGGTTACGGAGGGCGATCGCGCCGAGCCGTGCCCGCTGACATTGATCGATCAATGGGTCGGGGTTCACTCGTTCTATCCGGGGATCGAGGCCGGCGGCGGCTCCGGGATCGGTTCCACCTATCGGAACGATGCGGGCCGATCGATCACGGCAACGTTTCGCGTGTTCGTGGTCGATCTGCCCGAGGAGCTCGAGACGTGAGCCGCACGATCCCGACGTCGGCCGACGCGATGGGCTCGATCCTCGGGATCGTGGCCTCGCACGTCGACGTGGGGACGTTGCAACAGATCGAGACGACGCACGCGGGTCAAGTGGCGCACCGTGCCGGCGTCGACGCCGCGCGAGCGGCCCGGCGACAGCACGTGCCGGCGGCCGCGGACGCGAGCTCGATCTCCGTCGAACAGTACCGCCCGCGCGACGCCGTGAAGCGGCGCGGCGAGCTCGTCGATATCCGGGCCTCGAGGATGAAGGCGCCGCGGCGCGAGCACCTCGATCGCTACCTCGACGCGCTACGCCGCCGCGGTCATCCCGATCCGGCGGCGCCGCCGTTCACGGGCAAGATGCACGCGGCCGGCAAGCTCGCCCTAGACGACTGGCGCGCGGCCGTGCGCGCCCTGCCGCCGCTCGTCCAGCTCGCGATCTTCGAGGCCTTCACGACGCCCGCGCGCGTCATGCTCGAGCGGGCCGCGGCCGCCGGCTTCGACTTGGACGATCCGCACCCGAATGCAGACCTCGAGCGGCCCGTCTGGGACGTGCGTTGCGAGGCCGATCGGAAGCACATCGCATTCGTTTCCGTCGTCTTCGCGGCCGCCGAGCCGACGACGCGGCCGGGGTTCTCGCACGTGTGCGCCGGCTACGGACGGGGCGCGATCGCGAGCGTGATCGCGAACCCCTACCCGCATCGGAAAAACCGGAAGCTATCGAAGGGGGGCGGCCCGACGACGTACGGACACGAAGCGATGTCTTGCGCCGATGCCGATGCCTACGGCGTGCCTCGAGGCGCGATCCCCACGGCGCGACTTATGCGCGCGTGCTTCGGCCTGCCGATCGAGATCCACCAACCGGACGCAGGCGCGCCCGGCATCGGTCGACACGAGCGTTCGATCGATGGGCGCTGGACGATCAATCAGTATTGGATCTCGGAGAAATTCACGCGCGCCCGATGGTCGAAGCGCGCACGACGGAACATCGCATCGCCCGACGTGCTCGCATGGATCGGCGACAAGGTGACCGACGCCGATCGGCGTGAATGGGAGTCGTGGCTTGCCGAGCTCGAGCGCGAGGATCGCGAGGCGCCGAGCCTCGACGAGCAGCTCGAGCACATCGCGCGCGACTTCGCGGCCGCGGAGTCGATCGCGATCGAGGCGCACGATCGGCGCGACCTACGCGCCGCCCTCGACGCGAGCGCGCGCGCGCAACGGCTTCGCGTGCTCGGCTCGTGCCTCGATCCGAAGCGCGCCGCGCTCGCACGAAACGCCGCCCTCGAGCGGCTCGGAAAGCTCGAGGCAAGTCACGCCCTCGCGGCCGATCTCTCGCGTCGACGTCGACGCGGCCGCCGCATCGTCGCGCCCCGCTGACCGCTCGAGCTCCTCGAGCACCGTACGCCCGTTCCGTCGATCGACGGCGCGGGCGTAGTCGCGTCGGAAACCAC
>CAZEMX010000162.1:0-4382 GCA_964513415.1 uncultured Nitrososphaerota archaeon
ATTGCAGGCTTGCAATGTTCGGCTCGATTCCCTCTTTGCTTGCCATTTTCATTGCTGTTTTCAACGTGCCGTAAGATACGCCCGCGTCATCCACCACTTGCACAAGGCGGCTTGATTCCTCTGCTGTTGCGCCAGTGGACAACATGACATCACGAATCTGCTGGTCGTATTTCTGCGCCTCATCAACGGTCATCTTGAACGCTTGTGCAGCAACGTCATAGACGCGGGTGGCAATTTCAATTGCACTATTTAAATCAGTAACAGACATTCCAACTTTCTTGAATGTCGCACTGGCATTATCCTTGCCATCAATTTCAATTACTATCTTTTCGGCCATTTGCTATTTTCTCTGCGTCCGCTAATATCTCAGCCTGTGATGGATTCTCGCTTGCCCACGCTGCCCAATTTCCATTGCTTCTAGCGCGTGATTTATATGACATAACAATATTCTCGGCGTAAATCATGCGCCTGTATTCCGCATGATAAAACTGCCGCCTTCCTGTAATCGCTTCAAGCCCGAATCTCTCCACACGTTTGAGAAACTCTATCTCTTGCGAATATCGGCCTTCGCTCGCATATAGATAAGCGTTGGCCTTTACTCGTTTGGGATGTCTAATTCACCGTTGTAAATCTTTTCAATTTCATTGAAAATCTTTTTTATTAGGTTGTGCGTTGTTCTTCTTGGAGATAATGGGAATGTTAGAATACTCAAATCCTTTGGAAAATTTGATAATTCCCAATTTTCAACACATGCTAAAACAGCGGGTAGTTTAGATTTATCATCTTCCGTCATGCGTACATAACGCAAAGTCTTTTCATTTCCGCTTTCATCTTTTTCTTTTTTTTCAGTATATGGAACTTCTGCGAACATTGCCGCCTCAATAAGCTCCACCTGCGGGAGCGTGAATTGGTCATATACCGTCACGCTCCCGTTGTATGTTTTGCCTTTTATTTCGATATTCACGATACTGCTACTTTCTGCCTAATGGCTTAAGTCTCGGCTGCTGTACCCCACGCTGGGGCGGTTGCTCCAAACACATCAAGGGTCGCGCTCCAAGTATTCGCGCTGGGGTCAATGGTGTACGAGTGGCAAAGATAACCACTGGTTGAAGATGAAGTAATTCCGAATTGCGGTTCACCCGCTTCCCATGCGTGACGAATACCAAATTGAATATCAAGCGAAAGCGGAGTTGATAATCCGTTGATGCCTGTCATGTGGGTGTGAATGGTGGTGTCGATTGGTCCGCCAATGGTGAGGGATGCGGTAGGCTGTCCAATGACAATATTTTTCACGCCATCAGAAAACGCGGTCACGTCTTGCGTCTCATACGTCACACCAACCGAACCGACTGTATTTACATAAGCGGAAATATCAGTTAATGTTCCAGCGGAATTATCAAGTTTTACAGTGATATGTTTTGAGTGAGTTCTTCCAGTTTGAGCGGTCATTATTTACTCCTATAAAATATTATTTCTGATAAACGCTGCGGTGAATGTTGCTGTAGTAGCAGTTCCGAAAACTAACTGCCAGCGTAAATATCTGCGTACTGTTGCAGTGGTGCCGAGTGCAATCATTCCGCTTTGTGGTGTCACGGCGGCGGTAATACTTCCACTGGTTGCGCCTGACAAATCAGAAAAAGAAGGGTTAGTATTTGTTGATGCGTCTTGTACTTTCAGCGTTACAGTCCCGTTGCTAGAGTGCAGGTGATACACAAAGATTCCACCAAGCGCGGACGATGCGCCAAAGTCATCAATTCCAACGGCTGTATTGACTGCGGTCTCTGCGCCTTTTGCGTGAAGCAACTTTCCCCAGGGTGTTTTATATGTCAGAGTAGATGCGTATGACGCACCGCCGAATGGCAATGTAGCTGCAACAAATCCAGAACCTTGCTCGGCCATGTATCCAGTATCTTCAAACTTCCACGCAAAGACGTTATCACCAGCAGTAGGAGCGGCGTTTGCTCCAATGGCTACCAGTAAATTGCGGGTTGTTTGTGCCTGATTTGCAAATAAGGCAGCGGTATCATTTTCGAGAAACGCGCTTAGTGTGCCAGCTTGAATATCAGCTTGTCCGATGACAATATTCTTTGCTTCATCAGTTAGAGCCGTGTCAGGCTCTGCGCCAAATACGTGAGATAATGCGCCGATAGTTCGGGATTGCCCTGAAAGGTCAATGCCATTTACATAGACGCGATAATGCTTTAAGTGAGTTCTTGTCATTGCGAAAACTCCAATACTCTGAGGCTAAATTCCAAGCCCCAAAACTCAACACCTGCGGGGTCTGTGATAACGCCTATATTGCTAATCGAATTTATCTTGACATCTACCGCGCCTGTTATCGAATCGTTGGAATTGATTTCCACAAGTAGAGCGGATAATTTAGAAATCAATCCAGAAAACGCGGCAAATGCCCCCATCCCTGACCCGACTTCGCAAAGCAGGAATACATAATTCAAGGTGTAATTTGTGTTTATCTTTGCTCCGCCATTACTGCCGAATGACTCAAATGTTATAGATAAATCAGATACAAAGTTGGCAGGCTGAGGGATAATGAGCGGGCAGAGCATCCGAGCGGTATCGGGTATCTGGTCGATGTCTTTGATAGTTACACCAGAGACAGATAATGCCGCTATGCTGTCGGCTACGGTTGAGATTGTAGAAGTGACGGTCATATAATCGACCTGTGAGAATAGATAAACGCCCGCGCCTGTGCGGGTACATCACGCGGGGAAATTACCACTCCCGCCGCTGTCACTGTCACACTGTCAGATGTTGACCGTCCAAATCTTCGATGGTAGGCACTATTGGTAATTTCAAGAACCGCATTTTTTGCGCCTGTCTCTGGTTGCCAGTAATAAACGGTTGTTCCGTTATCATGTGTTGCTGCGGTTGATCCGTTGAATCCTCTTTCAATCGTCAGTGTGTCTGATGAAACTGAACCGGTGAGAATTTCGTTACCGATGCGCCATGTCTGGCCTGTTAGTAGAGTATGCCCTGCTGTCATGGTTGCGCTTGTTCCGCTTGTAGTAGAGATGGCCGCGCCTAATGCACCGCCCGCTTTCCACCCGCTAACATTGTATTTCTGGCGATAACCCCAAATTGCCAACACAGAAACCGCATTTTCTAGGCTGCCCTGTGCGTTGGATTGCCACATATAAGAGGAAATATCGGTAATCTTCAAACCATAGGCGGGATAAATATTCTTTGGAACTAGGTGATATTCGCTTGCGCTCATAGTCGCGGAATCGCCATTAGTGAGGGTAATGACTTCCAATAAATCCTCATCCAATGGCAATTCCCTATCTTGCGGAACGTCAAAATAGCGGGCCTGAATGTACGGATAAAATACCCGCCCTGTTTCATCGTCAATATAACGGCTCGCGGATTCCAGTAACGACTCGACCAACGTGTCATCTGTTGCGTCTGTATTAGGTGTTTGTCCGCGTGCGGTTACATAGTCTTTATATTCCGCAAGTGTTGCGTAGCTGTTTTGCATGGTTATCCTTCGTAGTAGAAAATAACCTTGCCGGTTTTGGTATCTCCGCCACTAGCTACGGTAACTTTCAACATACCTGAAAGGATAGGCAAAGTTCTATCTCCGCCCGCCGTGCCTGTAAGGGCTGCGCCATCTGCTACCGCGTGCTGTAAATCGCGGGGATAAAACCAAGCAACCGAAGTTCCAGCCGATGCCTTTGTTAGTAATGGCTTCGAGCCTGCGCCCTCACAGGTTAGGGTAATAGTCGCGCCTGTGGCTGTCGTGCCTGGCTGATATTCAACGGCGTACAATTTGCCGATGGCATTATGTCCCGTCTCGGCTGCGCTGCCATCGGACGCGGTTGTGAATGTGATAGTTTGCTTGTTCATTTCTTGCCTCGCTTAGTCGGCTGCGCCGCTTCGATTACTGGCTCGCGGACTTCAATAGGCTCGACAAATCCATCACGCAAAAGAGAAGCGGCAGCATCTGAATCGAGTTCCACTTCCTGACCTTTGACGTAAAAGATTTCTTTTGTCTCGCGGCCTTGAAAATCCTGTAGAAATTTGACTTTCATGTTAGCTATTCGATACCCACTCAACACAGATAAAAGCCTGTCCGAGTGCGGTAGTTGCAATACCAGTATGGCGAAGGAAAACAGTCGCGTTAGGTGCGAGAGTGTCTTCAACGATAGTTGCAGATGTCACCGCGCCAACGGCTGCGTTATCGGTGTAGGCTGTAGCGGCAACATACTGCGAACCACCAGCAGCAGAACCGAGATCCCCAGCATGGCTATGGGATAGGTCATGGCTGATTTGATGCGTCGCCGGATCTCGTCCTCGCTCTCCAGGGTGTTCGCCACGCGCAGCAGCACGTCATCGAGGACGCCGCCGATCTCGCCGGCCTTTAC
>CAZEMX010000163.1:0-4382 GCA_964513415.1 uncultured Nitrososphaerota archaeon
TATCGTCGAGGTCTTTCGCCACCCGGGAGACGGGGGCAGGCGAGACGCGGGAGGCGGCGAGGGCCATGGAGGCGATGGGCGTCCAGCTGATAGCATTCTGCGGAGGGGACGGCACGGCCAGGGATGTCATGGATGCCGTGGGGGAGAGGGTGCCCGCGCTCGGGATACCGGCTGGCGTCAAGATGCACAGCGGCGTCTTCGCGGCGACGCCGGAGGCTGCCGCCGGGATAGCCATGAGGTTCCTCTGGGACGAGTTGCCGCTCAGGAGGGGGGAGGTCGCGGACGTCGACGAGGAGGCGTTCAGGCGGGGGCGGGTCTCATCTAGGCTGTACGGCTATCTGTCGGTCCCGCATGAGCCGGCTGGGATGCAGGGCATGAAAGCGGCGACGCCGCTCACGGAAGACTCAGAGTGGAACAGGCAGGCGATAGCGAGGTGGATCGTCGAGAGCATGGAGGAGGGGGTCGTCTACCTGCTCGGGCCGGGGAGCACGGTCAAGGCGATAAGCGAGGCGCTGGGGATCGACTACTCGCTCCTCGGCGTGGATATAGTGCTCGACGGGAAGCTCGTCAGGAAGGACGCGGGCGAGGAGGAGGTGATGGCGGCGATCTCGGGGAGGGATGGCAGGATCATAGTCTCCCCCATAGGGAGGCAGGGATTCATATTCGGCAGGGGGAACCAGCAGATAAGCGGACGGGCCCTTAGGGCGCTGGGCAGGGAGGCAGTCATGGTCGTCTCGACGAGGGAGAAGCTGGAAGGGATAGAGGCGATAAGGGCGGATACGGGGGACAGGGAGGTCGACGGATGGTTCGGGGGAGGCGTGAAGGTGCTTGTCGATTACAACACGTTCAGGATGAAGAGGTCGGAGTGCTAGCCGCCTCCGGCGGGATGAGGCGTGCGCCCTGCAGGGGGTGGCGAGGCGCCATGGGGCGCCGGGAAGGCATGCTGTTGCTAGAGCTGCTTTTTGACGGCGTCGGCGTATGCCTCAGGCGAGAGCAGCGAGGATGCGCCCCCCTTCACCTCAACCTTGATGAGCCAGCCCTTGCCGTAAGGGTCCTTGTTGACCAGCTCGGGGTTGCTCTCGAGCGCGCTGTTGACCTCGACGACGGTGCCATCGACGGGGGAGTATGCCTCCGCGACCGCCTTTATAGACTCAAGTGTGCACATGGGCGCCCCCTTCTTTAGGGCCTGCCCTACCTTCGGCAGCTCCACGAAGACCACGTCGTGAAGGCTCTTCTGCGCGAAGTCGGATATCCCTACAGTCGGCGGTGACGATGAGAGATCGATCCATTCATGGGTGGCGGCGTACTTCAGCCCCAGCCTTATCGAGTTGCCGCCTGCGTCGATGGAATTTGACATTCGGCTTCAACCTCAGTGAGGATTGAGGATCAGTGGGATTTAACCTTAACCATTATCGCAGGCAGGTCCTTGAATGAGGCGCGCGGGATGGCAGGGATGCTACTGCCTTGGGAGGTGAAGTTGTAGATCGGCAGGCGTACCGAGAGGGACGAGAGCAGCGAGCCAGCGATCCGGAGCTTGATAAGCTTCCGCTCAAGCGGCTGACCGGAGAGGGCGCGCTTGGAGTGCCTGCCAATAGTGGTGCCGAGGTCCATGCCGAAGAGGAAGATGCTGGAGGCGCCCAGCTCGCACGCCCAGTGGGCGGCGCGGTCCCCGTCTGTGAAGCCGCCGAGGTTGAGCACTCGGGGAGGAAGCGGGCGGACCTGGGTCGACCCGACCACGGCGCCCTGGAAGGTCCCGGTCAGGCCGCGGAGCTGGGGCATGTTGTCGCCGTGGGCGTGGATAATGGTCGTGCAGCCGAGGGAGCTGGCCCTCAGGAGGTCGGGGGCGGGGCCGTCCAGGTCGGTGAAGACCGCGTCGGGCACCGCCCCCGCTTCAAGGAAGGCGGTCACGGCCCCATCCGCGACGAAGTTGACCTGTGAGCGCAGCAGGCCGCCGCCGATGACGAGCTTCAGGTCGTGCTCGAGCGACGGGCCCGCGCCCCACACCCCGACCACCTTCCCGGCTACGGATGACCTGAGTGCGCCGAGGGTTGTGACGCGCCTTCCCTCCAGCAACGATGAGAGCAGGGTCGCGGCTTCGGCGTCCCTCCCCTCGTCAAGTGAGAGTGCCGCCGCTATGCCCCTGTAAGTTTCCATCCAGGACGCCAGATCCAAAGGGCACCATCATCCTCAATGGCCCTTCTGGAATATCTTGAGAAGACCCTTCTTGTCGGTGTCGTTTATGGTTATCATCAGCTTCGACGGATCAAATGTCAGCGACGCTGAGCACTTCGGACACTTCCCCTCGGACTTTTCGATGACCTCCTTGGGGGAGACGAGCTCGGGGTCCTCGTAGATTACCGCATTACATTGATGACATACCAGCCTGACGGGCAACCAGATCACCCACATTCTTGTACGGCAGCACCTCGCCGATCAGGTTGAGGCCCTTCTTGGCCAGCGACTCGAACCAGATCTCGGATGCGAATACTAGATATGATTCGGTAGCTTTTAAAGAGTTCTCGCCGATCATCGTCTGCGACCGGTCCATTATGACCTCTATGTAGGCAGACGCCTGCTCCACGTCGGAGAGGTAGCAGATCACAGTTCGCCTCGACCGTAGGACCTCCTTCGACTCGGCAACGTTGAACGCCAGGCTTATGCGCCCCCTCCAGCTGCCGGACACGAAGAGCACGACGCCGGCAAGCATCATTAAGTCCGTTGCGGGGTAGGCAGGCTGTATCGAGAGGAGGCGGTCCAGGGCGTAGACCGAGCCTGCGATGCCCACCGTGATGATGCCGATCGTGCCCACGGTGGCGCGCCTCATCCTGGCGTCAGTCCAGAGTCGGTCGACGAATGCCACATCGTAGAATATGGAGAGCGAGAGGAGGAGGAGCCTTGACCTCAGAGTGTCGAAGATATGCATAATTCAGGACAGGGTTAATAGTCGTAGCAGGCGTATTAAAGTTTAAGCCGGGTTTGTCTGATGGCGAAACAGCTCATAATATGCGAGAAGCCCTCTGCGGCGATGAAGGTTGCATACGCGCTGGGGGAGGGGGGCGTCAAGAGGGTGGGCGGAAGGTTCTTCCCGGCGTTCAGCCTTAAGAGGGGGGCGAATCAGATCACAGTGGTCTCCGCGCTCGGTCACCTATACGCCCTCGCCCAGCAGAGCATAGGTTGGAGCTACCCCGTCTTTAACATCGGGTGGATGCCGATCAACGAGGTGGAGAGGGGGATGGCGAGGGCCAAGGCTTGGATCGGCGCGATAGCGAAGTATGCGGAGGGGGCCGACGAGTTCGTAAGCGCCTGCGACTACGACACCGAAGGGAGCCTGATAGCATTCAACATCCTCAGGTATGCCTGCAGGGGGGCCGACGCCAAGGCGAGGCGGATGCGCTTCTCGACGCTCACCAAGCAGGACCTCGTTGCGGCCTACGAGGGCATGTCGGGCGAGCTCGACGCCCCGGTGATCGAGGCGGGTCGCGCCAGGCACGAGCTGGACTGGATCTTCGGGGTCAACGTCTCGCGGGCGCTCATGGATTCACAGATAAGGGCGGGCGGCGGCTACGAGGTCCTTAGCGCGGGCAGGGTCCAGAGCCCGACGCTCTACGCCCTCTATAGGAGAGAGAATGGCATCAAGCTCCACGTGCCGGACCCCTACTGGGTCATAGCGGCCGAGGTAGAGATCGCGGGTTGGAGGGTTCCGGCGGATTACGCGGAGGGGAGGGTGCTCTCGCTCAAGGAGGCGGATGGGATCGTCCGAAGGTGCAACGGTGCGGAGGGGGTGGTGAGCAGGGTCTCCGGCAAGAGGACGGCCATCCCGCCGCCGGCCCCGTTCGACCTGGGCACGCTCCAGTCCGAGGCATACCGTCACTTCGGCTTCTCGCCATCGAGGACGCAGAAGGTGGCGGAGAAGCTGTACCTTAATGCGCTCATATCCTACCCGAGGACGTCGAGCCAGAGGCTGCCTCCCTCGCTTGGGTACGCTAGGATCCTGGAGGGGTTGAGTAAGAACAGGCACTATGCCGAGGCGGCGGGGGAGCTCCTCTCGAGCGACCGGCAGCTCCGCCCGAGGGAGGGGAAGAAGGTGGACACGGCCCACCCCGCGGTGCACCCGACCGGGAATGCCGCAGAGGGACTCGGAAGGGACGAGTTCAGGGTGTATGACCTCGTCGTTAAGAGGTTCCTGGCTGCATTCGCGGAGGATGCGGTCAAGGAGGTGACGGACGTGGAGATAACTTGCGGCGGCAGTGACCGCTTCTTGGCGAGGGGCGAGGCGGTGCTCAGCGAGGGGTGGGTCAGGTTCTATGCGCCTTCCTCCTTCCTGAAGGAGGTGGAGCTACCCAAGGTCTCGGAGGGCGACCCAGCCAGGATGGTGGCGGTCT
>CAZEMX010000164.1:0-4380 GCA_964513415.1 uncultured Nitrososphaerota archaeon
GTAACCTCTTTACTGTCGGCTTTGGTACCGGTGTGGTTATGCGTTTTAGCAGTTGTTGAAGCTGCAGCACGTTTTGTTTTGATGTAAGCCTTTACAGCGCGATCGTCTTTCTTGCGGAGTTCCTGGTGATCGGGGATGGTGACAGACATATTTTTAAGTGCCAGCATCAGTGCAGGATCCTGTTTGCGTCTTACCTCCGGTGATTCGAAGGAAGGCATAAATTTAGCTTGTGCGGCGAGTAATGCCGAAGCTGTATAATTTGACATTTTTAAAAAGTGTGAAGGAATTTGTTAGGACACCGTCCTGAATGCTTTGAGACACCGTCTCTTTCTGCTTTGGAGCACCGCTCCGGGGTTTTGAAAAGCTGCGTACCACGCGACTGCCTTTGCGGCATAAAGGTATAAAGTATTTTTCTTGAAAATAAAATATTTTTTTGTTGGTCAGCAAAAGTAAGACTATTTGGCAGGGGTTGCGTCGCACGCTTGTACGCCTGTAATGTAATTCAGCAAAGCATTTAAATAAAAAATCCACTGTAGAAACAGCGGATTTACAAATGTTCTGCTTGCGTATGCAATAATGAATGCGAATATAGATTATTTTCTATCCGTTCATATCAAAGTCAGGATTTTCTTTTGCCAGTTTTGCCAGCTCAGCCGTAATCTTCTGGCCGCCTTCCATGCCGTTGATATTGATTCCCTGCTTTTCGTAATGATCAATCACCTGGCTTTTTTTGGTGAAAGTACCAGAACCGCCTCCACCTTTGTCTCCGGCGCCTCTTCCACCTGCAGCACCTCCACCAGCTTCAGCCAGCCAGCCTTTCCGCTCGGTGAAGTAATCATTCACTGCAGTTGTAAGTTCTATCGGCTCACCTGTTTTGGTATCACGCAATTCCTTACCGTTCTTACTCACGATCTCTTTGCCATCAACAGAAGTAATATTGAAAACGTTCTTCACCGATCCGATATACTCATCATCGGTTAACACATCAGCCCTATTCTTTGGAAGAGCGCTGAATATCCGGCGATCGAGCTGTACACCGGTAACGGCCTCCTTGGCTCGGGAGACTTCGATATCTTTCTCCTGGATGGTGCTTTTAAGTGTTTCGATCTGCTTTCCGAGCTCTACCACTCTCGCATCAGGATTGATCTTTGCATCTTCCACGGCTTTGGTTTTGATGGCTTCCGCGATCTTAGCGGGATCCTTGCTACCGGTTTCATCAATACCAGCAGCTTTGCGTACTTCCTTTGCGCCGATCTCCTTACCAGTTTTGATGCCTTCGTCTTTGTTGTTTTTATCCCGGGTAGTGAGTTCATCATTGGTGAATACCTGCAGTTCAGGAATCTCGATATCTTTTTCCTCCGTGGCTGCAATCGCTTCTCCGAATACTTTCATGTCTAGCTTTAACGTCGTCGCAATCTTTTCGATTATTTCTTTTTTGAGTGCCATAAATTAAGTTGTTTGTTGAATGAATGGGTTTTCGGTAAATAAAGAAACCGGAGGCATTCCATGACCGGTGATAGACAAGTAAATGCCATCACCGCGATTGATCGCTTCAATGTCTTCCTTTGAAGGTTGCCACTTGGAAATGATACAAGGCATACCGTCAGAAGTATTACCTCTGAAAACTGTCAGGTCACCACACTGTTCATCAGTCATTGATGCAGGCTTGGTGAATGTGAAATTTGACTCCGGGAATGATGTTGGTAACATGTTATTGCAAAAGTGTTATAGCGGATTCTTTCTGCTTTTCCAACTGGTTAACCTGGTTCCAGTAGTGTGCGAATACCCGATCGAGTTCGTCGCAACTTAGTTTCGTCATTATGCAGTTTCCGCCGATGAAGTAAATTAAAGATCCCCAATGGTAACATGGATGATAAGATTGAACCGTTTCAGGCAATACTCTTGCATGCGCCTCTTTAGGTTCGTCTCCCTCATTCTCATTGCCAGGAAGTATCATGGGGATCTTCAAAAATGGATTCGTATTCATGATTGTTTGTTGATTGTTTATTCCACCTCGTAAAGCCTCAGCAATGTGTTCTCACTTTGCTGGTTGAGGATCTCGGCCCGGTCAGGTGAAATAGAAGTTTTGCGAATTGGTTTCTCGCTGTCTTTCTCAAAGCCTGCGAGTTTGCGGCCGAGTACGTTGCCCATAGGATCCGTTACGTCCTCATACTTTGGGCTCACCTTGTGCTCAGCATAAATCTTGTTTTTAGAAATAGGCTTTTCAGGAGCGGGATTCTTTACTTTATCAATACCCTCAGGAGGAGGAATTTGAGTAGAAGCCGAACTTTCTCCTGCGTCTCCCTGGTCAGCATTCAAAGCCTCCCATATTTCGGAGACATCATCAACACTAAGATTCTCTCCATACATCAAAGCTTTGATGTCATCTTCAGAATGTGTTGTAATCATTGGCTGGTATTTTTTTACCAATGCCTTTTTCGTCATGTAATGCATAATTGATTGTTTATTTAATAGTGAAAAATCAGTTTGTAGTAGCCATCGATACATCCTTCGTTTCTGATATCTCGCCCAGGTAATGAAAACCGGTTGTAGTGCCACTGGTTAACTCTATCAATACATCACCATAAGGGCAGGACTTAACACCTGTTACCATCCTGGGCAACTGATCCTTATCCGTTACGAGGTAAACGATCTGGAAGAAATCAAAAGGAATGTCGACGTTGAGGATCATTAATTAAAAATTGGATTCGTAGGCTTAGGTTCCTGTATTGCTTTAGCAGTTACATAATCAGCAAGCATCTTCTTTAGATCATCTGAAGATTTTACTATTAGGTCAGCCTTGGTAAGTGTTCCCTTCCACTCCTGGAAGTATAGCTTCTGCAGGTAATCAGGAAACGGAACACCAAAGCCTTTAATCTCTCCGATAGTATTGTGAACAAACGGCTCAACTCTTATCAGTTTCTGCTGAATATTGAGCGTAATAGCATCTCCGGAGTATTTGGCTTCTACATACTCATTCAAAAGATCATCAAGAACACTGATGCTGGCTCCGTCTTTTCTCGCTGTTGAATACTTCTCCCACAATGCATCACCGCTCTCAATCAGGTAGCGTCTTCCGTAATTGATAGAAGATCCCTGGTAGCTGATCACCTTCAAATTCTGCATGATGATCATGTCCATGATAAACTTATCGCGGCTTTCTGCCATTTCAGAGAGCGGATAAAGTCTGTCAATCTTCGGTTGAATATCCGTGATCACTTCAGTTGCTGTCTTTGGAGCTCCAGCTGGTTGCTGGCCTGTTGGTCCATTCGTGTCCTGGTTGTTTTGCGCTCCCCAAATAGTGAAGCTCATCATCTGCTCATATTCTGCCAGCCTTGTAGTCACGATAGTATTGTAAGTATCAGAAGGTTCCACATAACCAGCGACATTCGGCGCAACGATCGGCGTGTCTTTATCCTGCGGGTAGCTGAGTAACTTTGCATCACTGACTTTCGTCATTAATGACTTACCGGTGCCTTTACAGGTTTTACATTCATCAGCGCCCATGTAACCGGTACCCTTACACTCAATACAGTCATCGGAGTATTCCCAGTATTTTGGAAAGCCATGCTTCAGTTCATGAACTTCACGGATACTTCCTTTCCTGAACAGGTGATCACCGAGTTCCAGCGCATCATCAAACAGGCTTATCGGGTTGCCATCTCTTCCACTCACGAAATCACTATTGAGCATCGCCGGCACTTTGCCGAAGTAGTTCGGTATTGTTTCACTTTTGAGAATGGACACTTCTTCATCCAGGCGATTAACGATATAATCATTCGCATCATCGATAACCCGATAAAACACAGCTTTCTCCTCGATATCGATCACTGCTCCCATGGCCTTGGCTTTGCTTACCATGTCATTGCGATCGGCTTTATCCAGTTCAAAGACCATATACTCAAACTGGTTGCCTTTGCGTAAACAATCGTAGATGTAGCAAATGCTCCGGTAAGTTGGATAAGCTTGCCCTAAAGCATAATTGGTCCCGTCTCCAATTTCTATGAAGATTATGCCGAACGGATCATCCAACATATGAGGTTTCCAGAAGGCCTCAATCCATTTCTTTGAGGAGAATCCATCTCTCACATTTGTTGCCAAGCTGGCAGCACGCTGGTCAAGTGAGTCGGAAAGATTGTAATACCGGCTTCCACCTTTCGCGCTGAATACTTTGTCGATAGGCCGGGCCAATCTTGCAAAGATGTCTTTATTGCTTTTCGCATAAGCAGCCCTCAGCTTAGTGAGTGACTCATCCTCATAGCCCGGAATCTTTTCAATATAGCTTTCCAGGTTATCGCCATACATATGCATGCGCATTGCAGCATTATACTTTCTACCGGCCAAAACATAAGACTTGTTTGGGTTTTTCAGGATGATGTC
>CAZEMX010000165.1:0-4375 GCA_964513415.1 uncultured Nitrososphaerota archaeon
CCTTGCTGAGTTCCAGCAAGCCTTGCGCCGCTTCGCCCGCGCTGAAGGAGGTGTCCGCGCCTAACTGCAAAGCGAGGGCCTGCATCTCCTTCATTTGGTCGCCGGTTGCGCCAGAGATCACCTGCATCTGGTTCATGGCCTGCTCGAAGTCGCCGGCGCTCTTGAGCGCCGTGGCGGCGACGCCGAGCAAGGGCGCGCTGACGCCGAGCGACAACGTCTTGCCCACATCCGCCATCTGGGACGCCAAGCCCTTGACGTTGTTCTCGGCTGACTCCGTGCCGATTTGAATTTCGCCGTATGCGCTGCCTAAGCTGATCGGCATATCTACCACACTCCTGATTCAGGAATCTTCATTTTCTTGGACACCAACCCCGCCAGCGACCGATACTCCTGACTTGCGCCGCCCGGCGTCGGATCGGCCAACAGATTCTCTAGCCGGTAGATCGGCTTGCCTTGCTTGTCATGCTCGGCTAACTTGTTTTCCACATACCGCCCCAACTGGAAAGCGCACAGGTCAATCTGGTACGCTTCCCAGGATTCGGACGGCAGCGCGAGCAGGCTACTTGGTCTTTGTCCGTACGCCGTTGCGAGAGAATGCAGGTTCCACAGGTTGCGCTTCTTTGCGACGAAAGGAGGCTAGCTTGTTGCTACCCTCCATTGCCCAATTGTAGATGGCCATCTTGTCTTGCGTCGGCAGCTCGTCCGCCATCACCCCTTGCGGCGCTTTGATACAAGCAAGGGCGACGATGTCGATCATCTCCTTGTACGCCGCCAATTGTTCCATATTCATGGCCGGCGTGGCCTTGCCCTGCATCTGTGCCTCTAAGATAGGCTGCAATGTCTGCGGGATGCGTCCTTGCGTGACCAGGTCCAGAATATGCACTTTTTGTAAGACAACGGTCAAGCCGCTTGGTAGTTCGCCTTCCTCGCCTTGTGCCCGTTGCGCTCGCCATTCGTCTATATTCATACATGCCTTTCGTGAAACAGAGTGATTGTTAACGACCTAGCCCCTCAGACCGATTACGAACTCGGAAGTGAGGCGCTAGTCTCGTTTTGCACGATGTCGAAGATCGCCCCAGCCCCTGGGTCTACCGCAACCCCTGAGCATTTCAACATAAAGAACTCGCCGTCCTTGAAGTCGCCCTCGGGCGCCGAAAGCAGCTTACATTTGTTGACCTTGACGTGAATGTCGTCAGTGGCGTTGTCGCCGACGCTCTTGCCGTAAATCTTGAAATACGGGAAGTTGTCGCCCGCGTTGGCGCTTAGCGTTGTCGTGCGGTTGGGTGTTGTGCCCGCCGTGACCACGCTGCGCCCGGTCATCAACGCATAGGCTTCGAGGCTAATGCCGCCTGCCTCGATGCTCCATTCCGCCGCGTCGGTGATCGCCACGACGGACACCGTCGCATCGTCGCCGCGCAACTCACCGGAGGTCACGCGCTCCTTAAACGAGAGCGTCAACCCATACGGCAAATCGACCTGCGCGGAACCGTCGATTTTTGTCAGTTTTAAATCCCTCAAACCGAATGGTTTGTCGCCGTAACCTGCCATGATATATTACTACCTTTCTGCAACCATAGTTGCAAATACACGAGTGTTCCGTATTGTATTACCAACTCGCCTGTGCTATAATAGGGGTGCTGAGGGCGCATCTGCATTGACGGGATGCTAACAGTTTGATATGCTTCAACCAGCCTCCTGTTGCTACCGGTGCGCCCTCAGCAAGTGCATCCCATAGCCAACAGGAGGTTACTTTATGCCAGCCAAAAATCGAGTCGAGGTGCCATGCACACAGTGCGGTAAGCACGTCGAAAGAACACAGTCGCAAATTAGAAATGCCAAACATACTTTTTGTAGCCAAGTGTGCAAGTGCGCTTGGCTGAAGGCGCACCCAAGAAATAGGGTTGTAACACAATGTAATTCCTGTGGTAAACCCATAGAGCGCACTGCCTACTACATCAAAAAACTCGCTCACCATTTTTGCAATAGACAATGCCATGCCAGGTGGCTTGAAACCCAAACCGGAAACCTTTCCGCCCATTACAATAGCGTCACCGTGCAATGCGAAATGTGCAGCAAGGATGTTCAAAAGCCGCCGAATAGAATCAGACGAAACAAGCACACTTTTTGCAGTCAAGTGTGTAAATTTCAGTACAAATCCAAGCATTACACCGGCCCCAATAGTGCCAACTGGAATGGCGGTGCCGCAAATGATTACGGGCCAAACTGGGTAAGCCAAAGCCGAAAGGCGCGAGAACGGGATGCCGGCCATTGTCAGCTTTGTGGAAAATCTCAGGAAGATAATAAAAGAGCGCTTGATGTTCACCATATCGTCCCGTTCAAAAAGTTCAACTATATCTACGGTCAAAACGATAACTATCTCCAAGCCAACGAACTGAGCAACCTTGTATCCCTGTGTATGGTATGCCATCATGAGGTGGAAGCTGGCCGCTTGCCGATCCCCAATCGTTAAAGCGCCACAGCCGTCTCGTCCTGAACAATCTCGTATACTCCAAAAGTGAGATCGGGCACACCCACGCCAGCGCAACTTGTTACCCAAAACTGACCATTCCTCAACGTGCCTTCTATACTTGAGAGTTTTGCTTTGAATATTTTGATTCTTACATCGTCCGTGCCAGCGTCCCCCACGGCCCGGCCATAAATGCGCACGTAGGGGAAGTCAATGCCGGTATTGCCGTCGAGCGTCACCGTGCGGTTGGGCGCGCTGCCGGCGGTTGCCGCGCTGCGCCCGGTCAGTTTGGCGTAGACGGCCAGGTCTAGCGCCCCTGCTTCCAACTCCCAGTCTAGTCCGATGCAGAAGGACCGTGACGCCACCAAGATCCCTTCAGCGACGAACTCCTCTTTCTGCACCCGCTCGGTAAAGTGCAGCATCAGCGCCACGGGCAAGGCGATAGCGCCCGTGCCATCCTGGCTGGTAATCTTTAGCTCGCGCAACCCAAAGGGCGCCTGACCGAAACTAAGGGCCATGATTTACCATCCCAAAACAGTTACAGTATTGCGAATAATTAGCCCCAATTGATCGTCAATCCCAAACCGTTTAAAACTTGCATCTAAACTCGGTGTCAATGCATCGCTGTTTCTGGTTGATGCGGCTTTCCAATCCGCCACCATTTCAATGATTTGTAACATATCCATGCCAGCAATCCCTGACTGAAAATGCTCAGGGTGATGATCGTTTGCTTCGTAGTGGTGCTTGATGATGATTTTAAATGGCTCGAATGCTGCCCTATATTCATCTGTTCCGTATTTCAATCCGCGCACGGCGTCAGACAAACCGGCGTAACCGTCCAACTCAGGTGGAAGTAATTTACTGCGGTCGTGTACCAATAATCGACTTTGCAAGTCATCAATTATTTGTTGCAGATACAATTGAACTTTTTGAATGTGGTCAATTGTGTCCAGTAATTGCGCTTCTCTACTTGTCATCATTTCCTCTGTATTACCGCATAAAATCGACTCGTGATCAGCGCTGCGCCATCCAGCGCACTGTCCTCTAACCCCAACAAATCGTTACTGTGAAAGATTTCATAACACCCAGTACCATCGGTTGGGACAAGAATCTGGCGATGCAGCAACGCGTAGATGCGCTTGCGCGCCGCCTCAATCGACCCATAGCCAAAGCGCTGGTAGAGATAGAGCACGAAGTACAGCCGTCCGCTGTCGCGGTTCGGTCCCCAGGGTGTTGCCGTCTCCGGCTGGAGGAGCGCACACGGGAGGATCTCTTTGTTGCCGTCGAACGCCGCTGGCGTGTTCTGGCGCGAAATCTCGTGTACATCGTAGCCTAACCAGACGCCGCCGGTCAGCGTGGCCAGCAACTCGCTATCGCCGTGCAGATGGTTGTATATCGCTGTAATCATGAGCAGGCAGTAGGAAGTAGGAATCAGGAATTAGGCAGCCGTAGCATCTGCGTATCACGGCGCAACGATCTTTCCGATTCTTTCTTCTTGTTGCCTTTCCCCCTTATCCGAAGATTTCGTCCAACATCGATTGGAGTTCAGGTAAGTGACTTTCGATGGTTCTGAGCAGGATCGCATTTTTCCCACCATGTGACAGTTCCAGGTAGACACCGTAATTTATCAACGCCCCATGACTCAGATAAATGGTCACCACATGCCGGGCAAAATCTGCCTCTGCCGTGCCAAACAACCCGCTTCTGGCGTTACCCGTGCGGTCGGTCCAGGGCGCATTGTTGCGGGCGTCGTTTTGCATCAGGTCGGCAGAGCGTTGGGCCACAGCCACGAGCGCCGTTAGCACCTTATCCCCATACTGCTCAATGGCTTGCGCCAGCTTGGCCGGCGGACGAACCCACTTGATCCCTGTGCGTGTGCTGGGCATCACGCCACCGCCTTTGCTTCAG
>CAZEMX010000166.1:0-4371 GCA_964513415.1 uncultured Nitrososphaerota archaeon
TGGCAGCTTTAGAACTCTATCGGCATACAGCAATCCCATCCGCCGACCGACTTCTTTTTGCCCTATATCGCTAAGGTGAATGCTATCCGCGCCAGCATTACGCGGCACGTCATGCGTCACTGCCATGTACGCATTTTGTATTTGTCCACCATTCAAGGCGCGAATGTAGGAAAAGTTGAAAGTCAGGTTAGTCGGCTGGCCCGACGATTGCCGCGAAAAACTAATTGTAGTCGCGCCGGCTGTTACAGCATAGACATAGGTTCCGGCCCCTTGGTTTGAATATGGGGTAGAACCCGATGTTATCTTGAACAGCCCTGTGCCGGTTACTGTTACAGCGATCTCGTACGCTTTGCCAATCGTAAAGCTGCTGTAGTAAAAAGTAAGGGCCGTCCCGCCGTCGCCCTGCATTGTAATGTTGCTCGGCGAATTTGATGTGATAGTGTTTGTAGCATCGACCGAGGACGCCTGCGGCGCAACGAGGGTGGCAACTTCTGTATATGTCCCGCCCGTATCGTGCGCCAGCCGCTGGGATTCTCCGGCGTAAGCAAATCTCGTCACCTCGACACCGGAATTAGCAGTCGATAGTTGTGCGTACAAGAAAGGCGCATTCGGAAAATACGCGCGGACTTGCCGAATCAATGTATCCATCTTCCAGAGGAATGCAGACCCAACAGAGCCGGTAGCTAGATCTACCACAGTATCGGAGCTATTGCTCTCGTGACCATACCACACGAAAATTGGCGATTGTCCAGTGCGCTGCGCTGCTTTTTGCGCACGTAGAATAAGCGCGCCAAAAAGCGTAGTCATATCTAGCGGCAGTGCTGGCTGTAGCCACTGCTCAAAAGTTGTCGAGCCGATTGCACATGGAACAAGCAACGGCACAATGCCTGCTTCCCGCGCCAATACTTTTCCCATCTCCACGCCGAGGCTGTGTGCTGGAGTTGATCCAGGACCACCACCGGGGATGTTGTTTACCCAGCCCGATAATTGGGCGCCTAGGGGTTCTGTTGCTATCCTATAATTTTCGCCCTTGTCGAGCATGAATACGGATGGGTGCGACGGAGACGGGTTTGCTATTGATCCTCTACCATCTGCATTGCTTTGTCCGCCGATAACAAATGGCTGTTGTTGCGCGACAAACTGCGACGCAGCAAGCTCCGCTGCGAGGTTGGCGCTTGTTTGTGCGGGCTGTCTTGAAAGAGACAGCGCCCTGGCGACATTGAAATCATCAAGCGGGCTGGTTCCGGCCAGCGGGTCTTGGTCGAACACGGACGCATCTGCCACGGAAACATACCCGGAATTCCACAGAGCTTTTGCCGTCTCAATCTCGACAGACGGGTAATACGTTCCAGAAACAAGCGGCCGGCCGAAAGAGTCTGATCTCCCGTTTTTTATGCAAGTAACAGCAACATTAGCCATTCTCTATACTCCAAATGCGCCGGGGAGAACCCCGGCGCTCCGTGGTTAAAGGCTGTCGTTTAGACCGTGTAGTACTTGCAGGCCAGCTCGGGATACGTCGCGGCCCACCCGAACAGCACATCGAGACGAGTGACTACGTTGTCGTTCGTGCCGTCGTAGAAGTCCGTCACTTTGATCGTGTAGCCGTTGTGCGAGATTTGCTCAACGCGCGCGCCGGTGCCGTCCGGAGGCGTTGCCATCGGAACCATGGCGAGGGTAAACGCGTCCTCGTGGAATCCCACATTGCAGCCGTAGGACGTCGAAGCCGCGCCCTTGATCACATACGGCTGGCCAGTCGTCGGCGAAGCCGTGACGTTCTGATATGGCCCACTGGTGACGATTGCCGGACTGATCGGGATCGACGTGGCCGCGGCGGAAACGTCCGCAGTCACCACGAAATCGGCCAGAACGCCAGTGCTCACGCGCGACTGCGGATTGACCGCATAGACGCCCGGTAGGGTGATGACCGTACCGGCCGCCAGCGTGCCGCCAGCGACTGCAACGACCGTAATCGCCGCCCCCGTTTGGCCGGCGCCGTTGATGTTCGTGGCAGTGGCTGCGCCGTTGGTATGCACCGCGACATTCTGGTCCATCGCATACGACAGGCCCAGGCTATCGACCATCAGCCCCGAGTCGAACTGCCGCCCGAGCTTTGCCTGGCCGTTGAACAGCCCGGCGAAACCACCAACCGTCGCCGCGTTCATGGCCGGGTTCATGATCAGGCCGCGCATGTTGTCGCGAGGCGCGCCCATTTCGTCGAGGCGCTGATTGATGCCGGTGATGGCCGCCAGCGACAGCGCTTGCGTCGTCGGCAGCGCGCCGGTCGGGTTCAGGCAGTTGTAGACCGCCGTCTTGGCGAGCAGCAGGCCAACTCGGTCGATCTCGTTGACGATGGTCGCCGCGGCGGCGTTGATCTTCTTCTGGATGCGCCGATCGGTGATCTGCAGCGAGCGCTCGAACAGGTTGAAGTTCAAATCCGCGCCGCCCTGCGAAAGCGTCAGCGGAACAGAGTTGTCGACGGATGCCTGCGGCACAGAGACGCGCCCGGACCGATACGTATAGCGCGACGGCTTGCGGATGTTGATCGTCGCTCCAGGCTCGTAGCCGTCCCGCATCGACGCGCTCTGTACGGTTTCGTAGTCGCGATTGACCATGCCGCCGAACGCACAGTTATTTTCAATGACGGCCAGGGTCTCCTTGGCCAGAATGCTGCTGGTAAGCAGTGTATTACTCATGATTTATTGCTCCGTGATGATGTGGATTACCGCCGCCTGAATGTCGCGCCTTGTTTGCGACGTGCGGCGATGTACTGGTCCATGTTTGCAGATGCCAAGTCGACTGCCGCAGGCGCGGAAGAGCGAGCTGGCGTAATCGGCGCAGGCGCTTTGCTGGCCGGCTTGACTTGTGGCGCGGACGGATTCGATAGCGTTGCCTCGATCCGTCCGAGTTCTCGCGCTGCCGAGAGCGGAGACAGTGCATTGATGCGCTTGACCGTTTCCGGGCGTTTGGCGAGGTGATAAGCAAGCTCCGGCCCCAAGTCGCTGTCGAGCAGCGTGTCGACGACGTGCGGAGCAACTTGCACCGACGCCTTTCCGATAACCGCGTCATAGTCCGGCGTGTCTTCTCGGAATGCGCTCTGACGCTCGTGCCAGGCTTGCGCCTTGGCTTCTGCCGCCCGCGCCTCTGCCGCCTGCGACCGCTCGGCATCACGCCTCTTGAACGACTCGGCGACTCGCTGATCCGCTTTCCAGTCCGCCAACGCCTCGACGTACTCGTCATACGAACCGAACTTGTCAGGGTTTGGCTTCTCGGAGGGATCAGCCGTCTTTCTCTCGGCGGCTTCGCGCCAGCGCTGCGCCTCTCGCTCTGCCTCGTGCGCACGCTTCGTCAGTTCGTTGATACGCTCGCGAGCGCTGCGCTTTGGCTTCTCCTGCGGCTTTTCCTCGCCGCCTTGGTCGTCGCCTTCGTCGCCCTCTTCGGGCTTGTCAGTGGCTTCCTGCTGCTCGGACTGCTGCAGTTCCTCGGTTACGGTTTCCGGCGCTTCACTGCTTGCGTCTGCCGGCGACGATGTTTGCTGCTCTTGTGCTTCCTGCATGGATGGCTCCACGATCAAAACTGCTGGCCGGGCGCGAATTCAGGAGGCTGGCCCGGCCCCTGCGCGATTGGTTCTTGCTGCTGTTCTTGGGTCTGCATCGCTGCTGCGTTGAGCGCTGGCGGCGGTTGCATGCTCTGCATGAGCATCGAAATCCAGCCTTTCAGCTCTTCCACGTCCTGCCGGCTGTTGGCGTTGATCTGTGCGACTCGCTCGGACGACTCGGCGCTGATGCGCGCCTTCTCGATGCCGGTCTTGGCGTCCTGCAATTCGGCTTCGAGCTGTTGGATATGCTGCTGTGCCTGCTGGACGATCTGCAGCACTTGCGGCGGAATCTGCGGCGACTGTTCGCCGTCCTCGCCGTCTTCGTCGCCGAGCAATTCGGGCGGGATCGTGCGCTTGATGCGCTCCGCGATTTCTTCGGCGCCTGGCCAGTCCATCGCCGTGACAACCTTGTCACCTGCAACGTCCATAAGCTTCGGCCAGGACTGGCCAAACGAAACCATCGCATCAGAGGCTTCCTGCCTGCGTGTCGAGTAGCTGGCGCCTGCGGATACGGTCACGTCGTATTTGCCGACCGTCAGATCGTTCAGCACCGTGCGAATCGCGCCCGTCTTCTCGTCGATTTCCGGTTGTTCAAGCGGTTGATTGATCGTCGTATGCGAAACCTTCTCGTCATCGCCGAGAATGCGGACGACGCGCTCCGTGTCGTAAATCCGCGGGATCATGTCCACGAGGCAGCGCCCTGCATGGCGCACCGCGCGCGTCAGGTTGTTCGAGAAGTGGAAGTTTGCGACGTTGCCCTGGCGCTTTTGCTCGTG
>CAZEMX010000167.1:0-4259 GCA_964513415.1 uncultured Nitrososphaerota archaeon
GCGATCGGCCTCGATGAGAATGCCATGACGCTCCAGAGCCTCCTGAGCTGAGCGTCCAGCTCCCCCCTCCCGAGGCTGAACGCAAAGCTGTAGCCCGCCATCAGCTCGTCTGCGCCGTCCCCGGTCAGGACGACCTCTGCCCCTCCCCTTTTCGCAGCCCTCATCCCTGCATAGACCGCCAGGCTGTTCCGCACCTCCATCGGGTCATACGTCCTCAGCACCTTCACGACCATTGGGATGAGCTCAAGGACCTCCGCCTCATCCATACAGTGGACTGTGTGCCTGATCCCCAGCGCCTTTGCCATGAGCGCCGCGCAGCCTGCGTCTGGGGCAGGCGCGCCCCTCAGGACCACCGTGTAGGCGTCGGGCTTGTAGTACCTGCACGCTATCGTAGCGATGATGCTCGTGTCGAGCCCGCCGGAGAGCAGTATCGCTGCCCTTCTCCCGTCCAGGCGCCTGCGGACGGCCTGGTCAAGGAGGCGCCGGATCTCCGCGCAGATGGCTGATGCGCCGTCACCTTTCAACATGCAGACTCCCTCCGTGCCCGTTTCCATTGCGTCTCAAGCAATGCGATGTGCGATTAACTCATCAAGGAGCGCCGAATTTCGTGGGCGTCTTCTGCTTGGGGACCTTCACGACGAGGAACCTGAACGCCCCCTCCCCTGAGTTACTCAGCAGGTGGGGGATGTCCTTAGGGCTCTCGATCAGCGTGTCCCCCTCCACCTCCTGCCTCTCGTCCCCGACCTCCACGATGCCCCTGCCCTCCAGTATGTAGAAGAAGACATCGACGGGCGTGGCGTGCCTCTTCAGGGACTGGCCGGGTCTGAGCGACATGTGGATCACCTCGGCGTTTCGGTGTCGTATATGCGCCTCGACTCCACCGCATGCGGGTTTTGAAAAGTGCCGGCGCCTGCAACCTTGGTTACCCTAATGACTGTGCACCTGCCTCATTCTATGCACCTGCGGATTTAGGCTTTTGTATAAGCCCCGCCTGTCCCGGCGCATCATTTTTATGAGTGACCTCTGCTGTATAGTACCTTATGAAAACTCTTGAGAACCTCATAAAAGCGTATGTTGGCGAGAGCCAGGCAAGGAACCGCTACAGCTTCTACGCTAGCAAGGCTAAGAAAGAGGGCTTCGAGCAGATCTCAGAGATCTTCCTGTTGACCGCTGACAACGAGAAGGAGCATGCAGAGACCTTCTTCGATCTGATCCAAGAGCTGAAGGGGGACTCGAAGGAGCTCGCCATCGAGGCGATGGCCCCCTTGGTGATCGGCAAGACCGAGGAGAACCTCGCTGCAGCAATCGCCGGCGAGCACGAGGAGTGCTGCCACCTGTACCCCTCATTCGCCGAGGACGCCAAGAAGGAGGGCTTCGAGAAGGTCGCCGCCAAGTTCCTGGCGATCTCGAGCGTCGAGAAGCACCACGAGGAGCGCTACAAGGCGATCTACGACCTCGTCAAGTCCGGGAAATTCTTCAAGAGGGACGAGCAGATTGTGTGGGTCTGCCGGAAGTGCGGCTACGTGCACATCGGGAAGCAGCCGCCGAAGATATGCCCGTCCTGCGGGCACGACACGTCCTTCTACCAGAGGCTCTGCGAGAATTACTGATTAGGTGAGCAACATGAAGATACCAGAGAACGTGAAGAGCGCCTTCCACAGCGCGCTGAAGTCCAGGCGCGTGGCGCTGGGGACGGCGTCCAAGTCAGGGATACCAAACGCAGTCCCTATCGGGCTCGGCAAGTTCTTGGACGACGAGACCATGGTCCTGGTGGACAACTACTTCCTCAAGACTAGGATGAACCTCGAGGAGAACCCCGTGCTGGCCCTCTCATTCTGGGTCACGGAGGAGCGGGACGGCAAGGCGATCACCAGCGAGGGTTACCAGCTGAAGGGGACCGCCCACTTCGAGGACTCCGGGCCGACCTTCGAGAGGATGCGCACGGACGTCAAGGCGATAAGGGCAGACTTCCCGGTCAGGGCCGTCGTCATATTCAAGGTGACCGACATCTTTGACGTGAAGGCAGGCCCGAACGCGGGGAAGAGGATCGCCTGAATGCCAACCCCCCATTTTTTTTAGCAGGACAAGCCGAGCAGAGAAAGGGTGATGAAATACGCTCAAACCAGGCGAGGAGTTCCAGAAGCGAGCCGGTCACCGCTTCAACCTGATCACCAGGTCCCTCCCGAAGGAGCCCAAGAGCGCTATCCCGCTGGAGCCGCTGCTTCAAAAGCTCATGCGGATAGGCTACTCTGAGGGCTTGGGCCAGCTGCAGGTGGACCTAGGGGCGCTGCAAAAGAGGGGTGAGGTGGCGGCCGCCGCCGGTCCCGACGGGAAGGACGCATACTACCTTCTTCCGAAGGGGGTCTACGAGTCTCGCAAGAGGGTCGCCCTGATACGCCTCCACAACGTCGAGGTCAGCGAGGCGGACCTGGAACTATTGGAGCAGATCTCGCGGCGGGGCAAGCCGCTCGAGTAACCCTCCCCCATTTTCCTTATCAGCGCCTCCGGCACGCCGCCTGCGCCGAAGATAAAAAACTTTATTAAAAACACCCTTATATTTCTGCGAGAGGTATCTCAAATGGTCTCTGTTAAGGTCGATCCAGAAAAATGCAACGGCGACGCCATATGCATATCGATCTGCCCCACGAGCGTCTTCGAGCTGAATGACAACAAGGCAGTAGTCGTAAGGGAGCAGGACTGCATCCTCTGCATGGCTTGCGTTGCCCAGTGCCCAACCCAGGCTATCGAGGTCAAGGAGTAATCAGCCACTCCTAACCCCGCCCTTTTCTTTTCGACCCGCTTTTAGCAATGCCCTTGAAGTACTCGCATCCAGCGGCAAGTGGGCACCCTCCGCAGCGGGGGCCTATGGGCCTGCAGACCCTCTTGCCGAAGCCCACAAAGAGGTCGTTCACATCTATCCAGTCCTCCCTTGCGAAGAACCGCATGAGCGCCGCCTCAGTCTCGTCGGGGGTCGCCGTCCTCGCGATCCCGAGCCGGTTCGAGATCCTGTGCACATGGGTGTCGACGGGTATCGCCTCCCTTCCGAAACCGTAGACGAGGACGCAGTTCGCGGTCTTCCTGCCGACCGCCGGTAGCTCCATCAGCCCCTCGATGGTCTCCGGAACCCTGCCGTGGAGGTCGCCGTCTATTGTCTTAGCCACCTCGATTATCCTGCTGCTCTTGACGTTGTAGAACCCGACGCCCCTGATCAGCCTGGCGACCTCCTGCCTGTCGGCCGAGGCGAGCGCCGCCGGGGTCGGGTATGCCTTGAACAGCCGCTCCGTAGCCTCCTCCGTCCGCTCGTCCCTGGTCCTGTGCGAGAGTATGGTCCCTATGAGGACCTTGAATGGGTCGTGGCTGCCCCTGCCGCTGCCGTTGCCGCCGCTTCCACCCCCGCCGCCATCCTTGCTGATCTTCTCCAGCGCCGTCCTCTCGCCATCCCCAAGGGCGGCCCTCATGCCCGCGAGTATGCTCTTGCCATCCACCTGTGCCACCAGCAAAGCTTAATATGATTACATCCCACGCTATTATTTGTGGATTTACAATGCCTGAGAAATTCACCGAAAACTGGCAGAAGAAGGAAAAATCCTCTGCCTCCGAGCGCCTGAGGGAGCAGGTGGTGCCGCCGCCTCCGATGAAGGAGCGGCTCGAGACCGCCAAGAGGAAGCTCTCCGAGGAGATCACGCAGCTCAACCGCATCAATGACAAGCTCAACCAGAAGGACAAGGCCCTCTACGGTCAGGTCGTGAAGGCGTACGAGGAGCACGACAACGCCCGCGCGCAGTCGCTCGCCTCCGAGCTAGCGGAGCTCAGGAAGGTGGAGAGCCGGACGCAGTACGGCAAGTACGCCCTTGAGCGGGCATACACCAAGATCGAGGTCGCGAAGGACTATGGCGACATGGTCGCAGCGATGGTCCCGGTCGGGCAGATCGTGAAGAACGTCAAGTCCGCACTGGTCGACTTCCTGCCGTCCACCAGCAATGCCCTGGGCGAGATCGACGCCATCATGTCCGACACGCTCGTCTCCTTCTCCGGCCTGACCAACGAGACCCAGGTCCTCGGGCCAACATCAGAGGACGCCGAGAAGATCCTGAGCGAGGCCGCCATCATAGCGGAGAGCAAGCTGAAGGAGAAGCTCCCCGGGTCCGACGTTGGCGAGCAGCTGCGGATGTAGGCGCATCCTGCAGCCGTCCCAACCGCCGGCGGCCCTTTTTTGCACCATTAAGCCTGCGCGGGCGCCGTCAGGTTATTATCAGAAC
>CAZEMX010000168.1:0-4231 GCA_964513415.1 uncultured Nitrososphaerota archaeon
GTGAATGCAATTATCTTTTTGATTATGTTGTCAAGGAACAGCATGCCACCGAGCCCAATAACCACAAGCACCGCTGCGGCAATGAAGCTAAGGAACTGCAGATTGATCTCAATCATTCTTCCTCATGCCTCCGCGTCTTGAATATCCCAATGATAATTATGCCGGGCATGAGCACGGTTGCAACGATGGCCTGAGTGAGGCCAAGATCAGGCGCCAAAAGTGCCTGGAAGAGGAAAGCAAGTGCGATACTTTCCGCGCCGCTCAGGAAGGCGGCCCTCAGAAGATCCTTCTGGAGCAATGCGGCGACGGCGCCGATTGCTATGCCAATAACCATTACATATGCTATGACCATGAATGCATCGATCATTTGTTTGCCCTCCCTTGGTAGCTGTAGTAGTATGAATTTGCCAGCGCGTTGCTGGTAAATGGAAGGAGCATGAAGAAGAAGAATCCGACCGCCGCCAAGTCAAGCCTGACTATCAGCAGACCCACGAAGATCATCACAAGCGAGGAGACGCAGTCAACTATGCCGCCGATGTGGTTCCGAACATAGAAGATGTTAATACCGTACTCATCCCCAAACCTCAAGAAGCCTATGCCTGCGGCAACCATCGGCAGGGTTCCCGAGAAGAGGATTCCGGCAGCGCCTATCTTCATGATCGTAGTCGTGGCAATCCCTAGATCGATGCCCATGGAGGCGAGGATTGCTACGGCAAGCACGGCGATGAAGATCATAACGGGGACGAGCTTGCTGGGATCAAGAACAAACGACCCCTTCTTTATGTTCCATGCCACGAAGCCGAAGACGGCTAGCATGTAGATAATAACGGATATCTCGATTTGCATTCATTTCCCCGCCCTGAATAGTCTTGCGAACAGTATAGTTCCAATCGAGCCCACAACCAGGAGCGCTATGGCAGTGTCCCTGGCAAACCCGACATTGAAGAGTTCCGGAAGAGATATGAGAAACAGACTGACGCCCGCCACAGTGGTAAAAGTGCTTATTGCCATCAGCGAAGTGACTGCCTCGCCCTTGAGCGATAGCCTTACCGCAGCGAGCCCGGTAAATGCGCAGGCGACGCTGAAGATAAGTGCCGACCAGAAGAAGGCAGAATCCGCAAATGAGTTAAGGAAAGAGAGGTCGATCATTTGCCAACCCACCCTATGACGTGAGACTCCATCGGGAGGATGTCAGCCTTGCTCCGAGGATTGATCGAACCGACATAATACCGGTTATTTGAGTCGATGTCGATCGTAACGGTACCAGGAGTGTAGGTGATGCTGCTTGCTAGCATGATCTGAGGCACATGCCCAGTGAAGTCGGTGTCGAACTCGACTATGCATGGGTCGATGTCGCCGTTCATGCACCTCTTGCTGACGTCAATCGTGGAACCAATAATCTCCCTTATGAGACGAAGCCAGTACCTGACGCCCCACATGAAACCCATAAGACTCACCTTGCAACCTTTTTCAGTTCCTCAATGAACTGCCGACCGCAGTCCATGTAATACCCTTCGTCGCCAGGCATTACGTCTATCTTGACGCCACGGTCCTTGCCCGAGCCAATATATAGAAGGATGTGAACCATCTTCCCTGAGACTTTCTTGTGCACATGCAGAGTGCCGCTTGCAGGATCTTCAGAGGCGATCTGATAGTTCTGACAACATGCCACTTGTTTTGCTTTCTCGAACAGATCAGCCCCGTTATTGTAGAACCGTGCGAATAGTGTCGGCATTCCATCTACACCGATTTATGTGATGCAACTTTTTAGAATGCGAGAGATTAATAACTGTTATTGTGTTTGGCGAACATATAGCAGTACAATCAAACCTAAAAATGAGGAAAGGTAGAATTAATTGTAAATAAACAGCTTTGTTACATTTGGTTTCAGAGATTATACGAGACATAAGTGTCATAAAATGACATCGAAAAGCAGTTTATTATCCTAGATACGCATTCAGATATAATCGAGACTGATAGCGATGAGGGTCATATCAGACCTCCACATACACGGCCCTTACAGTAGGGCGACGAGCAAGGACATGACATTTAAGGCGCTGGAGAGGGGGGCCCTTGCCAAGGGGCTGCATATACTGGGGACAGGCGATTTCACGCATCCCAAATGGAGGGCGGCGATCAAGGAGGAGCTTGAGGAGGAGGGGGGATTCTATCGGCTGAGGGGCGGCGGCAAGACCCTCTTTGCAGTCACCGGAGAGGTCTGCACGAACTTCGAGTTCGGAGGCAGGGGCAGAAGGATACATCACCTGATAATGCTACCGTCGCTGGAGGTCGCCGAGCAGCTCTGCGAGGCGCTTTCAGGGCACGGGAATCTTGCGAGTGACGGAAGGCCCAATCTGGCAATGACGGGGACCGACCTTGCAGAGGCGGTGGTGGACCTTGGAGAGGATTGCCTGATAGTGCCCGCGCATATATGGACGCCTTGGTTCTCGCTTTATGGAGCGCACGGAGGGGTAGACAGCATGAAGGAGTGTTACGGGGAGTATTCGCCGCACATATACGCTGCCGAGACCGGACTCTCATCAGACCCGCCTATGAACTGGAGGGTGGGCGAGCTCGACCAGGTCACCCTGCTGTCAAACAGCGACAGCCACAGCGCCCATCCTTGGCGCATAGGCAGGGAGGCAAACATAATGGAGATGAAGTGGCCGACGTATGCGGAGATGATTGACACGATCAAGTTCCACAAGGAGAGGGTGGCCACGATAGAGGTAGACCCAGCATATGGCAAGTACCACTGGACAGGGCACAGGGACTGCGGCGTCTCGGTCCCTCCGCGCAGGGCAGTTATGATGAAAGGGGTATGTCCTGTGTGCGGCAGGGGGATGACGAAGGGAGTCGCTGAGAGGGTAGAGGAGCTTGCCGACAGGGAGGAGGGGGTAATCCCGGCAGGGGCACAGAAGTTCATCAGGATACTGCCCCTGTGTGAGCTGATAGCCACGGTAACACAAAAGGATGTGTTCGCGGCGGAAGTCCAGAGGAGATATTGGGGCATACTGAAGCACTTCGGCAACGAGTATGAGGTGCTCATGGATGCCGCCCCGGAGAAGCTGGAGGAGGTGTGCGGCGCAGAAGTTGCAAAGATGGTAATCGCCAGCAGGGAGGGCAGGCTCGAGATATCGCCAGGTTATGACGGGGTCTATGGCACGCCGAAGGGATGTGCAGCCGGAGGCGGAGGGGACGCACAGGCCCGCCCTGAGCCGCCTGAGGGGAGATTTTTAAGAAGGGGTACAAACCTAGAGGATTATATCAACGATGGAAGGTAGATGCAGATGGCAAAGCCACCCGAGAGGAAGCAATGGGAAGGAAACTATAGCGAATGGTTCCACAAGGTCATACAAGAGGTGCCCGTATACGACATGCGCTACCCGGTTAAGGGGACGGGAATATGGACGCCTTATGGTTTCAAGATCAGGAAGGGAGTCACTCAGATCATCAGGGATGAGCTTGAGAAGACGGGCCACGACGAGGTGCTCTTCCCGCTGCTGATACCTGATTACATGCTCGGGAAGGAAGGCGAGCATATCAAGGATTTTGAGGATGAAGTTTACTGGGTCACACACGGGGGGAAGTCGCCCCTCGATGTTAAGCTTGCGCTCAGGCCCACGAGCGAGACGGCTATATATCCCATGTTCCAGCTCTGGATCAACGCTTACTCAGACCTGCCGCTCAAAATATTCCAGATAGTGAACGTCTTCAGGTATGAGACGAAAGCTACCAGACCGATGATAAGGGTAAGGGAAGTCAGCACGTTCAAGGAGGCGCACACGGCGCATGCGACCAGGGAGGAGGCGGAAGCGCAGGTCAAGCAGGGAATCGAGATATATTCCACCATATTCAGCAAGCTAAAGCTCCCATATGTGAGGACGAAGAGGCCGGAGTGGGACAAGTTCCCCGGAGCAGAGTATACAGTTGCATTTGACACGGTATTGCCAGATGGGAAGGTGCTCCAGATAGGCACGGTCCACGCGTTGGGGCAGGGATTCTCGAAGGCATTCGACATCAAGTACATGAAGGCGGACGGCAACTACGAGAATGTTTGGCAGACATGCTATGGAATATCAGAGAGGGCCATCGCTGCACTGATCTCTGCGCACGGAGACGACAACGGACTGGTTCTGCCATCGGAGGTCGCGCCGGTGCAGGTTGCGGTGGTACCGATCGTCTACAAGGGCAAGGAGGAGGAGGTCCTCAAGAAGTGTTACGAGGTGAG
>CAZEMX010000169.1:0-4196 GCA_964513415.1 uncultured Nitrososphaerota archaeon
CGGTCGCCACGAGGGTGCTGTTCAGCGTGTGCACGTGCCTCGTGGGGTCGTTCGGCCTGTCCCTGAAGCGCACGTTCGATCTCACCGACTGATACGCGGTGCAGTTGCTGCAAGAGACCTCCTCTCGGTACTTCTCCTGACCGGGGAGCCACGCCTCAAGGTCGTACTTCTTCGCCGCTACCGTGCCCAGGTCGCCGGTGCAGACATTGACGATGTGGTAGGGTATGCCGATGCTCTGGAAGAACTCCTCGGCATTCCTGATCAGCAGCTCGTGCTCCTTAGGCGACTCCTCTGGTCTGCAGAAGACGAACTGCTCAACCTTCTCGAACTGGTGGACCCTGAATATGCCCTTCGTGTCCCTTCCGTGCGCCCCCGCCTCCTTCCGGAAGCACGGGCTTATCCCGCAGTATCTAAGAGGGAGGCTCTTCCCGTCGAGTATCTCCCCGGCGTGCAGGCCCAAGAGGGCGTGCTCCGCTGTCGCAAGGAGGAAAAGGTCCTCACCTTCGATCTTGTATATGGTGTCCTCGAAGTCCGAGAGCGCGACTGCCCCGCTTATGACCTCCTTCTTCATCATATAGGGGGGCTGGAACGGGACAAATCCCCTCTTTGCCATGAAGTCCAGGCCGTACCTTATCAGGGCATAGTTCAGCCTGACTAGGTCGCCCTTGAGGTAATAGAACCTGGCGCCGGAGGTCCTCGCCGCCCTCTCGATGTCGATCAGATCGAGGCCGGTCGCGAGATCGATGTGGTCCTTGGGCTTGAACTTGAACTGGGTCGCGCCGCCCCAGCTCCTGACGACGACATTGTCCGCGTCGTCCTTCCCAAAGGGCACCGTCTCATCCATTATGTTGGGGAGCCTCATGAGCAGGGCATCCATCTTCTCCCTGTAGGCGACCATCTCCTCCTCGACTGCCTTGATCATCGCCGGTATCTCCTCCGCCTCCCTTATCTTCTGGGAAGCGTCCATCCCCTGCCTCTTGAGCTTGGCTATCTCCTGAGTGACCTTGTTCCTGTTCCCCCTCAGCCTGCCCGCCTCGGTGAATCTCCTGCGCCACTCTTCATCATACTTGAGCAGCTCGTCGAACATCTCGAGAGTTCTTGCGTCGTTCCTCTTTGCCAGATTGTCTCTGACCGACTGCGGGTCCTCCCTGATAATCTTAATGTCAAGCATGGATCTGACACCCTCATACCTTGTTGAGCTTCTTGATCAGTTCTATCCGGTCTGGCGGTATAAGCCTAGCCCCGCCGAAGTGCGATGCCACGAAGGTGATCTTTGATGTCGCCTCGAGGACCTCCGCAATGGTGATCGCCTCTGCAAGGTCGCGCCCAGCGGTCACGACCCCATGGTTCAGCAGTATCGCCGCCTTGTGGCGCATCATCGCATTGCCGACCGCCTCCCCGAGCTCATCGGTGCCCGGGTACATGAAGTCGATGATCGGAACGTCTCCAAGCACCATCACCGCCTCGATCGTCACCGGCTCGACCCTCCTGCCTGCGAGCGCCAGCCCAGTCGTGTATGGGCTATGCGCATGCAGCACAGCCATCGCATCCGCCCTCTTACGGTATATCGCAGTGTGGAAGTGCCACTCGATTGAGGGTCTGCGTGCCCCCTCAACGATGTTGCCTTCGAGGTCAATCTTCACGATATCCTCTGGCTTGAGGCTAGCCTTGTAGATGCCGCTCGGGGTGATCAGCACCTCGTTGCTCCCCTTCAGCCTCATGCTCGCATTCCCTCCGGTCCCTGTCATAAGTCCCTGTGAGACGAGAGAGGCCATGCACTCCACAAGCTGCCTCCTTAACTCCATTTCCCCGGATGGCACCTCTTAACCCCCCAAACCCTTCTCTTGAACCGCCTTGATATCGGTTTCCCTCAGTGGAGATCGCGCAAAATTAGTTAAGCTTTCACCCTCACACTATCTTCCCTCACACCAAACGGTTAATCGATGGCTTCAATATCCGCCCTTTCATCAATTCGCCAGCGTTATATCTTCCTGCAGGATTATGCCGTCGTGGAACGACCTGTACATGAAAAGACCCTTGCACTTTGACTTAACTCATGAGCAGGGGTTCAAAGCGAAGCGTTCTGTTGATTGGCTGACCGCCTACCGCCATGTGATCAACTCAATCGCCTTACGTCATAGATCACTGTCTGATTCAGAAGGGTCAACTTTTATTCCATATGAATTGCTTTTTTGTATGCCAAACATACAAAAAATTTAAGAGATGCTTGTAGCATGATTATGTTAGGGAATTAGAATGCAAAAGAAATGTAATTTTGCATTCCGTGTCATTGTTGTAGCTTTATTGCTAGCATCTGCGCTTGCTACTCCACAAGTAACCTCGATTCTAACAGGTGGCCAGAAAACCATCTTTTCATCGTCAAGCTCAGACTCATTAACGTCTCCTTCATCGGGAAATGCATATCCGACTGACGCTTATCCCGAGGCGGGCAGCAATGCCGATGTTGTCCCTGTCTACGTGGATGTCCTCGATTCAATCCCTCGGGCTGATCCTAGCGAATGGCCTGGCGCCCAGCTCGGTCCCGATATTCGCATTGTGGGGGCGGGCAGCAATGCCGATGTTGTCCCTGTCTACGTGGATGTCCTCGATTCAATCCCTCGGGCTGATCCTAGCGAATGGCCTGGCGCCCAGCTCGGTCCCGATATTCGCATTGTGGGGCGGGCAGCAATGCCGATGTTGTCCCAGCTAAGTTCGATTTCGATTTCACATCCATTATTGACCCATTGTGTCGATTGAGTTGTGTCGATGTTAACGCTAATGCATTAAATGCAGACTCTGATCCAAACTGGGCTATCGGTGCATATAGCACTTCAGTAGGCAATTCGATAGAAACGACAACTTGGTATAATATGCCCTCTTCACTTACACTCGGTAATGGTTACTCATTTGCGACCATGGTGAATTGTCCTATCTCAGCAAGCGGAAGTGTGATTTGCAACGACACAACCTATACTTACAGTGGGATTCTCATTCAAGCTGGCGACTTGTACGCCCCATCCTACGCTGCCATACCTGACGTTAATGTGGTATTTTTAGCACAGTCTGGAGACAATTACGTTGTATTTTACTTCGTTTTCTTATGGACAAATATTAGCCTTGGCTCTGGTCAGGTTACGGAAACCGTTCGATATGAAAACGTTGGAGGGGTTACAGCTTGGTGGGCGATCATGAATGACTACTATTTGCTTGGTGTTTCATCGAGTGATTTCATCATCAATTTGAATGCGCCTCCAACGTATCTTCTTATCAGTCCCTCAGGCGTGACTGACTATTCATTTACGAGTATCGGAACTACTTCGAGTATGATTTCCCTTAATGGTTTATACTGGCGCCCCTCAATCGCAATGGAAGTGAATGAACCCACTTCTGGCGCATTCTTCACTAGCAACCCTGACGTATGCGTCGAGGCAGACGTGGAGACAAGCGCCTTCTATTACTACGCGAAATCCAATGCCGCACAATATTTCAATATAGGCCTTGATCCCGCTCCCGGTACCGCATACGGCTCAGGATTAACGCGCGAATCTTCCTCATCAGACTATTACGCTGAATTTGGGACATCATCCGGAGTCAATAGTTGGATGTCCGCTCATTGGAGTCTTGCAAACCCAACATTGACCCAGACAACGACCACTAACTTGCCCAACTTGAACACGCAGTGTTATCTACGCATGATCAAAACAGGTCTAGGCTCTGGCTACTTGCTTCCGGGCAGCGGGTGGTATCTGAAGGGCACTCAAGTTCAAATTTCAGCCACAACGATAGGGTGTGCCACCTTCAGGAGCTGGACCGGCTCTGGAAGCGGCTCCTATACGGGGTATGATAATCCTGCAACAGTAACTATGAATGCGTACATACAAGAAACGGGTCGCATTGATAATTGGTGTAAATAGGCACAAACATCATCTTTTATTCTCCCATTTTTTCTCACAACCGTTTTTTTCAAAAACTTGGGTTATAGAAAGTTCGTACCCTGCCTTGTGGGCATACATTATGATGCGATCATCCATCCATGCGCCTTATCTGCGTTTTTTGATGACTCCGCCTCTGGGGAGCGTTGGATGCGATAGAATGAACGGTCGGAGAGCATCGCTATCAAACGTTAGTCACCACGCACCACTTTATGTAATGACTGATCAGCTCCGCATGACCTCTATGGGGTTAAGCTTTTATCC
>CAZEMX010000170.1:0-4182 GCA_964513415.1 uncultured Nitrososphaerota archaeon
TATCGATCTGAAGCTGCCCGCCTGATTCAGCCGCTCCTATTGACAGGGCCCGCCGTCCGGCATCGCTTGGACCGCATTGCCGTGTCCTCATCCGGACTACGACTTGTCGATGCGATGCAACTTAAAGAGGTTAGGCATTTATCCGTCCGGCCAGAGTTACCCTTTGAGGGCTACGCATGGAGGCATATTCAAAGGCGCTTTCGCCGATCCGCAGCTGCCCTGCCTGCGGCGCAACGCTAGAGAGGGGCTTCATATATGCACGGTCGATAAGGTGGGACACTGCCAGGCACGCGATCCGCGCAACCTGGATAGGGGAACCATGCCTGTTGGCGCCATTCTCGCTCCGCGACCGGAGCACCCCTGCGCTGAAATGCAGCCGCTGCAGGATCGCGATATTCGACTACGGGGCGTCTGGCTGACCATATTCAACTAATAAATGACCTTCAGTCCCCTTCGGTCGTCTCCCCGTAGAAGCGATCGACAAGGCTGGATGCGCCGTCACCGCCCCCCGGGCTGCCTGTTCGCTATCACGAAGCGCCTGAATCCATCAAAGACCTCGAGGTCGTACTGTATAGGGGACGCTGAAGAATATTCAGAACCTGCATCATAAACCGCTTCTTTTCGTGAACATTTTCTTTCCAAGAAAAGGTTAAGTGGAGCCCTAGGGGGGGTTTGAACCCCCGGCCAACGGTTTACAAAACCGTCGCTCTGCCGGGCTGAGCTACTAGGGCCTCTCCTGCGCCGTTCCTTAAAGACTGGAGTTGATTTAAATAGATTTTCCCATCATCCCGCTCCAGCCGGGGCGCAGAACGCCCACCTCCCTTGCGGCTCGACCGGCGCCTGCGGCACAGAACGGTGCTGAAGCCCGCCCCGCCTCGACTATCGACGTATAACCGCCTTGGGCGCCCCGTCATTCATCATCCGAAATGCCCCGCCCGCCTGTTCGAGATGACGTTGGTCGCCCCGGAAGGGCGTCTATCGTCGAAGGCAACTCTTATAAGAGATGCAAAAATCGTAAACACAGCATCAGGAGGGCGCACTGCGCACGCCCCGTGCCCGCATAATGCCGCTATACGGGCTGCAACCCGCTTGCCGCCCAACTCCGCGCCGCTGCTTCTTGGCGACAATGGCTTGATCCACGCCTCCAGCCGCGCCCCTTCCTCGGTGCTCCAAAACAAGAGGTGGGACGATGTGCAAATTGGCAGCAAAGAGAAATGCATACACAACTTCCAGGTCCAGTACGGCCTCGACGAGAAGAAGCGCGCCGCCCTTCTGCGCGAGAAGATACGCCCAGTCGACCTCGCGCGGGTGCGGACCATCAGCGACCTCATAGACGCCTGGAGCTACTGCGGGATACAGTCGAGGAACCTGGCGGACTGCGTCAGGGTCTACGAGAACATGCTGCTGGACAGGCGCCGGCCCACGGTCATGCTAGGCCTCTCGGGCGCCCTTATCGCCGGCGGCCTGCGCAAGGTCATCCGGGACATGATCGCATGCGGGATTGTGGACGTCGTCGTTTCGACTGGAGCCATCCTCTACCAAGACTACTACGCCGCTAGTGGGTACAGCCACTACCGCGGCTCCGCGGCATCGGACGACTCGAAGCTGCACGACCTTTACATCAACCGGATATACGACGCATACGTGGACGAGGTCGGCTTCGTCAAGTGCGACAACTCGATAACCGCATTCTGCGACTCGCTCGAGGCGAAGAGGTACTCGACGCGTGAGTTCCTCCAGATGCTGGGGGGCACAATAAGCGACGCCGACTCGATCCTATACGCGGCGTACCGGCGCGGCGTGCCTGTCTTCTGCCCCGCCATAGCGGACAGCTCGATAGGCATAGGGATCACCAACCACTACCGAAAGGCAAGGACGAAGGGCATCCCGCCGCTGATGGTCGACACGATAAAGGACAACTACGAGATAGGCCAGATCGTCCTCAAGTCCAGGAAGACCGGCGCCATCTACATCGGGGGCGGCGTCCCGAAGAACTACATCAACGACGCGACCGTGATGTTCGACTACACCAAGGGCCATTCGTACGCCTTCCAGATTACTGCCGACGCCCCGCACTGGGGAGGCCTCTCCGGGAGCACGCTGGATGAGGCGAAGTCCTGGGGCAAGGTCTCCTCCTCCGCCCACAGGGCGACCGCCTACGGGGAGACGACCGTGATGCTGCCGCTCGTAGTGGGCGCGGTCCTCCAGAGGGGGGCGCACGAGGGCAGGCAGGGGCTGGAGTTCGTCTGGGAGGGCGACACGCTCGCCGCCATCAGGAGGCGCCGCGCGCCCCAAGCGATCCCACAGCAGATAGGCGCCCTCGAAGAGGCGACCGAGTGACCATCATGGGATGCCGCAGAAGGCCCCATCCTTTTTTCCTCAATCAGAAGAATTAAAATAGACGGTTGCGATAAAAAACTGCGTTGCCGGGGTGGCTCAGCCTGGCTAGAGCGCCGGACTCATAATCCGACACAGTGGACAAGGCGCTCTCAGATGAGACATCCGGAAATCGCGGGTTCGAATCCCGCCCCCGGCACTACCTTTTGGCCAGTCAGCGGCCCTTTCTGTCCAGCCTCTTCACGCCCCCCTCGCCGCCCAGGTATGCGGTGTGGGCCATGCCGACGAAGAGCCCAACCTCGACGACGCCGGGTATCAGCTTGAGCCTGCACTCGAGCCCGGCAGGATCGGGTATCGCCTCGAACTTGGCGTCGACTATGAAGTTGCCGTTGTCGGAGACGCACGGGCCGTCCTTCCTATCCGCGCCGTCCCTCAGCCTCGGCTCCCCGCCGATCTGCCCTATCCTCGCCATGGCCGTCCTGCGCGCGACCGGCATGACCTCTATCGGCAGGGCGGACTTCTCCCCGAGAGTCCCGACGAGCTTGGAGCCGTCGGCAATGACGACGAACCTCTTGGCAGCAGAGTCGACTATCTTCTCCTTCGTGAGCGCGGCCCCCCCTCCCTTGATCAGGTTCAGCCCGCCGTCCACCTCGTCCGCCCCGTCGACTGCGAGGTCAAGGACGGGGTGCTCATCGAGCGTTGTGAGCGGGATGCCCGCCTCCGCGGCCAGGTAGGCCGACTGGTAGGACGTCGGCACGCCCATCACCCTCAGCCCCCCCTTCGCCGCCCTCCTCCCGAGCATCTTGATGAATATGGCGACGGTCGACCCGGTGCCTATCCCCAGGACCATGCCGTCCTTAACCTCTGACAGCGCCGCCTCGGCGGCCTTGACCTTACCGGCAGATGCCATGGCAGTAGACTCTCCAGGAGTAACTCTGGGCGCGTGACGTATTTAGCGTTTGACGTAAATAAAAAAAGGAGCCTTCTGCTCCCTTAATCTATCTTCATCCTCTTGGCAAGCTTCACAATGAGGAAGATCACGAACGCTACGATGATGAACGTGATCAGGTTGACAAGGAATTCGCCAATGAGGAAATATTGACTCCCTACCTCGACTCTCAGCGTCGCAAGGTCCGCCATGTTGGGGAGCGCCAGACCTATGAGCGGCATTATGAATGCCTTGACGAGCGACTGCACGAGGTTGCCCAGGTAAAGGCCCATGATGAAAGCGACTGCTAGCCCAAGAACCTTGTAATTCTTCAGGAAATCCTTGAACTCATCCATGAGGCTCTTCTTCGCCGGCGGCGGTGTCGGCGGCGCCGGCTTCGGCTCGAGCAGCTTGCGTATCTGCCTTAGTTCTTCCACTACTTCATCAGCCATAATTTTCACCTGCATCCTCCTCTTCGGAGGGCTATTAATATCCCTTTTCATTCAACTTATGTTAAAAAATGCTCAACAAACGTAAAAAAACAGTAAACGCCACCCGACACTGAGTTAGCATCCTTTATAGGATCCAAGCGAAACACACCAAAATCCTCAGCCGCGAGTCATTTTATGCGCGCCGCCACTCATTTTCCGTGCCGCACCCGCTGAGGGCAACGGGCCCTCCGCCCCTCCCCCGGGGATGGTCGCATGCGCAACCGATATCAAACACGCGTGGGATAACGTAACTGTGGGGAACATGGATCTCTCCTTCCAGCTGCTGGGAACGGTCCTCGGCGCGATAATCCTTGTTGCAGGACTCGCGTTGATAATCTATGCTTCGGCGACAGCCGCAGCCGGCCTATCACTGACCGTATCCGTGGGCATAGTGGCTGTATCCTTCGGCATTATCGTGATCTACGC
>CAZEMX010000171.1:0-4135 GCA_964513415.1 uncultured Nitrososphaerota archaeon
CGGTGGAACTGGAGGTCACGCCCCTGGTGGGCTACACCTTCGGGGGATCGTTCGAAGAGAGCTTCTCGGGAACCGATCTCGAACTGAGAGAGGGAATCAGCCTGGGGGCGACGATCGGTTTTCCTCTGGACCAGGGCAGGCAGTTCGAATTCTACTACAGCCGCCAGTCGACCGAGCTGGAAGCCGACGGGAGCATTCTGTCCGATGAGGTGCTGTTCGATATCGACGTTCACTATATCCAGATCGGGGGCACCTATACCTGGCACGATGAAGGGACAGTGCGGCCCTTCGTCGTCGGCACGCTGGGGGTAACCCATTTCGATCCGGAACCATCGGGCCTCAGCTCGCGGACGCGATTTTCCCTCGGGCTCGGAGGCGGGGCAAAGGCGTATATCACCGAGCGCTTCGGGGTCCGTTTCGAGGGGAGAGGATTCGCCACCCTGGTCGACGATGACGGGGGCGGCGCGGTCTTCTTCAGCAGCCCCGGCGGGCTCTCGGTCGCCGTTTCGTCGAACGTTTTCGCCCAGTTCGTGTTCAATGCAGGGGTGTTTTTCCGCTTCTGACCGGCCGCCCCCGGCGAGCGCCATGAGCCGTATCCGACATCGCTCCATTCTCCTGGCAGTCTTGGTGATGACATTTCCCGGCATTTACGATAGATTGATCATACAGAGGAACTCCCATGCACGGCTGCAAACGACTTATTCCGTTCCTGATGGCTCTCCTGCTCTACACCCCGTCCTGTGCGGGCAAGAAGGCGGTGAGCATCCCGGTTGTCCCGAAACCTGACAGACAGCTGGTCCTGCTCGCCGAGCAGGGCGATGCAGAAGCCCGGTATTCCCTCGGTCGCATGTATGCACAGGGAGAGCCAGTCCCCCAGGATTTCGCGAAGTCTGCGGCCTGGTTCCGCCTGGCTGCCGAACAGGGGCATGCCGCGGCCCAGTGCAGCCTGGGGAAGCTCTATATGAGGGGCAGGGGCGTTCCGCAGGATTACGAGGAAGCGCACAAATGGTTCCGCATGGCTGCAGAGCAGGGTATTACCGATGCGCAGACGAGCATCGGCGCCATGTACGCGGACGGCAAGGGAGTGGCCCGGGATTATGAGATGGCGGCCGAGTGGTTCCGCAAGGCCGCCGAAAGCGGCAATGCAGATGCCCAGTACAATCTGGGGGTTCTGTACATCCAGGGAAAAGGCGTGCCTCAGTGGTATGCCGAGGCCGCCAGGTGGTTCGGCATGGCGGCCGAGCAGGGAGAGGCGTCTGCCCAGTACAGCCTCGGGATCATGTACAAAGAAGGCGACGGAGTGCCCCGGGACAGCGTGCAGGCCTATATGTGGCTTTCGCTTGCGGCAGAGCAGGGCATCAGGAAGGCCGCCCATGCCCGCGGCGAGGTTGCCGGGGGAATGACGAAAGACCAGCTGGCCCGTGCACGCGGGCTGGTGAAGGCCTTTCATGAAAAGAAGTAGTGTGAATGCTGCGGAAAGGGTCCGGAAGCCGGGTTATGCCGTTCGGGCGGCTTTTGATGAGAAGACAACGCGGAGATGATCTTTTGGCTGTGGTCCGGTCCACCCCCTTCGGGCCTGTTGCCCTCCTCTGGTCGATCGTGAGCGGGCAGCCGAGGGTCATGCGGGTGCTGCTCTCCAGGCCCGGACGGTCCGCGGAAGAACTGGTGAGCGGGGCTTTCCCTCAGGCGCGAAGCGCTGAGGTCCCGCAGATCGGAGCACTTGCCGATGACATCCGGTCGTTCCTCTCGGGAGAGGATATCCGCTTTTCTCTCTCCATGATCGATCTGGGGATGTGCCCCAAATTCCAGCAGGAGGTCCTGCGGGCCGAACACCGGATCCCGCGCGGCATGGTGAGCACGTATGCGGACATCGCCGGGCACCTGGACAGACCGCGTGCCGCCCGCGCCGTGGGCAACGCCCTGGCCCGCAACCCCTTCCCGGTGATTATCCCCTGCCACAGGGCGATCCGCTCCGACGGGTCGCTCGGAGGGTTCCAGGGCGGCATTGCCATGAAGCGCCGCCTCCTGGAGATGGAGGGCCTCGAGCTCAAGCAGGCAGGGATGGTGGACTTGGGGGCAGGCAGGCTGCGGTATCTCTTCTGACAGCGTCTCAACCCGCCGTGGAAGGAGTACTGTACCAGGAGCAGCTTTCCTGTTGATGCGGACGGAATTCGGATACGATGTCTGCCCTGCACAGCACATATCTTGAACAGGAGAGGAGTATGAGTATGAAGAGGATCCTTTCGGCATTTCTCATCACGGCTGTTCTGGCGGGCGCCGCCCATGCGGAGAGCTTCAGGCGCGTAGTGCTGTACCAGGACATGGCGCTTCTCACCGTGGAGCGCTCTGCCTCCGGCGGCCGTCTCGTGGTCGATTGCCCCCCGGAGCTGATCCATGATTCCGTCATCGTGGCTCCTGCCCGGGGCACAGGCATCAGATCCATGAGCATCGAACCGAAACGGCTCGTCTCCGGCAAGGCAAAGCAGCTCAAGGACGCCCTCGCCGGCAAGAGGGCGGAGCTGGAAGAGAGGAAAAGACTCCGGAAGACCGTGGAGAGACAGATCGAGCTGATCTTCGATGCCGCCGGGGTCAAGGATAAAGAGACGCCGTTTTCCCGGACCCATCTCTCGGATGCGCTCCTGTTCATCGACGAGAAGGTGGAAGGCCTCAACAGAAAGCACATCCTGCTGGGAAGGGAGATCGACGAGCTCTCGCTTGCGGTGAAGGATCTCGAAGAGCAGCTTGGTGCGGTCTCACGGAAACAGGGATACGAGATCACGGTGGAAACGGACAGCGACGGGGCCGTGCAGATTTCCTATGCCGTGAAGAACGGCTCGTGGAAGCCCGAGTATGCCGTGCACGCAGATCCCGGCAGAAAAGAGATGAGAATCGAGGCAACGGCCGTCGCCAGACAGGCCACGGGCACAGACTGGGAGGCCGAAGAGCTCCTGGTGGCGACGGGAAGGCCGGGATTCGGCATCCATGCCCCCGAGCTCTCTCCCTGGTATATCGGGCTGCCGCGTTACCGGGGGAGCGTCATGATGGAGAAGTCGGCCCTCATGTCTGCCGCCCCGGAGGCGGATGCGGTTGATCAGGACTTCGAGACCGAAGTCAAGGCAACCGCCGCATCGTATGTCATGGGCGCCGCCGGGTCGGTGACCCTGCCCGGTGACGGAACCCCCACGTCGATCATCCTCCAGAAGAAAACGATGGAAGCCGCCATCGAGAGGCTGACCTGCCCCCGGATCGACAAGAGTGCTTTCCTGAGGGCGCAGGCGGTCTGGAACGGCAGCGCACCCATTCTCGCCGGGGCATACAGCGCCTATGTGGACGGCGAGTTCATGGGCAGGGGAACCATCAGGCAGGCCCAGCCCGGGGAGAAGATCGGGATCGACCTGGGGAGGGATGAGGGGATGAAAGTCGAGCGCACCGAGAAGGTCTTCCACGAAAAGACACTGACCGGCAAGGACAGGACGACCTACACCTGCAGCGTGATCATCAGAAATACCCGGTCACATCCGGTAGAGATCACCCTGAAGGACCAGATCCCCGTTTCACAGGATGAGGCGGTCAAGGCAGAGCTCGTCGAATCGAATCCGAAGACCGTCCCCGACAAAGACGGCATCCTGGCATGGAAGCTGGACTGCGCCCCGGGAGCCGTACGCACGGTGACCTTCGCTTTTACCGTCACCGGCATGCCGCCGCTGTAGACAAAAAAGTATCAGTTCGGCCGGGACACGGGCAGGACCTGTGCGTGCCCCGGTTTTTTGCACCGGAGATCCCCTGTTTCTCTTCCTTGCCGCCTCAATGCCGGACTTTCGGATATTGACTCTTTGCCGTCCGCCTTTATCTTTCTTAACTGTCTCCAGGAAAGTTCATCGATCGAGAGGATATTCTTTTTGAAAGGGAGGTTATGTTATGTATGATTTCCTGCTTACTCCGGAAGAGAGAGCGCTTCAGGCGGAAGTGCGCAGATTCGTGCGCGAAGAGGTATCGGGCGATTTTCTGCGCAGGATGGACAGGGATGAGATCGTTTACCCCCGGGATTTCGTCGAAAGGCTTGCCCGGTACAATTTGAGGGGCATCCGCTTCCCGAAGAAGTGGGGAGGCAGGGAAATGAGCTGGGTGGCCGAGG
>CAZEMX010000172.1:0-1561 GCA_964513415.1 uncultured Nitrososphaerota archaeon
TCCATCCTCTTGGCAAGATCTGCCGTCGGGTACATCTCGCCGGCTTCGATTCTCCTTATGACGGACCCCTTCTCGCCAAGCTTGTGCGCAAAGGCGTCCCGCGTGAGGCCCTGAGATTCACGGGCCTTGCGGATGACTTCCCCGAAGTTATCAACAAGAACAAACTCATCAAACTGCGCTTTCTTGACCGGCTTTGGAAGGTATTTCTTAGGACCGGGTTTTGGAATTGCTCGCTCAATAGCAGACGCGGTCTTTCTGTCGACGACCGTGCCAAAGCGTGAGCATTCTTGGCAAACCGAGAGCACAGTACGCTCTATGGTAACCTGGGTTGGGCGCCCAACTATCCTGTTGCCGCATATCTCACAATTCATAAAAGGCACCGTCTGAATTTAGTGTTATAGAAGCTAAACTAAAAGTTACCTATGGCTAGTGTAGTGAGGCGGATGACTGAAAATATTGATTATAAGGATGATGGCTCCACTCTTCTGCTACAGCTGAAGAAACTCGAGCAGAGGGCTTTCGAGCTAGAGGCCGAGAGGCGCGACTGGTTCTTCGAGAGGGACCGGCTTCAGAGGGAGATCCAAGCGCTTCGCACGGAGGTAGAAAAGCTAACAGTGCCGCCCTACATAGAGGGCAATATTACAGATGTGCTGGAAGACGGGAGGGCGGTTGTCAAGAGTTCAACTGGACCCTCTTTGATAGTTAATGTTTTGAAAGATGTTGATGTAAAGAAGCTCACACCAAGCAAGAGAGTTGCATTGAGCCAGCGAAACTTTGCGGTTCTCGAGGTGCTGCCGGATTCTCTCGATATGTATGTAAAGGCAATGGAAGTCGTCGAGACGCCCAAGGTCAGCTATACAGACATCGGCGGGTTGAAGGACCAAATAAGGGACATCAAGGAGCTGGTGGAGCTCCCGCTACTCAAGCCAGAGGTCTTTGAGAAGGTGGGCATCGAGCCCCCTAAGGGGGTTCTTCTTCAGGGCCCCCCCGGTTGCGGCAAGACGCTGTTGGCGAAGGCGGTTGCAAACGGAACAAAGGCAACATTCATCAAGGTGGTTGCCTCGGAACTCGTCCAGAAGTATATTGGTGAAGGGGCGAGGATGGTCAGGGAACTGTTCCAGCTTGCCCGTGCTAAGGCGCCTAGCATAGTGTTTATTGATGAGATCGATGCTGTTGGAGGCAGGAGGGGGGACATCTCAGTCAGCGGAGAGAGGGAAGTGCAGAGGACGCTTCTCCAGCTGCTCAGCGAGCTCGACGGCTTCGACTCGAGGGGAGATGTCAAGATAATCGGGGCGACTAACAGGATAGACCTCCTCGACCCTGCCCTCCTGAGACCTGGGAGGTTCGATCGCGTCATCGAGATTCCGGCCCCGGATGCAAAGGGAAGGGAATCGATATTCAAGATACACATAAGCAGGATGAACGTCTCTAAGGAAGTCAGCATGAAGGAGCTTGCAGACATCACAGATGGGGCCACTGGAGCCGAGATCAAGGCGATTTGCACAGAGGCAGGCTTGTTCGCAATACGCAATGACAGGGATATGATAACAAAGAGCGACTT
>CAZEMX010000172.1:1661-4091 GCA_964513415.1 uncultured Nitrososphaerota archaeon
CGAATTCATAAAGGAGGGCAGGAACCTCTTCGCAAAGCACGTTTTAGATTGTGACCCCGATATCCACCCCGGGGAAGAGGTCATGATAATGAACTCAAAGGGCAGAGTAATAGCGGTCGGCAGGGCCATCCTTGCAGGCGAGGAGATGAAGCGCTTTAAAATAGGACTGGCGGTAAAAATAAGGAGAGGAGAAGAGGACTGAACGGGTGCGAGGAAGTATGAGGAATATCAATCCAAGAGAGGCTAAGAGGATGATGTCGCGCATGGGCATGAAGCTGGAGGAGATGCCTGGCGTATTCAAGATCACTTTTCATATGAAGGGCAAGAACCTCGTCATACCCGACCCGCAGATCACCGTGATGAAGGTGAGCGGACAGACCATTTACCAAGTCGTTGGGGATGTGGTCGAGGAGGCCCAAGAGACAGACGCGATCAAGATCGAGATATCAGACGATGATGCCCAGTTGGTTGCTGCCCAGACTGGCGCCAGCATCGAAGCGTCCAAGAAGGCGTTAGAGTCGACCAATGGGGACCTTGCGCAGGCGATAATGCTCCTCAAAGGGTAAACCGCTGCGTATTAAGGGCAAACTGCCGGTCGTTTGTGCTCCACATCTTGGATGGCTTGATCTTGCCATAGGTCTTCGTGTACAGCATTATGCGATTGCCATCATAACCGCATTCAGGGCATTTCTCATGGAAGCCGTAGATGATGTTTCTGCATCGAGAGCAGTAGGAATAGTCGCGCGTGAATGTGAAGAGGCCGATTGCGGCGGTTTCAATTATCCGCCTTGTGTTGTTTGAAAGAACCTCGTAAGTTGGAAACGGCTCCTCGAGCCTGAGGTCAAAAAGGTGCCCGCCTCTGGTCTTCTGCTGGAAGAACTCCTCTATGTGTAGCCGCTTCCGGAGTGGAATAGCAGTGGTCAGCGGCAGGTTTGAGTGTTCGGTGTAGGTCTGAGAGTCTTTCGATTTGAGATATCCTGATGCGACGTCGAGCTGAGCCAAACGTTGGGCAGAGGGCTCGAACGTTATGCTGGAGGTCAAGAGCCTTGTCGATGGCAACATCTGACGGGCATACCCGTCCATTGTGTCTATTATCAGGGTCGAAAGCTTCAGCGCCTCATCGCTGTCGGATAGATCAAACCCAGTATGATATTTAACGGCCTCCGGAAGTCCAACGTAACTGATTATGCCGGGGGAGTCGCTAATCCTAAAGTAATTGTTCCCCTCAAATTCCTCTTTGTAGAGGGGCAGGAGACGGTCGATATGCACGCGCTCCTCGAGAATCTGCTTCTTTATTGAGAGGGCCTCTCTTGCGAGCTCAAGCAACTCTCTCAGGCGCTCTATCAGTCGGTCGTCGTCACCATTTGCTTCATAGGCGATGCGCGGCAGGTTCAGCGTGACGTTATCTAGTGAACCGACCCTCATTGTTCCGCTCTCCCAGTCCTTCCATTCTGAGTCGATACGGGACAGGTTTGCGTTATAGAAGACATTGGACTGCTGCCAGGGCAGCATTTGGTTCACGAAGTAGACCGACCCCCACGCCTCTGCCAGCCTGTATGCGCTCTCGAAGCAATCAGACGCCTTGTCGGTTACCAGTGATTTCTTACGCACCTTAAGGAATATCGCAGGGTTGATCAGAGGTTTTGATGCCCCATCGGGTTCTCTCATCAGATCCAGAAATAGCCTCAATAGCCTAAGAGATTCATCATAGTAGTCCGAATACTGGTCCGATTTGCCATTGGGGCCGACCGCTTTGACGCTCTCCAAAAAGGGAGGTATCTCAAGCTCGGCGTTTATTGCTATCCCGGCATTGCCGCCTATGTTTACACAACTGTTCACGTTGTAGAGGAAGTCCCGGAGGTTTGATTTCACGGTGGCGTCATCCAAGTCTTTAATGAACGGCGCCAAGAAGATGTTGAAGAATCCCACAGATTGGGAGTTCGATACCAAGGTTGAGGTTGATCTTAATAATGAATTCAGAGTGTAGAGCGCCCCGGTAAAGCTCTTTGGGCAACTGTGAGTTGGCAGGGAGAGCCCGGTTCCGTCTGCAGGAAGGGTGCCCTCCAAGAAGGGTCGCAGATCGTGCTGTATATCCGCCGGTCTCAATGCCCAATAGTTGGCGTTGTTTAGATGGATTGCGCCGCATAAGTGGGCGTCTGCGATGGTTCTGGGCAATACCTTCAGTAGCATGTATTCCTCAAGGACAGCATCCCCAGCCAGCATATGCACCTTTTCCGGAGACGGATAATCACGGAATGCTGTATTCTTGATCGTAGTAGTGACGTCGTAGACGGGCTGACCTAGCCTTGTGAGTGCGTGCCGGTACTCCTCAAGACCCTTTTCCAAGAGGATTGAGTTAATGAACTCTCGGATTAGTGCAGCGGTCAGATACCGCACTTGCAGCTTCTTTAGTCGGTCCTCTGCCTCCTT
>CAZEMX010000173.1:0-1402 GCA_964513415.1 uncultured Nitrososphaerota archaeon
AGGACGCATATTACTGCACGACTTCGCGAGCCTGCTCATGCCCCGCGGCAGCCTATCACCCCGGGACGCGATGCAAGCATCAGAAAAGGTATTTTCCGCTATGCGACGATGTGTTCGAGAGAGCGATGAGCGTGCCATTCCGACCGTACGACGACACAATCTCGCGGCTGCAAACACAGCCGGCGAGGGTGATTTGAATGGGCACGTGCTGGAAATGCCCATATAGGCGGCCTGAGGTAGCAGCGTGAACTGCTGGTGCCTGTTTCACAATATGGTAAAAGACCCAAATCTGGAGTGTTTTGAATATGAGGAGAAGGTTGAGGAGGCGATTTGAATGATCACAAGTAAAAAGATATTGGGAGCATTGCTAGGAGCAATGCTCATGTCTGTGGTATTGGTAGCGATCCCCACCTCATTAGGAGAAAACGTGAATTCATCCGACACATCGATAAGCATCGATGGATGGAATTTCACGCTAACTGATCCTGTCTGGAGATGCAATGACGACAAAATGTTTAGAATGTATGACTCAGAAGATAAGCGCTATGTATTTCCAATGTCCTCACCAAACGCCCATTGGACAGGTTACAGCGTTTTATTTCCGTTCTATTATCCAGCATTTCCCAAAGCCCCGGTGGGCAACAAATACTATGACACCGGGACAGCACAAGTGGAAAACATTATAGTCCTTGACATACCCGATGACTTCCGACGAGATATAGAGGACTACAACATAGCAATTTATGGCTCGCCTGAAAAGGTTCCAGCCGAAGTAAAGAAAAAGGAGACGGAGCAGATATTGAAAGACGCTATCAGAAATTATGCCCTTGGGTGGTATGTCGATGAACGGACAAAGTATGATGATGGCATATTCACAACCGTTGATGGACACAAAGCCTATTTAAGAACTGGGAAGAATGATGATAATGTTTTCTCCGTGGCAGCAAGTTACGCCGCGGCAGCCGTGATGCTGGACAATTATCACGTCGGGGTAATCTACGTTGTGGTAGATAAAACCGGAAGTGAGGGTGGGACGCTGTATAAAGGCAACGCGAAAGATGTCATCAATGCTTTCACATTTGAAAGGGAGACAGTCTAAAATGACAAGAAAAACATCAAACCACCTTTTTAAGGCGGCCAGGGTGGTCAGAGACGCCGAAGTCCTGGCCTCTGGCGATCCGGCGAAGATCGCCCGCCGGGTAAAGAACAAACTTGTGGGCCGGACGCTGTCGAAGCTGCGGATATGGAGATGAGGACATTTTTATAATCTGTGTGGCGCCCGAATTCGGGCACAAAAAAATCAAGCAGGTAAGTTAATGCCTTCCACTGAATTCTGTGGTCAATTGAGCCTTCCACGCTGCATGTGGCGGCCGTGGCCCGCGAACAAATGGCTGCTAGCCGC
>CAZEMX010000173.1:1502-4083 GCA_964513415.1 uncultured Nitrososphaerota archaeon
GATACCCTGATCTTCCTGCATAGCAAAACCCCGGCAGCATCGACCGGGTGGATATCTCAGGGGGATATCGCCCCGCCACGAATTGAGGTGCGCCTTCAACCCGACACCCGGCTATATGCTGCTCCGGTCAAACTCCCCTATAGGGCGCAGCGCAAGTTGAGAGAAATGAGTGGCCGGATCGCCTACGGCGAGCACAACGAACGGCTTCAAGAATGTGGCAAATGCGAATGCGGCGGCACGATCCGCTACGATGAGCACCTGGCCCGGATATGCGACGACTGCCGGACGTTTTTTGGTTATAAGATAGTGACGGACAAATTCATGAATGGTCGCGGCGAAGAAGAAAAATCGGGGGGCGACGACGCGTGGAAAGTGCGCGTTTTGGAAGAGTCTTATAATAGGGAGCCGGTCGCACACTCCGCTCCTCGTGTCGGTGGGGAGCAGCTTGATATTTGGTGGAAAGAGCGGGACGACGCATATAAGCATGCCATGAATCAGCATAGGTTCGACCCCAACCACAAGAACGACTATGTTAAGCACGATACACGAAAATATAAAAGCGGATTTATAGAAGATCGTATCTGCCTCATTATAAGAAATAATGGCAATGATGGCATTGAGCAACGCGATATCTGCGGCCGGTTTAAGCTAATGTACGGCGAAGACATTACCTATGACACTGTGAAAGCTGCTGTGAAGCGCATGAAGAAAGCGGGCCGGATTTGCACGACCGATATTTCAACAACCCTGGGGAAGCGGGTGATGGTTCGCCTGATAGCGAAGGTCTGAGTTTCAGTATTATATTAGAGGAGGATAGATTCTTCTTCTAACGCCTAAGCTAATACATACTGTACTATAACGTATTAGAATATAAACGTTTCGGCCTACTAGACTTGTCCTTCTCTCCGGCAACGTCCATTTGACCATAATTAAAAAACGGGCGATAGAGATGAAAAAAAGTTGAATACCGCGATGCACTGACAGTGAACCTGTCAGAATCTCAGAGAAGAGTCATTGAGGACCTGGCAGCCCAGGCAGGAGGTTTCCTTGAGCGCAGCCACGCGATTCTTGATTGACCGTGGCATAAGCGCGGCAGGATTAAAAGGTTAACATTTTTATTAATTATACTGTATCGAACGTGTGAATACGGCGGCGCTTCGCCGTAAATGGAAGCGCGGCACGTTGGCGCGTGCCGAAACACTACAGGAGAAAACACTATGGAATATAGAGACGTTCTCCAATATAAGCCTTTGGAGTGTAACCCATATGAACGGTATTATCGAAAAATCGTAAGAATTCAGCCGGTTGGTGCCAAAAAAAGCATCAAGGGCGAAGTTGTCGCAATCACCGACCTGCACCTTACCCTGGAGCATCTGGACGGCAGGAAAACACTTGTCAGGTTGTCGGAAATTGGCGTAATTTCCGAGATGCCGTACAAATCAGAGGCGGTTTAAATGGCAGCCGTTCCCGAAGTTTTTAATCAGCCTGGGGCAGCCTTCGTACTTCTTCGCCCAGGGGAGAAGTTTCCGCCGATTGAAAAGGAATGGCAGAAGCACCCCCACAGCTATGATGAGGCTCTCCGGCACAATGGGAATGTGGGCCTCATGGCCGGCAATGGCTACATAGGCCTAGACCAGGACGATCCGACCGCTTTTGAAGGACTCACGCTGCCGGCCACGACCAAGTGGCAAACACGACCGGGTAGATATGGGCTGTGGTTCAAAGCTGATGATGTGGCCGAAGTGCTGGCGGCCGCAAAAAAGAAGCCTGATTTTGCCCAGTTTAAACTCTTCAAGGACGGCCTGCCATGCGGCGAGCTTAAGCTGCATAACACCTACCAAATCATACCACCATCCCACAAACACGTTGATCCGGCCACCGGGGTAACCTTAGATCCGAAAGTGGCACGCCCGGAATTCAGGGTTGATTATATGCTGCTGGATGGCAGGCCGCCAGCCACAATCAGCTTAGTGTGGCTGGTAGGCATCCTGAAGGCGGCCGGTATATCATTCAGTTCTAAGCTGGATCAGAACGCGGCGAAGCTTGAGGCGCTTGGTAAGGAGCAGCAGCAGAAGCGCGTGGCGGCAGCAGTGGCTGAGCAGAAGGAAGGCCCGGGACAGCTACCCGCAATAGAGCCGGCCACCTGCCACCCTGCAAGGCGTGAACAGGCTTATGCTGAGGCAGCACTGCAGGATGAGCTAGCCACCTTGAAAAATGCAAAGGAGGGAGTGAGAAACGCTCATCTAAACGCATCTGCCTTCAGCCTGGGCCAATTCGTAGGTGCAGGCCTGCTGCAGGAGTCCGAAGTGGTGGGCGCTCTTCGCGAAGTGGCGATCCAGATAGGGCTGCCGGAGGAGGAGGCCATGAGGACTATCCAAAGTGGCATCGATGCCGGCATGGAAGATCCACGGGACATCCCGCCCGCCGGACCAACAGTGATAGATGCAATAAGAGCACTTGATTCTGTCTGCGACGGGGCCATATCAAAAGATGGCGCCGGATTCAATAAGTTTGACCGGGAAGAGAATTCTGATCTTATTGATAAGGCCATCAATGAAGGCACATTGACTCCAAAAGAGGA
>CAZEMX010000174.1:0-4052 GCA_964513415.1 uncultured Nitrososphaerota archaeon
CGGGAGAACGTACTTATTCCCGTTTTCTGGTGAGTGTGGTTCGAGCTCTGGCTGGACTTTCCCCGAGACCACAAGCGAGCCGTTTTTAAAAGGTATGCGATCGCCTTTCATCTCCGGAACATCTTTCAAATAAGAAAGTGTCTTCAAAGTAGCCAGAATGTTATTCAGAGTGTTGTCCAGGACCACGAAATCTTCCTTATCCGCTTCTACCTGAATCAATCTCTTCACCTCCAGATTGGATAATTCGTCGAAGAAGAGACCGGTCCAAGAAAAGAACCTGTCAGAGCTTTTTTCATAGTAAATATTAGGAAAGAGGTCATTCAAAACCATTCTGCGTATGATCGTCGAGGACTTGTAAGGTTCCCCTTTCTCATCACGAAAGACTGCGATTCTACTTTTTGAAGTGAGTTTCCAAGCTATCCCTGCAGGGGCTTTCACTTTCCCTCTCCAAATGCAGTTATCACAACCAGCGTAGTAGTTCTGAATATCCTCACAGGTGTTTGGACCATGTGAGTCCTTGATGCAATGTTCGATCTTTCTCTCCGTCTCTTTCCGACTATATCCAGAATAAGGCCTGGACAGCTCGTGTATCTTTTCCCGGGCACCGAGAGCGACTAAATTATTAATCATCCTGAACCATTCCGGTTCAGTAAGCTTTTCTGCAGCATCACGTGTGTGTCTTAAGAAGGCGCACTCCTCTATTACCCTGTCGATTATCTCTTCGGAGAAACTCTGCGGCTTTATGGAAGAAGAAAGCCCGGCGTGGTCGCCGGCCGGGCCTGTATCACTATTCTCTGCTGGGAATTCTTCACATAAGTCCTCGAAATTGTGCTGTACTAGACCATCTACTTTCAGGAAATCGCACTTTACCGGTACCATACCAGGCTTCTGGTTTATCGTGCTGGGAACACGCATTATCCTCGAATAGTCGCAAACATTGAAATCAGTAGAGAAGTATCGAGCGAGTGATTTGTTTAGTTCCTCTAGCCTGGTCAGGTCTTCGGGAGTCTCAACAGGCTCCTTGAGGAGCCAGTACGCGTGGATCCCGTGGCCCGAACTGATAATATAAGACGGAGGAAAACGGAAATTACTCAGCTTGCGTATGAATTCTTCTGTTGAAATATCTCCATCTTTGTCGATATCCTTATCGATCCACACAACCCTAGAATAAGCCACATCATCTTTCTTCCCCCCCTTGGTCTTACGGGCCGCTACCCCGAAGAACGTATTCACCGGATGATCTGTGAGGTAGGTTTCGATACCCTCATAATCTCCGGTCCGGAAGAAATCGCGGACCGGATTCTTCCCGGGCGCAAACGTCCTGAACTCGATGAATCCGCCTTCAGGGAACACCTCTTTAACAAAAACCAGAAAATTGGTATAATTAACTTGATGATTATTACATTTAGAGGGGCTCCCGCTGCAGACGGGAGCCTTTTCTTTATCAGTACTCATAAACAGCCCTTCTCGGTGCTTTTAAAAGATTTTTTGCCAAGAAATTCCAACCAACGTAGTGCTTTTCAGAAATCGATTCTTTGAGCGAACTAAGTTGTGATGTGATTTTGAGGATCTTCGTTCCTTCCTCTCCAGCCCTTGAGGCACCTAAAGGTATGGTCAGTTCGTCGCCTACCGCAAGTAAAGAGGCTATTGTATTGAGAATTAGTTCTGTTGAATCATTTTTGTTATTGGCCCCCTCGTGATCGGCTTCATCAAAAATCTCGTAATCGAAACGCAACGTCTCTTTGAGCTCATCGCGCAATTTTATGAAGCTGTAATACTCTGTAAGAGAGTCTTCTATTAAATTCTCCACTTGCCAACTCCTGACAATCCCGCTAATTTCTCCGGCCAATGCGCTGTGGAAATTGCCAACTTCCAGGTGGATTTCAATTGTTGTTGAGTAAGTATCCACAATAACAATAACCGACATTTCCTCGTCGCTGTCAAAACTTTGCCCAAACAAGAAAATATTGTTATCCCCAAAAAAAGTCAAATACGTCTCTTCGAAGCCTTTAATTTTTAGAGCATTCCTGATTTCATCGACGAGAAAAACCAGCTCATTTGGAGTTATTATCTCCGAGAAATCTTCCCCTTCGAAGTTTCGACCATCGACAAAAACAACAAGTGCCATAAGCGAATCGATATCGTCTACAGGCACGGCCGAAGATATTGCAGGGTTTTCTCTGTCATCATTCGAAAAAGCTTTGAAGATCCACTCCCTGCCCTGATTAAAAATCTTGATTTTTCCGGTCTCGATATCGGCTGTGAACTCGATTCCACCGCCTTTTGAGATTTCAATACATTGAAATAAGTCGTTTTCATAGTCCAGATCGCAAAGAAGCTGCTGAACTCTTAGAATATCCATTTCTGGTTTTTTCATACCTCTCCTCCTTTTTTTTTTAGCAGAACCAGTCTTGCAAAATCTCGACTCGCCACTGTGCGTCAGGGAACCCTTCTACAATTTCATTCAAGCATCCAACCTTTGAAGAAAACTCAATAAACTTGCCGTGTTTGTCGCTAAGATACTCGGGACGACTAGAAATGCCGGCCTGGAACGGGAGTACCGCATTTCCGTACACTGCCATATTTTCTCTGAAGTTGTCCAAGACCCATATCGGTGTAGTTTCAGCAGACGAACTTTCAACAAGACTCAAAGAATAGTTGGATTCATCCTCTAGTTGCGTACAAATATCATTGAAGGCAGATAGAGCCCTTTTCACATCCGCTAATGCCTGCGACAAATCGCTTTTATCCAGATTTTTTGACAATTTTCGCCTCAGGTCGCAATAAAACACTTGCGTTTGCAGACAAACTTCGAGCTCGGTGTTATCGGGATTGTCGCCATTGAGGTCAAGAAATACCGAGAACTCAACTTTATCGTCCATAGATTTTCCGTATATAGCAACGAAATCATCGGCACAGATTTTCATCCGCGTCTCTTCAATCCGAAGCTTTCCAAAGATCTCTCTGGCTGAGTCAAGGAAGAAATCGATGGTCTCAATCTCCGTGATTTCCTCTCCAAACTCCGCCAGGATCATATTTGATGATTGCTTATTTTTGGAGAGGTAAAGGACGATGTTCTCCAGAAAGAGCTGGAAAAGGTTGTCAGAAGTCTGAAAGAAAGAACCGCTAAAGTAAAACTCCCAGCAAGAATTTTTGCTACTTATTTCTAGAGAGGAGCCAGGACTTGTTATATTGATTTTTTTTGTTGGTTGCCACTCACAACTTTTGTCAGTGTGCTCTTCGATGGCGATGTCGTTGTATCCGAGAGTATTTAAGAGCTCTTTGACTTTGAACGCTTGTTTTTCGATAGTTTCCATAATTTACCTCCTTGAATTTTCGTGATTCAGATTTTCTGGATCCTTTTGATCGCAGTGTTTTGTAATTATTCGTAAGGCGCTTAAATGGAAGTTTTGCTGCTGCTTGAGGCATTGCAAGTATTACAATAAACTTTCTGCACTGCTTTTAAAAATTACCTCCTTCAATGTATTTTCGGATTCAACTTCAGGTTGCTACACAACTGGTATATCCCCGATCCCTTAGAACAGATTCGATCAAATCTATACTCGTGGGTCCCAGCTGGTACTTCCCGTTCCTTTTTGTGAACTCAAACCCTTGAACGGTTTCGAGATCATAAATAATTTTGTAGATCACATTGATGCGAATCCGGTATTTTTTAGCAAGGTCTCTTGGTTCCATCTTTCTTTCCTCCTTTCTTCTAGCTCTAGCTTCTAACAAGACTTTAGCTTACTTGAGAAAGAAAAAACAGATACCAGAATCGATAATCAATTCTGGTATCCCTTCCGAAAAAGAATATTCCTAACTCAAGAGAGAGAAATCTTCCAGCTGTTTCTTTGCGGCCAGATAAGAGTTTTGAAGCTTCCTTTTGGAATGCAAGTCGAAATCAGGGTAGCTATTCTTAAACCAGCTAAGTTTGCCACAAAGGAATTGCCAGGTGAGTTTCCAATGAGTAGTCTTGTTCTTGTTTCTAAATATGTTATCTGCTACGAAAACCATAACATTGAATTCCTTGCTCTTGGCGATTCTAATGTAAT
>CAZEMX010000175.1:0-4046 GCA_964513415.1 uncultured Nitrososphaerota archaeon
TTTTTGCACCCTTAAGCCTGCGCAGGCGCCGTCAGGTTATTATAAGGACCTCCCTGTCGGTCGTCAGCAGCGTGTGCTCTGCCTGCGCGATCGGCTTGTGCGATGCCTCGACCAGCATCGGGTACTCGTAGAGCGCCCTCCCTGCCAGCATCGCCCCAGCCACCTCCGCGCCGGGCTTGCCGTCGAGCCACCTCCTCGCGAACGGGAGGGTCCTGTAGCTGCCGTAGATCTGCTCGAAGAGGGCTCTCTGCCCCGCGTCCTTCGGCTTCTTGAGCTTGGCTAGGTGGAGTATGTTGCCTGGCCTCCCCTCCTGTATTACGCCGCGCGCATCCGGGAGGGTCACGAACGGCTCCAGCGCGTATATGGCCCATGGCTGGAACCTCCCGCCGAACCCCCCTAGCCCCTCGCTGACGTTCGGTATGCTAACCCCGGCGTGGACCGTGTAAGGCGCGATCTGGTGCCCGGTGAGGTTCCTTATCGGCCTGAACCCCATGGACCTGACGTACTTCTCCACGACAGCGCCGACCTCCGAGATGGGCCCGTTTATCTTCACCGCCTGGATCGCCCGGGCCAGGGCGCCCTCGGCCACCCCTATCATCTCATCGTGCTCAGAGCCGACCGACACAGTGACGGCCGAGTCGGCCAGGAACCCGTCGATGTGGGCCCCTATGTCGACCTTCACGAGGGACATGGGCGGGATAACCGTCCTGTCGCCGGGGGGCGAGGTATAGTGCGCCCCCACCTCGTTGATGCTAACGTTGCACGGGAACGCTGGCTCCCCTCCGAGCCTCCTGACCTCCGACTCCACTCCGTTGCAGATGTCTATCGCCCTTGCGCCCTCGAAGACCAGCTTGGGCGCCACTTCCCTGACCGCCCTCACTATCCTGCCGGCCCTCAGTATCTTCTCGACCTCCTCCTCTTCGAACATGGTCAACTCCGCCCCTTCCCCTCGTTGCTTGCCTCCTCCCTTATGACCCTCTCCACGTACCGCGGCGGTAGCGGCGGCACGAAGACGCAGATGACCTTCATTGTCTCGTCCGAGTCGTTGACAAGCCTGTGCCTGACGCCGAGGGGTGCGAATATCGCCGTGTCTGCCCCTATTGGCCGATCCTTGCCCTCGACCGTCACGCTGCCCCTGCCGGTAACCACGAACATGAGCTCCCCGCCCTCGTCGTGCGAGTGGTAGCTGGTCGAGCTCCGCGGGCTGATGAGCGAGACTATGAGCGTGAAGTCCTTTGTGCTGCCCTCCTCCGGCGACATGCAGACCTTAAGGACCCTCTCGAACGGCTTCGGCACCTTCGTGCCGTGGACCTCCCATGTGTTTACGACTGCCAAGCGTGACACCTTGTTATGAATAGACCGATTAAGCTTAAAAACAGCTACTCCACAAGATGATTAAGTGATTCTTATGTCTGTCTTGGGCAGAGACCGCCTTATCGAACTCAACAAGAAGTACAGGATAATCGAGCCGTTCGTGGATGCGCAGCTCGACGGGGACGGCTACATCCTCACTGTGAGGGAGGACTGCACCCTCCAATATTTGGAGCACCAGAATGTCATCTCGAAGGAGGTCGTGTTCGCGCCCCCCGACAACGTGGCGCACCTGACCGCCAAGAGCCGGTACGGCAGGATGGGGCTCTCGTTCCTGAACGCCGCCAAGGTCCACAGCGGGTTCTGCGGGCGCCTTGCGCTCGAGATCGTGAACCTCAACAACGAGAGGAGGCCGATCACGATCAAGGCCGGCGACCACTTCATGCACATCGAGTTCCTCACGCGTGAGGGGGCTCCATCGCCATACTCAGGGGAGTACCAGTTCCAGTACATGACTGCCGACGAGATCAGCCTCTACGTCCCGACTATGCAGAAGATCTTCCCCAACTTCGAGGCGCTGTCAAAGGTCTGGCTTAAGAACAAGCTGAACCACAAGACGACTTACTGACGCGCCTTCTCGTGCCGCTTCCCCTCTTATTTTCTTTTCTTTGCTTTTCCCTTCTCTTTCTCTTCCCTTTCCCTCTTGCCTCTTCATCTGCACCTTCCACCGGTCACCCTCACTCGCTCTTCCCGTTGTAGCCCCCGATCCCCTGCCTCTGGAGCCTTCCCGCCATGACGATAGCGAGGGTCGCCTTCAGCGCGTCCCCCGGAAGGAACGGCAGGACGCCAGTCAGGAATGCCCCCTCAAAGTTCCCTCCGAGCCAGTAAGTGAGCCACGCCCAGCCCGTCCCGAAGACTATCAGTATGCAGAGCCCCACGGTCGCGGCAGCCGCCCCCCTCCTCCCCGCGGTCCTGCCGTACAGCGCGCCCCCGAAGACCGCGGCGAGCAGGAACCCCGCTATGAATCCGCCGGTGGGCCCGAGCAGGACTGCATAGCCTGCCATTCCCTTAGAGAATATGGGAAGCCCGGCGATCCCCATGAGTATGTATATCGCCTGACTCATGAAAGCCCTCCTCCGCAGCAGGAGCACGCTCAGGTAGACGAAGAAGGTCTGGAGGCTCAGCGGCACAGGGTAGAACGGGATCGAGAAGAGCGCCCCGACCGCCATCAGCGCTGCAAAGACCGCTGCTATCGCCAGGTCCCGCGCCCTGCTCCCCTGCATAACCGCCCCCATAAGCCGCACCAAAGGGGCATTGATGTTAACCTTATTTAAAGATTGGGTTAACATAATGCTCCAGGAGCGGATCCTGCAGCCCCGCGGATACGTTATCCTTTTATAGTGCGGATGACCATCTTATATTGGATGGATAAACCGTCCTAATTCGCACCCACATCAGCACAGGTATGCCAGCAAGGCACGGTGGTCGGTTTTCTGGGGCCGCTCGCACGTGCCTTGCCTCGGGCACCTCCTTCTGCCCTGATCCTTGCCTTAACATAATGCTTAATTCGAAACGGCTGCCATGTGATGTTGAGCAGGCATGCCCCGAAAGAAGGCCGATGCTCGGTTCTGCCCAATCTGCGTCTCCCCAGACGTCTATTTCGCTTCGGGCATGCCGCAGATGTGGTCGCTATGGGACGGCAGGAACTGCGGCTATAGTGAGCCCTGCGATCGTTGATGACGAAGCCCTCGCCCGCATATTGGCGGAGTGCTGGCACTCCGGCCGGAATGCGTGATCTGCCAGCCGCCGGGCGCCTCATGCTCTGCCTGTTGCTTGCTTTGCTGCTGCATCCTGAATGGCAATTCGCGGTCCCGCCTCACAGCGCCTGCGCCCACCCATTTGCGGGCAGGATGCGCTACGGCAGTCAATCGCCATTCGCTGCCTGGGCTTGGGCAACTCTTGCCTCCACGGTCTCACGCCCACCATCGCCCCATGCCTGTAGACCCCATCACGAGCATGCAAAAAAATCCGTCGTTCACCGTCAAGTGGCACATTCTTACATAAGCCTTGATGTGACATTTGATGGTCTTTTTTCAGAGAAAAGCGCATTTTTGTAGTCCTTTATGGGGAACTGTCCCATGATGACCCTGCTACCCTTTGTTCTATGGTGGAAGGCATATCAACATGCCCGCCCCTCTGCTTCCGTTGTTACCATGCTCCTAATCGGTAAAACACCCCCGCCCCCTTCCTGATGGTGGATCCGCCCATTTTCCCGCATTTTTTCGGGCCCTCTCGTCTGTTTGATGGAGCAGAGTGCTATCGCATGCCCTCTGAAACAACATCATTTGCCCGGGACTGAGCGCATCCCAGCGGCGCAGCTGCCGCGGGCTCCTAGGCGCCTTCGAACGCACCCCAGCCACGGCTGACGATGCCTCAATTATAGGCGATTGGGCGTAGTCGCGCCCACCCTTCCCCCCGAACCGTCCAGAAACCAAAGTTGCGCCAAGGCACCCATGGGATTACTGCTGGCCGATGTTCTTGTTGCCGCCTGCCATCCCTGCCCTCTCCTCCGCGGCAGGGAGCACGATGGTGACCCTTGACCTCCTCCCCAGATCGATCTCGACGCCTGTCCTCCCGTCGTGTGCCTCCACCATGAGCTTGGCGACCATGAGTCCCGCGCCCGTGCCATTGGGATTCACGAATGTCATTTGGCCGTCGACGCCCTCGGTCCTCAT
>CAZEMX010000176.1:0-4028 GCA_964513415.1 uncultured Nitrososphaerota archaeon
GGATCATAGAGCGGGGCAGCCACAGAGAGCTGATTGACCAGAAGGGGATGTACTACCAGCTCTACACTGGCGCGTTCGAGCTGGAGTGATTGCTGGCAGGCGACGCGCAAAAATATTAGTTGCCGCGCCATCTTTACCATTATACCATTCGCCGTGGACGCGCGGGGGTCGTCAAGGTCTATGGCAAGTCATCGCGGGCCTTGGACGGAGTAGACCTGCGGGTGAGCTCCGGCAAGGTCTTCGCCTTGCTGGGGGTCAAACGGCTCCGGGAAGACGGCGCTCATGCGCATGCGCATCCTGACGACCCAGCTTCCGCCAACGGAGGTCGGCGCTACTGTTAATTCCCCCCTCGCCAGTACCAGATGCATGGCAAAGCTCAACGTCGGCACGCACGTCTCGATTGCAGGCTCGCTGGACCAGGCCATACCGCGGGCAGCGGAGATCGGCTGCACGACCTTCCAGATCTTCACCCGGAACCCGAGGGGGTGGGCGTTCTCGCCTATCTCCGACGATGAGAGAAATGCGTTCGCGGAGGGACTCCGGAGGGCCGGTCTCTCCCCCGTCGTGGACCACATGCCCTACCTGCCCAATCTGGCGTCGCCGACACCCGAGGTCCATGAGAAGTCCGTCGCCACCTTCAAGGCGGAGCTCCTCAGGTGCGACATGCTGGGGATACCATACCTCGTGACCCACCTCGGCAGCCACCTAGGCACAGGGATGGACGCCGGCCGCGGCCGCATAATCTCGGCCCTGGACGAGGCGCTCGCGCTCAAGACGAGGTGCATGGTGCTCCTTGAGAACACTGCCGGGCAGAAGAACAGCCTCGGGACGACCTTCGGCGACCTGCTCGCCATAATCGAGAAGGCGGCGTCCCCCGGCAGGATAGGCGTCTGCCTCGACACCTGCCATGCCTTCGCGGCCGGCTACGATGTCAAGACGAGGTTCAGCGAGGTCCTCGACGAGCTGGACTCGGCCGTGGGGATCGAGCGGCTCAAGGTTGTGCACATGAACGACGCGATAGGCGGCCTCGGCTCGCACCTCGACAGGCACTACCACATAGGCCTGGGCGAGATCGGCGAGGACGGCTTCCGGAACATACTCGCGGACGAGCGCATCCACGCCCTGCCCCTCATAATGGAGACCCCCATAGACGAGAGGCGCGACGACCGGGGGAACATCGAGAAGTTGCATGAGCTTGCGCCGCATTGATGCTGCATCACCAATTGGCTTTTTTAAGCACTATAATTATATAGTGATATGATTATGTCACTGTTAGAAGGGAGTGGCATGCCCGCCCGTGAAGAGAAGTATTCAACGATATCTGTGCCTGTCCGTGCTAAGGAGACTCTGCAAGCAGCAAAGGGCGACATGGAATGGGGCGAATTCCTGCTCTCGATCTACGATGGATACATCAAGCTGCGCAGGGAGCGATCCCATGGCGTCCTGCGAAGGATGCTGTCAGAGGAGGACCTGTCCAACATAGGGCATTCGTCCAAACGCTTCCGCAGAGGCTTCATGTTAAGAGAAGCGGAGAAGGGCGATTGATCCATGCTCGACACCTCCGTGGTAATCGATGCCTTAAGAGGCAGCATCTGTTATGAACCTGGCAAAGTCTCGGTCCTGACCGTGGTCGAGGTCCTGAGGGGCATCCCCGAAGATAAACGGGACGCAGCAAAGGCATTGCTTGAGGAGGCCTACTCTGTCGTAGGGATAACGAACAACGTGATGCTGAATTACTGTAGGCTGCACGACTCCTTAAAGGCGGATGGGTGTCTCCTCCCAGATGCCGATCTGATAATTGCGGCATCCGCTCTCGCCGAAGGCGAGCCGCTCCTGACCAGGGATAGCGACTTCAGGCATCTCGAAAAGTATGGTCTACAGCTTGTCTTGAAGTAGGCGCAATGCCGAGCAGCCATCGTTATAGCAGATCACCATCTGCACCTACTGGCATCGGGCATCATGCAAGCTTTTATATATACCTTCGTCGGTAAGTAATTACCGAGGGCAAAAAGTATATTGTCCGCATATGCTTTACCCCTTTGGCATTCTCTTGACCTCCTCGCGCCCGCCCGTGCCGGAGCAAAGGGCTGCAGCCTCTCCCGCCACGAAAAGCGTGATCCGCCTTGGCAACCCAACCCTTGATGGCATTATCCGCCGCTATGGAGGCGTCTGACGAACACATACTCTACCCGCTCGTCGCCGACTACCTCTCGTGCAACGGCTTCAATGTCTCGACGGAGGTCATCTACCACGGCCGCAAGCCCTACGAGATAGACGTCGTGGGGGTGCGCGACGGGCAGGTCCTCTCCGTCGAGGTAAAGCTGGGGTGCTTCCGCAAGGCGCTGCAGCAGGCGATGAAGCGGCTCAGGCACTCCGACTATGTCTACCTGGGCTTCCCCATGAGATACGCCTCCTTCGTAATCGGGGAGTACAGGCGGGCGATAAACAAATTCGGCTTCGGGATCATCGCAATCGACGAGGAGCGGGCATACGAGCTCCTCCCGCCGAGGCACTCGAAGCAGCTCAACGCCTCCCTGAAGAGGCGCTTCATGATGGACATAAGGCGGCAGGTGCGGGCCACCCGGCCGCTGCCTGCCGACCCTAGTGCGACCTAGCCGCCCTCGGAAGGTTCATGCCTGCCCCGCGCTGCCCTTGCAGTACTCCCTCCTCACGCTCAGCCTGTTCTGGCCTGCCACCGTCTCGATCTTGATGTAGCCTTCCCTCTCCAGCCGCTTGGCCGCGCGCCACAGCGTCGTCTTTGGGAGGTTGAGCCTGCCCCTGATCTCAGACTCAAGGGCTTCCCCTCCGCTCTCGGCGAGGGACCTCACGACGTCGATGTCCTCGTCCCTGAGCCTGTCCTCCGATGCGATCTTCTCGACATCCACCTCGCGCCTCTCCCTTACGTACGGCTTGATCGCATTAGCCCCCCCGCCCCTCTTCCTCATGGTAAGTGCAAATACTCCGCCTGCCCCGGCCGCGGCAATTGCGCCGATCGCTGCGTAGGGGAGGATCGACGCTGCCGTGCCCGACGCCGCCTCGGCGGCCGCCTTCGCTTGCGCCGCCAGGCTGAGCGCCGATGCATAGTTGCCGGAGGCGTAAGCCTGCTGCGCCTCAGACAGGTACGACCTCGCCGCATCCAGCCCGCCACTCCTACCCTCTGCCTCAGCCTCTGATATCGCGGCGCCCGCCTCCGCCTGCATCACGCTCGCATGGTAGGCTGTCGCATTCGCCTCGAGCGCCGAGCTCTTAGCCTGCTCCGCGAGCTCCTCCGCGCTGGCATAGTTCCCTAGACCGAATGCCACCTTCGCCTGGTCCAGCAACGCCGCCGCAGACTGGGTTACGATACCCGACGCGTTGATGCTCGCTATGGTCCCCTCCGCGTCGGCGATTGCTATGACTGCATAGTCCGCAGTCCCCACGACGCTCAGGATGTATGACAATGACACCTCGCCCTTCGGCATGAGAATTACCACGCTGCCCCCGGTGCCCTCGATCGCGTCCGGCGCCATATTGAAGCTGATGACCGATGCGCCATATGGGAACGCCAGCCTCACCGCTGAGGGGGAGGTGAAGTTAATGCTCCAGTAGCTGCCTGTTTTTGATGTCAGGTCGTGGGTTGTGTACCTCACCCTCACCGACGACTCGCCCAGCGTGTTGACTGCGACGATCCCCGGATAGTTCTGGTACCCGAGGGGCAGGCCGGAGCCACCGATTGCCGTGACGTCGAGATAGGTTGTGCCGGGCAGGCTGAAGTTGGCGGTCGGGTTGATCGGATCTACTGCGATGTAAAAGTCTGCGGCGACCGCGCCGTCCTCGAAGACCGTCATGATTGCTGCCTGTATGGTGTATGGCTGGGTGGCTGCTGACACGCCGCCTCCCGAGATGGCCGCAAGTAGCACCACCGCCGCTAAGGCCACGGCTACCGTCGCCCTCGCCGCCTCCCCCGCGCCCCTGCTGCCAAGTCCGCTGATGCCCATGCTATGCATCTCCATTGCTGTCCGCCATTCTTGCCATCAGTTCGCCCCGTT
>CAZEMX010000177.1:0-4012 GCA_964513415.1 uncultured Nitrososphaerota archaeon
TTTTCGCAACCAATAATCCAAATCATCTCGCGTCTTACGATCAGATGACCTTGGGTGACCAGGATCTCGAATGGCTATTTGTGAGCGCATGTAGCGTATTGCAGTATTCAACTCGTTGGCAATGGTGTAATATCTTCGCTTCGTATGGTCTTCATGGCATGACCGGCTTCGATACGTCAATGCCCGATACGCCAACTTTAGGATCATTATTTGCTTATTATCTAACAGGCACAAATGGTTTTCCGCTTAGGAGTATCGGTGATGCATGGAAGCATGCAACAATTGACGATATAGATGATGGCGATATCTATGCAGCGATTCTCTGCCGAGCCCAATATGATCCCGTGACAGGCATACTAACGTTCAACTACTACGATGAGCAAATGCCTGGTTACGGCAGCGGAATGTACCCTGACCCCGATCCGATGTTCATTGGTAACTACTATTATGAAAATTGGGCTTGTGAGGATTGATATGTCATGGCTAGTAAAAAAATAATTTTTGTTTCAATAGCCTCCATTGTAATCGTCTGTACTATTTCGCTCTGGTTAGGCAACTTCTCCATCAATGGCACCCTTGATTATGACCTTGACTATGGCTATTATAAGGACGGTCAAGGGCATGCTTCTTTTAACATCTCAGAAACGGTTGTAATCTGGGAAACTCGGCCCGAGCTGGAGGCGCTGCCCGAATTATTGATCGAAAAGATACCTCTTGACGAAAGCATCGTCCAACAGGTCGCGACTAGCGCTCCATTTAAAATACATGCTAATATGCAATTCTATCAGGCAAATTGGTACGATACCATCGAGCTTGGTGCATATATAAACGACGGAAAAGGTTATCCCTTGCTTGGTCTTTTCCCAAGCGGTGCCATACGCTACTATACGCCAGAATGGAGCGGACAAAACTCTTTCGCTCCCATCCTGCCTTCAGAAGCCGAAGCCAAGCAGATAGCCGACAATTTCCTATCTGAAGTCCAGAAATCAGGAGCATTCTTCCCCACAGGCGAGCAGCAGCTTGTCTTTTCAGAAGTAGTTCCAGGAAGCCAAAGCAGCGATGCTTGGGGAAATCTGTACACAAATTACTGGAACGTACGCTACAACGTTGAATATAACGGCATTCCAATTAGCGGTCATTACGGCGTTACAGTGAGCGTTGGCGCCGGCGGTCAGGTTGTTGCCTTCAATGGCAATTGGCGAAACCTCGTGCCCTCAGGGGACAATGTCAACATAACCGTTACGCCGCAGCAAGCCCTTGAAAGCTGTCCACCACCAGTAATTAGGGGCACACCTGTTTCCTTCATTTCAATGACCGTACAGGATGTAAAGCTCGTTTATTCCTGCGACGTTGGAATACTCCATGACTTGGACTCGCTTTCGGTTGTCTACGAATTCAGCGTCATGCTCACTGACACGAATGGACGTCAAATCCCATTAGTTTTGTATGCCGGGGCAACTGCTTAGCGCGCCTCATCTCTCTTTTTTCTGGGCCCTCTTCATTCAAGGCGTGCAATTCAGCGACCTTTTCCTTCATACCGTCCCGGTTAACGACAATCAAGGCTTTCAGGAGAAATATGTGCAGCCGCTTGGGAAATTTCCACATATCCGCCGCGGCCGCCCCATCCTCTCTATCAATAATGCTTTATTCACGTTCCAACCATAACTTACTTTCTGGGGATTTCAGTTGGAGCTGAAGCAGATAAACGAGCAGATCGACCACATCAGCAAGGTCTTCTCGGAGATAGTCCTCGAGAGGAGCCTTCTAGAATCAAAGCTCTTCCCGGTAAACGCATACATATGCGTTGGATTCTACCAGACCTACCACAACCTCTTCAGCGTGATGAAGGATGTCTGGAGCAGGATCACCCCCGAGGAGATGGCCGCCAAGAGCAAGGGGCTCCTGTCCCCGATGCAGGGACTCTCCGTCTCGTACCAATGGCTCTACTACTCGCTCGCCAGGATGGGCGAGATCCACAACAAGTACGGAGGGGATCCAGCGAAAGAGCCGAGGGAGAAGCAGGAGGAGTGGAAGTTCATACTCGAGAACTGGTACCGGCTGGCCACCAGCTACTTCAGCTCCGGAAAGCCCACGATCGCGGCGTCAGGGTACAGGAATCAGGCCCTGAATGAATCCTCCATCGCTTGGCTCAAGGAGAACCTGCAGCCCGTAACTCAGGACCAGGTCAAGGCCATCCGCAGGACCATCGGGTCCATCGACCTCTACGCCTTCATAGACGAGTGCGAGGCCAGGGCGAAGATTATCAACCACGGCCCATATCCCGCGGGGAACGGCGAGGATATCGTCGTCGCGGAGTACACCAACATGTACGACGGGAGGGGGCGACCCTGGCTGCCATGGTCGGCGACCGAGTCGAAGTTGCCATCCTCATCTTTGGGTATAGCCATGTCGCTTAAGGGCGTCAAGACCAAGTTCATAGATATAGGGACCATGATGACCGATCCCGGCGACTATTCATCTCTGGTAACTAGAGCCGTCGCCTACACGAAGGTGGGCGGGGGCATAAAGGCGGTGGGGTTCGACGAGCTTCCCGCCTACGCCGAGGCTGCCGACAACGCCCAAGGGGAGCTGTACATGAAGTTCGCCGAGATGGACCGCCGGCAGCTGCTGCTGGCGGGGGCGACCGCTTACTGGCGCTGCTTCGCAAGGTACACCGACTTCGTGGGGACAACCGACAGCGTCGACTGGTCGATCTCGGAGCAGGTCCAGAAGGAGTACCTGCCTTACTTCCTGGACCACAACGAGGACCCCGCGTTCTCGAGGATAAAGAAGAAGATCATAAAGATGAAGGCCCTTCCCTTCCTCAAGGACAAGGACCCTATAATGTACCGCCTCCCTGGGTGAAGGTGGCCGTCGTTGGGCGCGCTGTGCGACGGTGACGATCAGCTCCATTCCCCATCGGAGGAGAAGGGCTGGAGGGAGAGCTACTACTTCAACTTCGCCGATATCAAGAGCGGCATCTCGGGATTCACCACCATAGGGCTAATGCCAGTCATCCGGAGGCGGGAGTTCGTCTTCGCCATCTTCCACGGCGGGCGCAGGATCGTGCACTTCGTCGAATCAGCATGGCCTTTCGACCCGTCAAAGACCAATCCGCTCTCCGACGGCACAGTCACCTACGAGCAGGTAGCCCCGATGAAGAGGTGGCGGCTTGCCTTCTCGAAGGGCGATGCCCAAGCAGACCTCCTCTGGGAGGGGCGCTTCCCGGCGTTCCCCTTTGGGGCATGCAGCGGCACATCGTGGGACGGCCACTTCGAGCAGTCCGGGTCGGTCTCGGGGACCGTGAGGATAGCCGGCAGGACCTTCCACGTGAATGGCCTGGGCCAGCGCGACAAGAGCTGGGGGCCCAGGGACTGGCACATCTCCTCTTGGTTCGCGCTCCACGCACAGTTCAGCGGCATCTCGATAGGGCTGCGGCGGGACGACGTCGGCGCCTCCTCGGTGCTCTCGGGAGGCATATCCAGCCCCGCTGGGCACATCCCCATCGCATCGATGGAGCTGCAGACCGTATGCGGAGACGACGGAGCGCCGAAGGGCGCCACCTCCCGGATCGCCGGATCAGACGGGAAGGCATACACCCTCCACTCGGAGCTGATACATCCAGGCAGCTTCGTCAAATTCTCCCGGCCGTTCCCTGGAGGAAGGACCGACCTCTTCGAGGCAATGGCGGTCCACCGGTGCGAGGAGCTGGGCGAGGAGGGGACGGGTCTGCTCGAATGGCTCTTCACGAGCAGGGATGCGGGCGGGAGAGGCTGAAAGGCAGAAGGCAAACTGCTGAAATGCAGAATAAATCTAAATGCCCCTTCCCCATAAAAAATTAGATGTGAGTACTCACTCTGTGAGCTCCTCGAACATCTCCTTGGGTGCGCCACAAGCCGGGCATGTCCAATCCTCTGGGATGCTCTCGAACGAAGTGCCCGGCTCAATTCCTGAATCTGGGTCGCCCTTCTCCGGGTCGTATATGTATCCACAGATGACGCATTGCCATTTG
>CAZEMX010000178.1:0-4008 GCA_964513415.1 uncultured Nitrososphaerota archaeon
AGACGACCTGCCGACATGATTGACGGACGCACTCATAGTGAGCAGGTCGCCTACCTTTACGGGCGTATGGAAGTCCATGCGATCCATCGAGGCGATCACGACGTTGGTCCTTGCGTGCCTCTGTGCAACGGCGGCAGCGATCTCATCTATATACCGCACTATTGCCCCGCCAAATACATTGCCTGCAGGGTTGGCATCTGACGGGAACATCCAACGGGTAGAAACTAGCGCAGATTCGCTTACTTTTTTGCCATTCATAGGAGATACGCCACGGATGATATCTTCGCGGGCGTTTTTAAAGATTGCACAGCGCGCATGCCATCATAGACGAAAATGATTAAAGACGGGTAGATGACACCTCATATGACTGGATATGCCGGAAAGCAGGCCTTCCGAGATAACCCTGCTCGTCACGCTTCAGGCAATAGGTGCAGCAGGCTGGGTGTTGATCGGCGCATTGGCAGTCATGGGCGGCGGCGCGGCGGGCGTCTTCGCACCGATTAGCGCAATCGTCGTTGGAGCAGGCATCATGCTGATCCTGAAGGGAGCGACAGACCTCGCAGTAACGTACTGGCTGTGGAAGGGCCGGACATGGGCAAGAACGGTTTGCATAGCACTCGCGGCTATAAGCATCGCGCTTACCGTTCCGTCTATAATGACAGGTGTTGGCCTCGTCCGGCTACTCGTCGATGCGCTCATACTCTTCATTTTGATGAAGCCTAGCGTCAGGGCGTTCTACGCAAATGTGCCCATAGTCGGCAGAGCGCCCGCTCCACATTGATGCGCCGCAGTTTCGGATACCGTTAAAAGATGCCATGCTGCTCGTGACGTCTGGGGAAGGCACTTGAGCGGAGACGGCGACAATGGCGGCGATCCCTTCATAAGAATAGGCAGGCTTGCACAAGAGGAGCTGCAGAGAAGGGGAGGGAAGGCAGATTACTTGGATCTCGAGGCGTGGGCAGAGAGCAGAGGGATAGGGAAGTACACGTTCAGAACGGTCATCGGAGACATGATTGACGACGGGCAGATCCTGGCGCCTGACGGTTTTCTCAAGGCGGCGGGAGAAATAGAGCCCCCTGTTCCCAAAACGGTCGCCTTGCTGCCGATGCCGCACAGCGATCTTGTAAAGATGAAGAGGTACCTCTTGGAGCACTGGAGCGTAGGGCTGATCAGACTCTTCGAGGACATGGACAAGGCAGGCGTCAGGGATCCGAACGAAGTCGTAAAGCTGCTGGCAGCTCAGGGATATGTAGACATGCCCATTGCCGGCGTAGTGAACGCAACGCCCAAGCTGTCATCCGAGTCCTCCCATAAGCAGGAGTCCAAGCTCTCAGACCTGGTCAGGCTTTAGAGTGGCGGGGCAAAGGTAAAAAAGTGCGCAGGGACAAGTAAGGTTTCTGGGCGTGAATCAAAAATGAATGATGATTATGAGATAATCGATAAGAGCGAGAAGGAGAAGGTCATGGGCGTCCTGACGGGTACCGCAAAGGTGGGCGAGGTGCTGGCGGGGTTCACTCAGCTGTCTATCACGCCCCAGGACATGACGAGCCCTGTTGCATTGCAGATGGCCATCAGCAGGATCTATGAGACCATGACAAAGGCTGTCGAGGCAGGCCCTAAGAAGAAGTTCGTTGCGGAGGTCAGGTTCAACGACTCGATGGGCAACCCCATAGTCATGGCATTGGACCTGGGCCAGCAGCTGCCCCCATTCGTAAACAAGGACGTAAAAGCGAGGATCCTTGTGGAACTGTATGAGGACGCTCCCGCGCCATAGATGGTCAATTCGCATTGACCCCTTTTTTTGAGCCTTCGAGCTTCTTTTTCTACTTCCAGCCCTCAGCACGATAAAGCGTCCAATTTTTAGAACGTTTCGTTCTAAAGAGTAGCATTATGAACGCTCACGCCCCCTCTGCTGTTGATGTAGATAGCATGCGGCATGTAAGGAGAATGAGGGAGATGGATCTCACATACCTGAATTATGCCATAACCGCGTTCTTTACGCTCTACTCGGCGTATTACATTGCGCTCTTTTCAGCGTCTGTCCGGCGGAAGCGATTCAGCCGTTCATGCCTCCCCCATGATTACCGGACGAAGTTTCTGGTTATCGTTCCAGCGCATAATGAGGAGAAGGTCATAAGGGGCATCTGCAGCGACCTGGTTTCCCAGACGTATAATCAGGACAGGCTCAGATCGCTTATAGTGGCAGACAACTCGACGGACTGCACTGAGGCGCTTGCGAAGGAGTACGAGAATGTCAACAGTAACAAAAATCTGAAGGTGGTTGCCCGCAGGTCTGAGGTCAAGGGGAAGGGTGCGGCCCTGGACTATGCTGTAGAGCACCTCGGCGAGTTTTATAATGGTTTTGTTCCGGATTATGTTGTGATATTCGATGCGGACAATAGGATACCTTGCGATTTTATCGCCTCCCTCGCGGAATACGCCAAGGAGGGCTATCCGGCCATTCAATGCAACGTCAAGACGAAGAATCCTGACACCTCGCTCATAGCCCGGTCGTCGTATTACGAGGGCCTAACCCTTCAAAGGCTTTGGCAAGAGGGGAAGGATAAGCTGGGGCTATGCAATGCGCTGGCAGGCACCGGCGAGGCGATCAGGTATGACCTCATCTCTGCCATGAAGTTTGGAAATTCGCTCACAGACGATCTAGATCTGACGATACGACTTGCAGTGAGGGGGATGAAGGTCAAGTATGCTCACTATCCCATGACGTTTGACGAGAAGCCGAACGAGATCGGCATCGAGTTCAGGAGGAGGGTAAGGTGGGCAACGGGGCATTTCCAGACGTTCTTCAAGTATGGGGCGATGCTTCTCAGGAGGCCGTCGAGGATAACTATCGATGCGTTCTTTTACCTGACCAACATCGCGTCGCCGCTCATCATATGGTCCTCGGCAGCCATCTCGATATTATATACGCTGAACCTGATAACATTCACGCCAGTCCCTCAATGGTACTCCCTGGCCCTCTCGCTGGCGTTCCTGCCGCTATTATTCGGCGCGGCGGTGCTGGAGGGGGACAGGGCATTCCTGAAGAACGTCGTGCCGTTTTACCTGCTGATGGCACTGTGGCTCATAGTCGCCCCGTTTGGGCTGGTCAAAGCAATCAGGGGCAATGCAGAATGGGTGAGGACACCCCACTCAGAGGTCGATATCCGGCCTTGCAATTCCAATAGGGGAATCTTCGCCGCGCCCCTTGCCGTGGCCGCGAAGAGGTGAGGCGGCAACCTTTGCTACTGCCCCCGGCAGGAGACCTTAGTGCAGAGCGAGCCGTAGGCAGCCTGCCTGCCCAGCTCGAATGCCTTTAGATTCTGCTCCACCGTCTTCGGAGGGACGGTCTCGGCGATGCTGTCCTTGAGAAGTTTCGATTCTATTGGGAACGCATTAAGCACCGAGAGGCATCCCAAGAAGACAGTGTTCTCTGTGTTCGCATTTCCGCTCTCCTTGGCCAGCCTGAGAGCGTCCACGGTTGCGATCTTTGCAGTCCACGCGCCCATCTTCGCGAGTATCGCTTCAAGGGAGGCGTACCGCGCCGATTTGTCGGCAATCAGCTTGGACGTCTCGACAGGAGGGTGCATGATCCGGCTGTTCATGATAACGACACCGCCTTTCTGCAGGTATTCTATGTACCTGAGAGCCTCGATCGCCTCAAGCGAGAGGAGGACATCGGCGCCCCCGTAGTCGATAAGCGGAGAGTAAGCGTCTGCACCGATCCGCATGTGCACAAAGACCGTTCCGCTGCGCTGAGATAGGCCATACATCTCACCCGTTATCGCATTGATTCCAGACTTGACGCATGCGTTGCCGATGACAGAGGTCAGCAGGACGAGCCCTTGCCCGCCCACTCCGCAGATGAAGAGATTGAAGCTCATGAGTTGTCGCCTCTTCTCTTTATCGCCCCGAACGCGCACAGCCGCGAGCAGACGGAGCACCCGTTGCAGATCTCAGGGTGTATCTTGGGCTGAGCGTCTAGATCTATCTCGTATGCGGGACAGA
>CAZEMX010000179.1:0-3953 GCA_964513415.1 uncultured Nitrososphaerota archaeon
TTGAATTGAAAACTTCGAGTGCTTTTTCTTTGCTAAACATTGGATGTTTTTTTTAGCGGTGAATGATAGGACAAAGATAAGGGTGGACGGCGAGATTTCCTAATTTATTTTCCACCGTCCACACATATTTTTTATTGCTATACAAAATTGCACATACATATCTTCCGTTACTCCTACCGTCTGCGCGGGATCGGTGGCCGTGTCCACCCTTGGGTTTTTTGCTGATACAAAGTTAACCCAAAAAATTGAATTATCCAAAAATTTTTTATACAATTTTCAAATTAAATAATGGCTGACGGGTACTCAATTTACAATTTGGATTATCCCATTTGACTATAACAAAGTGATTGAACTGGGCCATGTCGCGGCGGTGGAGCCATCGTTTTTGCCCGATATACTTACCCTTCAAAAGACGACTTGAAGTGCTTAGGGGGCGAATGATGCGGCCAAAAACGCCGTCCAACTCAACCAATTTACCTATCAGGTCGGAGGCAGGGCGCACCGAATCGTCCAATGTCATCGGCAAAGGTTCTACTGTTGTAGCAGACCCTTTTTTTTGTTCTATTGTGACAAAGCGAATCCGTCCAGATATGCCCCTATGGTAGTAAATCATAATGAGTTCCTGAACGGATTTTTCAGTTTAGCCGATTGTTTGGCTACGTCTTGGTTTAAACGATCAATACCCGTTTTTATCGGGTCGTCGTTTTTGTTGGAAAAATAAACAACCAAGCCAATGCCAATTACAAATAATGCAAAAAGTTCCATACACAAATATAGGGAGGTGGACGGCGAAATTGCAATTATTTTTTTCGCCGTCCACAAGTTTTTATTTCATATCAATTTTCCAAGCCAAATCTTTAATGTCGGTGGCGGAAAATCCCGAACCAATAAATTCCGCATCTTCAAATTCCAGTTTCACACCCTCAAAAACCATCCCATCTTTAAATCCTTTAATAAAAGGTAAAATGTAGTCTGGTTTAATTAAAAGGGTAGTGTAATACCATTCGGGATTTTCGGCACCAGTACAGGCGACTACAAAATCATTGGTGCCATAATAATGTACCCGATATTGGCGTTCGTAGGGTGTCCCTACGTCCGTTTTTGGCTGCCAGTAATCTTTAGTCGGGTCTGGTACAGTAACAGATGCTTTATCCAAACCCATCGGCCACCAGCCCGTTTCAAGATAAAAACAAATCGTTTCGTAAGTAACCCACACGGCGGAGCCACCGTATAAAGCATCTATGCCGCCTAAACGATAGCTGTCACGTTTGCCCTCATAAACATAGTGGAATTTTTTCCCCATAACCAAAGTTTCAATTTCGGCAGCGGAAAACCCGAACGTCCATTCAAGCATTTCTGCTATCAGTTCGTAGTTTGGGACATTGGTTCCCGTTTCCGACAACGAATTACCTTTGCAGGATTCAAACTGATTGACGCGGGGTTCAAAAATTTCTTGAAATTCGTTCTTCTTATTCATTGTGTGTGTGTTTTAATACCTTACAAAGATAAAACAAAAAGGCAAAACTTCCAAAGAAATTTTGCCTTTTTGTCACATATTTTTTTTTATTATGCTTCCTCCAATTCGACAATTGTCACGTCGTTTTCATCCGTCAGGCCCAACTCGAACATATATTGTTCGATTATTTGTTCACGGGCTTGCGTTTCATTTTCGGCGGTCATTGTTCCGTTAAATTCCAGATCAGGGGTAGAGGGGAGCCAAACGATGTTTACTTTGAAAACAAAATTTTTCATTGATTGAAAAGTTAAGGTTATTAAATATCCCACAGGTCGGTATATGTGGACAATACCAATTTTTGACAATCAGGCGGCAAATCCGCCCATTTGATTTTTTTTCCAATGTGGCCATAACGGGGGCGGTCGATGGGTTCAAAATTGCTTTCCCCATGTTGTCCAAACCCAAGCGGGTGGAAAGGGTTGGCAGACATTCCAACGTACCAAAATGACCGATTTGTTTTATGGGTGTATCGCCCAGTAAAAACCACAGTATAGCGGTCAAAACTTTTTCCCCCGTTGTCGTAACACCGAATGTATTTCGGGACGCCATTGGGCAGGAGGGCGTTGCGGCGGACTGTTTGTTTCATATTTCGTTCAGTTTTCTGTATAATGTGATATTTAAAATTTTTCTGCCATAATAATTTGTGCAGGTTTGTCCAAGGTATTCCCCAGCCCACCATTCATGGGGTTTTTTGGAAAAACAATATTTGGGGCAATTGGTTTCTATCCATTGGGCGAAGTTGGACGGCGAAGATACTGAAATTGTTTTTTCTGTGCCGTCAGTAAAAACCATCCTTGCCATAAGCGGGCAGTTTCGGTTGTAGGTGTCGGGAACACCAATACCCATTTCCGCCATAAGCCCGCCATTGATATGGCCTTTGAAATGTATTTTTTCCAGTTCAGGGTTTTCGATGTTCAGGTCAATCGCAAACAGACTTTCGGTGGCTTCGCCGCCATAAGCCACAAGGCGATTGTCAATATAGCGGACATATTGAACATCCGAGCAATATTTTTTGGCGAGAAAAAGAAAATCATTGAGTGTCATTCCCTTGTTTTTTAATACCTTACAAAGATAAACCTAAACCACCAGACTTGCAAATATTTTTTCGCCGTCCAACACATATTTTTTTCTATTATGTATTTGCACAATAACTTTATTAAACAATAATATTGACCAATGATTTTTGTAATCTTTTTTAATATTCAATATAAGCGCCAAAATCCCATACCGCTACACTCTTAACCGTCCAACTTATTTAAAGTCAGGCACATAAGCAAAAGCGGCGCTTAGAGTTTTACCCCTAAACGCCGCCTTATTATGTGGCCAATTTTATGCTTCCGTTTCTTCGAGTTCGGGGCTGATTTTGTCTGGATACGGGAAATAGGATTCTTGGGTTTGGCCGTTCTGGGTTTCGACGATTTTGAACGAATTTGTGTGTTGGGGTTGTTGGTTCCACACTGTTGTTTTCAAATCGTAATCGTATTCCGCAATACATTGGCGGAACGACACCCAACCTTGATTTTCTATTGGGGCAAAGATTTTGACGTACAGGATTCGGTCTGTTTCGCCTTTAATGTGGTAAATGGATTGTGCCAATCCGTCCGAAGATGTCATGCGTTGCATGAGGGCGTTGAGTTCTTTTGTTGGCAGAGTGGCTAAGTTCACAAATTGTTCTCCACCTCCCTGTTCTTTCCATTCACCTTTAATACGGACGGCGAATCTTGATTCAATTTTTACTAGCATGGTTGTTTTTTTTTATATTACAAAGTTAATCCAAAAAACTGAAATATCCAAATTTATTTTATGGTATTTTGATTTCAATTTTGTAGTTTTCGTCTTCAAACGCGCCCGTTTCGATAATTGCGTCGAGGCTTTCATCCTGCGGGTTGATATTGAGGTATTTGGCCAACTTGATCGCGAACAGTCGATTATTTGTTCGCGGGCTTGCGTTTCATTTTCGGCTTCCTGAATACCCCCCAAATCCAAGGGTGGAAGGGTAGGCAGCCAATTGATTTTGAATTTAAACTGTTTCATCGAAAAGTTCAGGTTGAGTGTTAATGTCCCACAGATCGCAGTAATCAGACAGGACGAGTTTTTGACAATCAGCGGGAAGTGATTCCCATTTAATTTTTTTACCAATATGCCCATAGCGGGGGCGGTCTATCGGACGAAATTGGCTTTCGCCGTGTTGTCCAAACCCTTGCGGGTGGAAGGGATTAGCGGACATTCCGACATACCAGAATGACCGATTTGTTTTATGGGTGTAATGGCCCGTATAAACCACTGTATAACGATCAGCAGTTTGCCCTCCATTGTCATAACACCTGACATAACGGGGAACACCATTGGGCAGGAGGGCATTGCGGCGGGCAGTTTGTTTCTTATTCATATTTCGTTAATAGTTCGGTTTAAAGTGATATTACTGATTTGTTTTCCT
>CAZEMX010000180.1:0-3842 GCA_964513415.1 uncultured Nitrososphaerota archaeon
GGGATTGGGGTGATATCGGGCGGAGGGGTAGGCGCTTTGGTCGGCGTATGGGTATGTGTATATGTCGGGGTGTGGGTATATGTGTGGGTCGGCGTGTGAGTATGTGTATACGTCCAGGTGGGAGTTGGCGTGCGAGTGGGGGTAGGCTCCTCCGGGAACAAAACAACGATTACATTGCTTACGCCCCAAACGCTGTCTGATCTTGCGCCGGACCCATCGGCAATCGCCATAACTTGGACCCGCATCGCCGCTCCAACATGATCGGGGTAATAAGCCCACACATCGCAGGTTGTTGACGCACCGCATGGCATATCCCACAGCGCAAAGGTTTGCCATTGACCCCCGATAAGGAACTCTTGCTTGACCTTGAGTAAATCCGCGTGTTCGATCTCATATCCCACTACGTCCGTCTGTGATCCGACTTGAAGGACATACCGCATCGCGGGTATATAAGACACATAGGAGCCTGGCGTGACAATCTTTACCCACGGTATTGGCAGTGGTCTCGGCGTTGGGGTTGGGGGAGGGACGGGAGTGTGGGTAGGTGTATAGGTTCGGGTTGGAGACGGCCAGACAACTCGTATTCCGCCAGGGTATAGGATCGTTGTTTTATATCCTACATCGCTCGAAAATCCGGTAATATCAAACCTAGTGTCCATCCCCGCGTAATATCTGTACTTGGTAATGCTTATCCCCCATGGCGGTGAGGATCGATCCATATAATCTTCAATGTCCAGCGTGTTGCCACTATAGGTTTCGATATGATATCTCGTTCTCGACAGCATGGAGGGTCCATAGGACCCGTTCTCCAATAGTATGTCTACACTGTAGCTGGTCGGATACAGATAGGTTATCTTTCCATAATCGTCGATCCCTTGAGTAATGGCATTCGTGTACAGAGCGCTATCTCGTACCGTAACGGATTCAGGCAGCGGCAAGGAGAGAGGTGTCCACGTCGCCGTATGGGTTGGGGTGTTGGTAGGTGTGTGTGTTGGTGAAGGTGTATGTGTGGGGGTAGGTGTGTGTGAAGGCGTTCCGGTTGGCGTATGGGTCCATGTGGCCGTTGTTGTCGCGGTAGGAGTTGGTGTCTGTGTCGGGGTTTTTGTATGTGTCGGCGTCTCTGTATGGGTTGGTGTTTGGGTCGCCGTATGAGTTGGGGTAGGTGTTTTTGTCGGCCAATAAATAACGAATCCTCCGGGATACACGAGGGTTGCTCTATATCCTGGGAGGGGATAGGCCCACACCACAAAGGTACTTTGTTTACCCGCTACATCGCTACCAGGAGAATAGGTCCAATCCGCGTCTTCCCTGTAATCGCCCGTCACGGTTCCTGTCGTGATCAGATATTCGAGATAGTCGAGACCAAGTGGCGAATATGATCCACCGTCCAGTACAATCCTTACGCTGTAGCCGATAGGATAAAATCCTTTATAGGTTCCGAAATCATATGTATCCTGTGTAAGCACGGAACCCGCATCGCGCAGTAACACTTCTTCCGGCATTGCAATGGGTTTGGGAGTAGGTGTCCGGGTAGGTGTTCGAGTCGGGGTAGGCGATGCAGGATTATAGCCCAGGTATATGGACGGTGTGATCTTCTCCATTCTATCTTGTATCGAGGACCCGAAAAGCCACACAAAATGAATGGTCGAACCAGCCCATTCCGCTGGCATGGTGACAAGCGCGCCGCGCTCTGTCTCATCCTCTTGATCCCTGGGTATCGTTTCGGTTCCCAAGAGCCGTTCTTCATAGACCGGGCTTTCTCGCACCAGTATCAACCGCAGAGAAGAAGAAGGAGTCGTCATCCCTGTATAGGAATAGTCAACATAGGGCGCTACCCGAAACGATCCGTCGTCTGCTTCAGGAGAATCATAATAGAGCGTTCCAGCGCTCCGATATCTCGGAGTGTAAAGGGTTGGGTGTTCTGTAAATGATACGACCTGGTTTAGGTTGTCGTATGGCAGGACAATGACCGATGGTGCGGCATCACTCCAAGCCGATACTTCATAAAAATGATAGGAAGCCGATCCCCAGGCGAGCGAAGGCAAAAGCATCAGGGCAAGTGACCATGATCTAACTGCCCGCACGGTTCAGTTCCCTCTCTTCCACTTGTCCCATCGCATCTCTTAGCAACGCCGCAAAGCCACTCGACATATCTCCCCCCACCGTGGTCTCCCATGCATATTCCATCCCGTCCTCTACGTAGATCAGACCCGTGGACCCGTCGGCCCGTGACACGGTATACATTGAGCCATCATTCGCAGGGTCGGACTTGATTTGGACGCGCTCCGCATCAGTACGGGGGGGATAACACTGTAATCGACCCGCTTTACACACATTTGTTACCGTGATACTTCTCACCATGACATCTACATTGGAGAGGTCCAGCGGACTGGACATAAGGTGCGCATTGGACGCCATGCCATTGCGACCGAGGCTCAGGAAGTTTTTCCAGTAGAATCCATTTTGATCCGACGCTGTCCCTCCTTCCCCAGGCGCGGTTGTGGCCGCAACGAATCCGAGCGCAAGCATCGCGCCTAGACAGGATGCACATACAAGCTCGATCAGTCTTGTCATTCTCCTATTCCACCTCTTATCTCTAATTTCCCGGCCACACCCGCATCTATGGCCCATTGCCTTATCCCAGAGACTTGCCACGTCGCCCCTCTAATTATTTCGGCCACTTGATTTGTTCCGGTATGGTAGTCATATATAAGTACTGGGCCTCGCTCCCACGCTCCGGTCAACGGATCATAGTACCCATATTGTTCCGCCACAATAGACCCTGCACTGAACTGAGTGTCGAGCGGATCATGCTCGGAGTTCGGGTCATCTTTCTCTTCCCCCGCTGTTGCTATAGCCGTCCAAGCAACGACGGGTTGCGTGATCGCCGCGATCAGGTCCGCTTTCATGGATTCGAGGTCCGTAAGGGTCGGTAATTGAGACGTGTCTATCCCCGGATCTTCCGAATGCACAAAGGATATGGACGGGCTATGGTATATGTTCCCCGATCCATCCTTTTGCACGATGGTCATCTGATACAGTCCGCTATCGCTCGCCGCCTCGATTATCCCTGTAACAAAGTGTCGGGTCACAAGCGTCCCATTTTCCAGCCCCTCGCTTGTTTGGTAGCTGAGACCGGACGCTTGACTATTATTATATCCGAGAACAGGGGGAGAGACTGGACCGCTAGAAGAGGCTCGATTACAGACCACGGTAAATGTTGCCTCTACGGGGTCATAATGACCTAGCGATCTACCAATCACTTGCACCGCTGTCCTTCCAGCCCCCATTGTTTCCGCGTGTACTATGTTCCATTGAATGAGGTCATTACGTAACACGCCAGCACCATCTCTCGCGAATGTTCCGATACTCTCGCTCGCGCTCTCGATCTTATCCGTGACTATGGTCTTGGCCGCTTCTATTTGAGCCGTCACATCCTTCGCCCATCCGCCGATCTGTGCGGTTTGATTGCTCAGGCTGGTATTGAGCTGGCTCGTCTGATTGCTGATCGCCGTGGTAACGTCATTCTTCGCCGATATAATCTGCGCGGTAGCGTTGGCGGCCCATCCGCCGATCTGTGCGGTTTGATTGTTGATCGCGCTCGTTATTTGTGCCGTTCCATTGGCAATATGCTCCAGAGCAGCGGTTAGATCGATCTCTCCGCCTTGAGCAGCGGCGATGAGGCGATCACCGGCTGTTGCACCATTTAAATCATAGTTCCATACATCATAAGCAGTGTCCATTCCAAAATAACTTAATGGTAGATACTCCACCAAAACCGTTCCTCCGCTTCCACCTCCACCTCCTGCCGCACCAGGTTTGGCTGCTATCTCGGCTGGATA
>CAZEMX010000181.1:0-3813 GCA_964513415.1 uncultured Nitrososphaerota archaeon
ACCTCTACGGCATCGAGTGGTCATACATCCCGCACTTCTTCTACAACTTCTACGTCTTCCAGTACAGCACATCCTTCACCGCATCGCAGGCCATCGCCGCGAGGATCTTGGAGGGGGACCAGGAGACCGTCGAGAAGTACTTGGCGTTCCTGAAGAGTGGCCGCTCGGAGTACCCGATACCGACACTGAAGCGGGTCGGCATCGACATGGAGCACCCCGAGCCGTTCAGGCTCACGCTGAGGCGTATGAATGAGGTCATGGACATGATAGAGAAGTTGCAATAAATTGCAATCAACCACCTCTTTTTATACTCTCTTTTTAGTAGCGCTAAATGCACAATGAATATTCTTATTACTCTGGATCGACCTAGTCTTCAAATATATCTCGGGGGATTGGGGAAATCTGCAATGGCTATAATTTATTCATTTGAGAGTAGGCTAATTTTAATTGGGGCGCTCGTCTTCGCCCTCTTCTTAATGTGCCTGCCGGGAACAGTTTCAGCCGCAACGATCACTGTTAACGCGACTGGATACACCGATGTTGGCGGATTCCACGCTTCCCCGACACCGATACAATCTGCTGTCAGCGCTGCCGCCGTGGGCGATACAATCAGGGTATTGCCTGGCGATTATTACGATAACGTGATCATTGATAAAGAACTTGAGTTATTGTCCGACTCGCTTTATGGCGCGCAAGTTTTCGGCGCAAACTCATCTCTCGACGCATTCAAAATTACTGCCAACGGCGTAACTATCACCGGCTTCCGGATTGAGAACGCACATGCCGGGATCAGCGTTTATGGGAATTCTTCCACCATAGCGTATGATTGGGTCAGCGGTTGCGTCCACGGCTTCCTATTCAACGGCTCGCTCTTCAATACCTTGGTTTATGACCGATCCAATAACAATGGCATCGCTTATGATTTCTACAATTCATCCGGCAACACGCTAGAATATAATGACGGCAGGGATAGCACGGTTGGCTATCAGTTCATAGGCTCCACTAACAATACTCTGATCATAAACTACGCCTTCAGGAATGTCGACGGCTTCATGTTCAACGCCGGCAACAATACTTTGCTCGGAAACGGCGCTAACGAAAACACCCGGTTCGCAATCTGCATCAACGGATCGGGGAACGTCCTCGAAGGAAACAACGTTTATGGAGGGACCTCATCAAGCAATGACGTTGCCTTCTTCTTAGATGGAGATGACCTGATTTTAACCAATAATCAGGCGAGTAACCTCACCTGTGCGTTCAGCATCACTGGAGACGACAACGTACTAACCGGCAATATCGCAGATAATTGCCCCAACCTCTTCATTATAGGCGGTGAAAATAGCACGCTGATAAATAATGTCTGCAGTCAGGGTCTGGTCGGTTTCGGCATCAACTCCACCCAATCCGTTCTTGAGGGCAATAATGCAACAGACTGCACCACAGGGGCATTTTTCATTAACAAGGGCGGCTGTACCCTTACGAACAATACCGCGACAAGTGGCCTGGTATCATTCAAGATATCCGCATCCGACAACCTCCTCATCGACAACATGGCGACCGACGCACTTATTCTATTCGATGTCCAAGCCGACAACAACACGTTCATTGGAAATGTTGGCATAGGTGGATGGAACGGCTTCAATCTCAACGGCACCGGCCTAACGCTCACAAACAACAGTGTAACCGGCTGCTACATCTATGGGTACACTCTCTACAAGGGCGACTGCACCCTTACGGGCAACTCCGCAATCAACAGTACTATGCGCGGATTCGGAGTTTACTCGTCAAACAACCTCCTCATCGACAACATTGCCGAGAACGCTCTTACCCAATTCGATGTCCAAGCCGACAACAACACGTTCATTGGAAATGTTGGCATAGGTGGATGGAACGGCTTCTCAATCAACTCTACCGGCAACGTCATGGTTGATAATCATGCGATTGGTTCGTACATCTCTGGATTTGCCATCCTTGCCGGGGGTTGCAGTCTAACCAACAACTCCGCAATCAACAGTAATCTGCACGGATTCGATATTTACTCGTCAAACAACCTCCTCATTGGCAACACTGCCGAAGACCCTGGTCTTGTCGGCATATTTGTTGATCACGAAAACAATACGCTAATTGAAAATAGTGCAAAAGGCGGATGGACTGGCATAGAGATCAACTCGCCAAACGTGGTCCTGACCAATAATACCGCCTCATTCAATCTCCTGTCGGGCTTTGGCATCTCGCAATCTAATTGCACAATCGTCGATAACGTTGCATTCAACGTGTCACTGTCCGGCTTCTTGATCCAAGGAGTAAATAATGTGGAAAACAATACTGCTTTTTGGAACGGCGTTGGCTTCAACCTTAACGGCTTGGCTGACTCGACACTCCGCAACAACTCGGCATTCAACAATACTCTTTGCAACATATACATCTCCGCGTCAACAAACCTGACCGTCATATCAAACGACGTGCTTGATGGGGCTCTTGACGGCATAAGCATATGCAACTCCACCGGCGTTACAGTTTCCCACAATTTAGTCTGCGGTAACAACGGAACTGGGATACTGATATTCGACGCATCTAGCTACAACACCGTTGAGAACAACACGTTGATTGGAAACAACATATCCGGAATATGCCTGAATGGCACTTCTTCGTTATACCCCGCAGACAACATCATACGGTTTAATACCGTCAATGATGGTCTGCACTTTGGGATATTTATAAACAACTCATTTACAAATGACCTCTTCAACAACTACCTTAATGATAATCTGGGCGGGAATATTTTCGTTGCCGACAGTTCATTAAACGAGATTACCTGGAACGAGCTTATCGGCACCAGCAATGCATGGGATAACGCCACAAATACTTGGGATTGGAATTACTACAGTGATTATGCAGGCGTTGACCGGAACGGGGACCATGCTGGCGACATTCCCTATAACGTCTCGGGCGGGCTAAACCAGGACCTACATCCGCAGGTTTGGGACTTTGATGCCCCAGAGGTGACTTCGGTCTATCCGACAAACGGCTCTATGAACCCTGCAATCACCCGCGTCTCTGCCTACTTCCAGGACGCAACCTCCAACGTTAATTACATGCGCTGCCAGCTCTATATAGACGGAGAGAACAAGACTGCATGGACTGCCTTCTACAACACGAGCTACATGTCCTACAACTACGGGCTACCTGAAGGCACCCATACCGCATGCCTGCTAATGGTCGATTATTACGACAACAATGCATGGGCCAACTGGTCCTTCACGGTGGACACAAGCGGTCCATCCGTCTCCGGCTTCATTCCAGCAAACAATTCAATGATGACCGCGACCCCGGCGCTGATATACGCCGCGTTCTCAGACGCGACCTCCGGCGTAAATGCGACCTCTGTGGTGTTACTGCTGAATGGAACCGACATCACCGGCTCGGCATCGGTTAATGCAAGCCGGGTCTCATACGCACCCGGCTCGCCGCTGACTGAAGGGCATTACAACGTCACGCTCATCGTAAATGACAACGTCGGAAACGTCGCCGTTTCCACCTGGTTCTTTACGATTGACGCTACGCCCCCCTCCGTAGCGATTCATTCGCCAGCCAACATCACATACGCGACCTGCTACGTGCCTCTTAATGTGTCCGTTGTCGATCCTATTACGGATGTTTCTGTGGTGCTGGCCGAGATCGACGGCTCCTACAACGTCACGCTTGCAGTATCCGGTGGGCGTTACGTCAACGGCTCAGTTCAGTTGTTCGCCGACGGTCACCACACCGTGAGGGTCTTCGCCAACGACTCGCTCGGCAACATGAACTCCACCG
>CAZEMX010000182.1:0-1218 GCA_964513415.1 uncultured Nitrososphaerota archaeon
CCTATAAAAGTTCGAAATCTCTCCTTTCAAGAGAAGACCGTTGAATCGGGGATTTGCCACCAACGTATCTTTTATGTGCCGGGCTAGATCAGCTACCGTATAAATAGCAGTAGAATCGATATCGATGAGATCGAGATTCTCCGGAATAATCCCTGTTTCTGATGACATCCGATCCTCAAGACCACGACTTCGGCATGATCGCCTTGGATTGGAGCACATCTCTTAAAAAATGATCGGCTGTTGGATGGTGGAGTGAACCCCCCTTCGAGCATATCATGCGATTACAGATCTCCTGTTCAGTTCGAAGAGGATGTTGCTTTAAATACCATTGCTTAATTATTTGTCCATTATCAGGGGTGCAGTCCAGATCAATCCCGATTGTATCGCTCAATAGCTTCAGATTATCTTCTCTAGCTAACCATGGAGTGAAGTCTCCGGCCTCGTCGGGCCATACCTCCCGCAAATCGGCTATCTTCTCCAGTCGCCCAAGTTCTACCATAAGATCCACCGAATCAGAGTGATGCTTCGAACGCTATTCTAATTTACGCAACAATAACGGTCAATTAATTATAATAATCCAATCTAAAATTGCTCAATAGCGACAGGATAATAATGCCCGCGTCTCAGTACATGGTGGGCTTGAGGCTCTCTGTCTCTTCCAGGGCAGCATCAGCCTCTTCTCGCAGCCTCTGAGCCTCCTGGCGGGCCGTGGGTGCATGGGCAGCCCTCTGCAGGGCTCTTGCACTCCGGGCCAGCACCCGGGCCTCGACCTTCAGGGCTTTTTCCTCTCGCCAGAGTCGGTCTTGTGCATGGTAAATAGTTCTATGGCATTTCACTCAAATAAATCAATAATGTTATAGAACTGCTGGCAAGCTGAAAGTTGCACGCACCGCCGGCACGCAGGCCGGCTGAAATCAAAAATTGGATCTTAGATGAATAAGTTTTTCATCATTCGTCTGCAATTAATGCCTGGTGAAGTTTCCTTGCCAGATCAGGCCGAGATTCACAAGCTGACTCAGGATGGCGACAGCTCCGTGCGATATCGAGCTGCAGTAGCTCTGGGAGCTTCATTCAGCGATGTCCCTGACAAAACATTGGCCTGGCAGGATCTGCATAGGCTGACTCAGGATGACGACAGCTTCGTGCGACGGGGAGCTGCAGACGCTCTGGGAGCTTCATTCAGCGATGTCCCTGACAAAACATTGGCCTGGCAGGATC
>CAZEMX010000182.1:1318-3788 GCA_964513415.1 uncultured Nitrososphaerota archaeon
CTCTGGGAGCTTCATTCAGCGATGTCCCTGACAAAACATTGGCCTGGCAGGATCTCGACAGGCTGACTCAGGATGACGACCGGGACGTGCGATATCGAGCTGCAGTAGCTCTGGGAGCTTCATTCAGCGATGTCCCTAACAAAACATTGGCCTGGCAGGATCTCGACAGGCTGACTCAGGATGACGACAGTGACGTGCGATATCGAGCTGCAGACGCTCTGGGAGCTTCATTCAGCGATGTCCCTGATAAAACATTGGCCTGGCAGGATCTCATCAGGCTGACTCAGGATGACGACCGGGACGTGCGATATCGAGCTGCAGTAGCTCTGAGAGATGCATTCAGCCACGTCCCTAACAAAACATTGGCCTGGCAGGATCTGCATAGGCTGACTCAGGATGACGACAGCTTCGTGCGACGGGGAGCTGCAGACGCTCTGGGAGCTTCATTCAGCGATGTCCCTAACAAAACATTGGCCTGGCAGGATCTGCATAGGCTGACTCAGGATGACAACAGCTTCGTGCGACGGGGAGCTGCAGACGCTCTGGGTGCTTCATTCAGCGATGTCCCTAACAAAACATTGGCCTGGCAGGATCTCATTAGGCTGACTCAGGATGACAACAGCTTCGTGCGACGTGGAGCTACAGACGCTCTGGGTGCTTCGTTCAGCCAAGTCCCTGACAAAACATTGGCCTGGCAGGATCTGCATAGGCTGACTCAGGATGACAACAGCTTCGTGCGAATGTATGCCTATCACTCTTTAGGGAGGGCAACCATATTCAAGGCCACAGAAGCATCTGACAGAAATACAATGAAAACGGAGTTGGAAGCTGCAGTAACGTTTTTCGAAAAATCATCTCAGGAGAGTGTCTATAGCCCTGCTAGATTTTGCTGTCCTTTCTATCGCTCATATTTGGCTATCACATTCCAGGAAGCTAAGGAGGATGAGGTTCAAAGGTATCTAACTGATGCGAAAAATGCGGTAGGTGGCTCCGCGAGCAAGGATGAGCTTCTCAAGGCGGTCGAGAATCTTGCCCAAGCCCTTAAGGAGTCTCAAAGACAGAAGGGCAGATCTCTGGAAGAGATTGCCATCGAGCTTAATGCCTATCGCTGGTACTGTGATAAAGCAGCCAGCCACATGGATGCTGCTGAAGATAAAGCGCCAGGAGCGGTTAAGCTGATGCGGAAAGGCAATCTCTTCCTGGACGAACAAATACAGGCCACAATCGCTGAGATCCAGAAGATGGCCAGACGGATTTTTGAGATTGCTTGCGGTTCTGGCACAAAATTCGAGGCTCCTGTTTCAGAGATCAATAATGCTGCTAAGGCACTTTCACTTGAAGATATCCACAACACACAAAGAAGCGTTACTAGAATCATTTCTCAGCTAGAAGAACTATGTTTGTTACTTCATGATAAAAATAAAAGAGAATTAGTTGAAGAAGTTGTTGTGGAAGTAAAACAAGCCACCGAATTTCCTGACAAGATTGATAAATTAGAGTTGGTCCTTGCCTATATTGTCTCGGAGGTCAAGAATGCTCTCCAATTGGAAAATGTTCGCTCGGATATCAAGCAAGTCCACTCGGACGTAAAACATGTGTTGGTTGAAGTAGGTATTGCTAATAAAAAGCTTGATGAGATTACATATTCAGTCTTCAAGCAAGGGATCAATTCGGGGAATGTCGTCTCAACATTGACATCTATCACGGCAGAGCTGAAGAAGCTTCATCAATTAGCTCTGCAAGATCCACAATCGAGTTTAATAGGGCAGGAAACGCTATTAAAGGAGCTTCGTACAGACATGAACAATAGATTTTCTGAGCTGAAGGAGCTCCTGCTTACGGAAGCATCAAATAGAGCATCAAATGATGATATCAAGAAGGTTCTCGACGAATTGGAGCATCTCAAGCCTCCCGTGACTTGGGATTCAAAATTCTGGAATTATGCGGATAAAGGCGCAATTTTGGCGCCCTATATCTCTTTCTTGGAAAAAGTCTTAACCGTTTGTATGTGTTTAGGTCCATGAATTCAGCATCTATCAGCTCATTTCGTGCCATTCTCTGTTGCCTTTTCATTTCATCGTGATACCCCGCTGCTCTGCAGCGGGGATAAGTGCATGAAATATGTCTTAAGGATATATCAGCAGACCTGTTTCTATCTTGATGCGGCAGCGCCTTTGATGCCCCGCAGCTCTGCTGCGGGGTGCGCTGCCGCTGTTTCACTTTACCCTTTTCGTTCTTACCTTTTCAGGGATCTATCAGTAACTATTAAATATATATATGCAATATCTCACTAATGCAGGCACAAAGCTTTCTTTGCTGCATAATAGGAGGGGGAATTATCATCACATCCGGCAGATGGAGAAGTATGCCATGAACCACGAGGCCATTTTAGCCGTCCTTCCCGACAGCAAGGACGATGCCCTGTCCCTGAAGGAGATCGCCCGGGCCTTGGGCCTGGAGATGAATTCCT
>CAZEMX010000183.1:0-3783 GCA_964513415.1 uncultured Nitrososphaerota archaeon
AGGTGGCCTCGCTTGGATTCGACGATCTCGAAATACTCGGAAACTGCCCCGCTCTCTGCCTCTTCTCTGGATTGCTTGCCGTCAAATTCACGGATAGCGGCGCGCTCTTCTAGCAATTCGCGCATGGCTTCATCAAGATATTCGCCAATGTGTTTCATGCTGAAAGCCTCCGTTCCTCGGCAATGCTCCGCTTGATATGCTCGGTAATTGAGTTATCAATGCGCTCAGTTATTGCATTCTTGACATGCTCAAGCCGCGCTTTTTCGGTATCAGGAGAGCCGGGCCAACCTTCATTCACGCAGGCGTTAATCCAGACCATCAAAGACTCAATCGGCTCATCGATTAAACGGGCATAGGCTTCCAGCATTGGTCCGCGAGTGATGTTCATAGCGACACCTCGTTAGGGATAGACACATAGGATTTAAACGACCGACCAGGCTCGAAATAGATCATTGCTGACCGCTCGTAGAACAGTTGAGTCGTACCAACCCACCCGCCGCAATTGCGCTGCGCCTCGACAATGAAAAGGGCATCCGGTGATTCGCCTTGGTCTTGTGCGCCCATCGAAATAGCCTGTTCCTTTGGCTTATTGCGCCACACAGAAACGACGTTTTCAGCCAGATCGGCAATTTCAGACGCGCCCTTGATGTCGTGCAACTTGGCCGGCTTGTCGTCGCTTCCTCCCTTTCTGGCATGGGCAACCAGATGGATATGAACGTCGTTTTGATGGGCCACCGTTTGAATTGCGTCGACCAACTTCTTTTGCCCGTTGTAATCGTCTGGAGCAAGTCCGCACTTCATCAGCGAGTCGACTACGATGTGGTTAGGCTTGATGTTTTCCATTACCCAGCGACACAGGGCAGGAACATCATGCGGTTTCAAGCTTGATTGAATGTCGTACAGCCATAGCGACTCAGCCATTAGCTCGAGCATTCCGCGTGCCTCTTCTTCGCTCGGGTTGTCAGAGGCTAGGAACTGGACGAGAAAGCGATAGAGCAACTCAACCGGGGGAAACTCAGGAGAGCAGACAAACACTTTCCGGCCCTGCTGAATGAACCCTAGAAGCGCCTGCGACATAAGAGCCGACTTGCCATGTCCCTTGTAGCCAGTCCAGATCGTTATTTCACGCGGACGAAAGCGGAAATGTTCGTCACAGTCGAATTGAATCCTGTCGCCCCACGAACCTTTTTGACGGATGCGATTTGATAGTTCGTCCTGGTACTCAACAGCAGACTTGACGCGAGGCTTATACGAATCGTCCATGTACGGTTTCAGGTCAATGTCGTCCTTGATCCGGTTCGGGTACATGGCGATGATTTTGTCCAAGGCGCTCATGCGAACAGCCTCCCTTGTGCGTAGGCTGCTTCGATGCGTCGACACGCTATTTCAAAGTATTTCGGTTCGCGCTCGATGCCATAGAAGGTTTTTCCCATATTGGCGCAGGCAACACCAGTTGTTCCGCTGCCCATGAATGGGTCGGCTACGGTAAACGTAGTTTTTGGCGCTAGATCAATGCACCACTCAATAAGGCGAATTGGCTTCTGTGTCGGGTGACCAAACTCAACTCGCCCAACTGGTAAATCTATTTTTTTTGCCGGCTTGTCAAAATTGGTCCAAGCCATTTCAACATCGGCCATAGTTGGAACAGCATTGACCTTGTTCCACAAAAGCCAGCACCTAGACGGTGGCATAGAGAAGTAGTTACCTCCCCAAATAATCGATGGAACATCAAGCGACAAAAGGTCATTAACGATTTCGTGAGGTGCTTCCAAGTCCCATTTAAGAAATCCTTCGTTATGCTCTTGTGCCCCCCATGTACCTCCCTTCATGCGCTCACCAAGACCATAAGGCGGATCGGTCAGCACCAAATCAACTTTCGGAAGACTCGGCAATATTTCTCGGCAGTCACCCAAAAAAAGTGAGCAGTTACCTATGATTTCCGTAGGCTTCATAGACCCTCCACGTAGGACGAAGCCGAAGCAAGCCGCGACACAGCAATAATCAGCCGGTCATGGTCTTGCTTCTTCAACGGGCCTTTGAGCATGTCGCTAGAAGCCGCAGCCACAAACATCACCTCGGGAACTAGCCCAGCCATTGCTTCACGATGACTAAACGGCTGGCGTTCGCGTGGTGTGTGGTCGGTCAGCTTTTCCGGGAACAGTGCGTCGAAGGTCAGGCCGACCGCTTCAATAATTTCTGACGCGCCGCAGCCAGTCCAGCAGTGAAGCAGGACGCGGCCATCAGAGCATTCGCGGATGGAAAGGCTAGGCGACTTGTCGTTGTGGGCTGGGCAACAGGCCATCCAGCGATCCGGACCCATCTTGCGGACCTTGGAGAGCAACGAAAGGAGAAGTTCTGCGCTCATCGCGTCATCTCCAAAAGCCACTGCTGACGCTTACGGGTGATCTTCTGGCCGTTAGGTAGAGTGATTAGCTCGTCAGGGTTTTCTACCTTGGCAGCAACAGTGACCTTGGCCCAGTTGGCGGAAATGGCTTTACGAAACGCTGCGTCCCAATCGACGTACTTGTACCCCTTGGCCTTGGAAGCATCAACGAAGTTCGCCAGATGAACCTCAAGCTGACCATGCCCGTTTTTTTCAGCCCACAACTTCACTGACTCGGAAATAGAAAAGTCTTCAGGGATTAAAGTTTCGCGCTTCTTCGCGTCTTCCTTTCCCTTCCCTTCCTTTCCTTCCTTCCTTCCTTCCCCTTGCACGCGTGGCGACGCGTCTTTCACGCGTGCCGGGATTGTGCTTTCTGACTCTCTATTGTTGATGACTTGATGATTTTTGAAGCATGGAATCTCTGCGTATTGCTTTCCATCAACTTCATAAATATCTATCAAGCCAGCATCAATTACCTCGTTTGCTATCGAGTCAATATCGCAATCGTCAGCAGCAAAGTAGCGAATCTTGAACGTCTTTGTATTCCAATTTAGTCGCCCCTCTCTGTCTGCTTCACACCACATTGACACGTAAAAGAGGCGTGCAAGGGGCGTCAAAGACACGATGTCTGAACTTGAGAAAAATTCAGGCTTGATTGTTCTAATCCTAGCCATCAAGAATTCTCCTTAATGAACTTTTGAAGATCAGAAGGAGAAATATGAGTAAGACTAATTATTTCATCGTGGCTAAGGTTTGATAGATAGCCAGCGCCATATCCAACTGCGCACAAGTGACTAAAAACATGATCTGAAAGATGGTCGTTATATGATTGGTATCCTGAAATCAATTCAGCAACAACGCGCTCAGAGCCTGCTCCATTAAACAAACAGAAATCATTTACAAATTCCTTGCTTCGGTGCGCTTCTGAATGGCACTTGTCGCAAAGAACAGAAAGTTCTGTAACGTTGTAATCCCACATCTTTGCGCCTTTTTTGTAGCGCACATGATGAACATGAAGTTGACTGTCAGAGTCTCCGCAGTCAGAACATTCAAATCCATAATACTCAAGAGCCTCTAGGCGTTTCTTCTGCCACAAAGGATGCTTGTATTGATCTTTCCATTCCATTACAATTACCTCACTTGATTGCACACACCGCGAGGCTGGCAGGCCACTAAATCGCGGTGTTTTTGTTTGTCCGTTTAGCGCAGACACGTTCTTCACTTCTTTCCGTACCCGTGGCAGACAAACTTCCCGGATGCCGTATAGCGCCCCGTTGCAGCAGTCCGGCGTGTCTCGCAGCGGTGGCAGTAAGCCTTGGCCGGTACGTGGCCTGCACTGAGCATCGCCACGTTCTTCTCGGTACGTTCGCGGAATGCTTGGATGTGCGTTCCTTCGGTGC
>CAZEMX010000184.1:0-3766 GCA_964513415.1 uncultured Nitrososphaerota archaeon
ACGAGCCCCAAGTCTTCGATGGCTTTGATGTCCTCCATGGTATAGATCGGCGAGGAGATCTTCACCGGCTCATCAAACGGGTTGCCTATAACATAATCGCGGAATGGGATGGTCAGCTTGCGTTCGCATATCCACCCTCCCAAGTTAATTACTGCTTTTGGTCTTATTGCAATTCTTGGCATATTGTCAAACCACCAATCATATGCTGAGTGCAAGCATCATTGCAAGCACTCCAAGGGCAGATAGCCCTATTGCGGTCGGATAGATCTGCCTGAATGTGAATATCGGCGAGAACGCGACGAGAACAGAGAGGGCGATGGGCAGTATAAGGCTCAAGACCATATTCATCAGGAACATGGCAGGCATGAACGGATCGAAGGGTATCCCAAGGAAGAGAGTAACGAATATGCTGGACAGCGCAAACATGAGCATGTTGCGCATCAGGTAGTATCCGGCCCTGAGGTTTGCGGCGTACTCCAGAACCCCCCCTTCGATCATGTCGATCTTTGCCTTGAGTATGGTGAAGGGCTTCTCGTTGAGCATCACGACGAATCCCAAGAAGTATACGATTGAGGCAATGAAACCGGGGACGGTGAAGAGTATGGGGCTGGTCGGCAGTGAGAAGGACATCCAAGAGTTGAACGGTGAGTAAGCAGGGTTCTGGGTCACGACAACAGAGCCGATGTTCACGCTCTTCGCCACTATGAACGGGACGAGTAGTGCCAGATAGAGCGGGAGGGACCCAATCAGCATCATCTTGAGGGACCTCTCGGCGCTGTGCTGCTCGTTGAACTCCCTGCGGATATTCGGCCACTTGGACCCCCTGACGGTGTCCGGGACGGGCATTGAGGTCGACATGATGGACTGGGACTGCGATCCCATGAAGACATAGAGGACCTCTTCGAGTTTCAGCATTCCGGCAATCCCCAAGATGCTGCCCCACCCGAGCACGAACCACCAGTAAGGCGTATTGAAGAGGAAGAGGATGGAGACAATTCCGACGCCGAAGCCGATCAGGAATTTGTAGAACTTGGGCATCTGAGCGACCGGCTCAGTCCTCGCCTTGTACATGAACTTGATCACTGACCAGAAGCCGGGCATGAGTATCGGAGGGCCAACGCGCTGCTGTATCCTTGCCTGGACCTTCCTCTCGATTCCTGGAAGCACGAGCGAGTAGAGCGCTGCAATCGAGAGCGCTATGACGGAAGAGACGACCAGCTGGGCCAAGAAGAGGATGGTTGCATTCATTGTCATTTCCTCCACCCATACTTTCTTACGATCTCATAATCGGTCATGGTCCGGCGCTTTCCGGAATCCACGACCTCCGTCCTTGTGCAGCAGGTCAGGCATGGATCGCAGCTCGCAATCGTGAGTATTGCCTCGGTCACGTGGTCGCCCACGCAGGCATGCTCCATCGCGGCAAGGTTGGTGATCGTCGGCGTGCGTATCTGATAGTTCCGCACCAGCCCCTGGTGATCCAGGCTGTATGTGTGCATGACCTCTCCGCGGTAGGTTTCGAGGTAGGCGGTAGTGAAGGGCATCTCCTTCGCGACCCAATTCCGGTTCACTACTGGACCGTCAGGCAGATTCTTCACGACCTGACGGATAATCTTCAGGCTCTCAAGCACCTCAAGTGCGCGGTCGACGACCCTGTCCTTGGTGTCGCATCCATCGAGCACGATGACGTTGAAGTCGAAGGGCTTGTATTCCTTCATTTCGGTCCTGAGGTCGTACCTCCATCCTGATGCGCGCCCGGTAGGGCCGGTCGCGTGGTACTTTATCGCATCCTCTTTCGTTAGCAGGCCTATGCCGTTTACCCTCGAGATGACCAGAGGGTCGTCGAGTATCCTCTGCACGTACTGGGCATACTTAGCCTCGAATACATCACAACGCTCCAGTATGGTCTTCTTCAGGCTGTCTGTCAGATCCGCCCTTGGTCTTATGCCGCCGATGATAGGGACGGATGGCATGACACGGTTGCCTCCCACATACTGCATGAGGTCCATGAACTGCTCCCTGAGCAGAAGTGCGCGCATGGCGAGGGTCTCGTGTCCCACAACCTCGAATGCGTGTCCAAAGAATATCAGGTGGCTCGTTATGCGCTGGAATTCCTGAACGAGCACGCGTATGTAGTCGGCCCTGGGCGGCACATCGATCCCCAGTCCGCATTCTATGACCCTCACTGCATTCCAAGCGTGCACGTGCGAGCAGATGCCGCAGACGCGCTCGGCGATCAGCAGAGCCTTCTCGACAGGGAGCCCGTCGAAGAGCTTCTCCATGCCGCGGTATGCCATGTTTATGTTTATCTCACAGTCTTCAACAATCTCATCGTTAACGAAGAGCCTTATCCGGTAAGGTTCAATCAGTGCCGGATGGACCGGCCCGAAAGAGAGCTCTTTTTCGATCACTTTTTCATTGTTTGCTTCTATCATTTTATGGAGCCCCCATAAGCTTTGGCAGACCCTTTACTGCGCCTTGGATGATCTCCTCCGGGCGAGGGGCGCAACCCGGCACCTTCACGTCGACAGGTATCACGCTTTCGACCGGGGCATACACATCCTCATTTACCTTAATGTCACCGACTAGGTTCTTGTAGACGTTGCCGTTACATGCGCAGGCGCCCACGGCGACGACGGCCTTCGGCTCGGGTATGAGCGAGTAAATCTTCTTGAGCGGCTCTAGCATCTGCCATGAGACTACTCCAGAGACTATCAGGACGTCTGCTTCCCTCGGATTCCATGTCAGCATGACGCCATACTGCTCGAGGTCGTATCGGGGTGACAGGAGCGCATTGACCACCTCTATGTCGCAACCATTGCACCCGCCGGTGTAGCAGAGCATGACGTGTATGGCTTTCTTCCTAGAAGTTGACTTCAGCGTCACTCTTTCTTGCCTCCTGTTATGATAGAGATCGTTGATGAGGGTATCAGCTTGCTCAGCTCGGCTATCTTCTCCGGAGGGGCCTTCACGGGCTTCTTGAGTACCTCCTGCAGAGTCATGCGCGGCATTCCTACGTCCCTTGCGTGGATCGGGGCGGCCTCGCCGAATATCGAATAGATCGGGCAGGTGTCGTGGCAGTTGAGGCAGTAGATGCACTTCAGCAGGTCTATCCTTGGAACCTGCTCCTTCAGGTAGCCCTCCAGCACCTCTACAGGGGTTTCAAGCTTGACCATCTCAATTGCCTTCGTAGGGCAGACGTTGTAGCAGCCGCCGCAGCCTATGCACATCTCGTCGAGCACGGTCGGCGTTGGCTGTACGCTCAGGGTAAGAATGCTGTTCCTTATGGACATGCTAGTGGCGCGGTCGTCCTTTGCGAGTATCCTCAGGGCGTTCGTGTACGCGCCTGTCAACATCAGTCTCAGGAAGGTAATCATGGCAGTATCACCACATCGCTGGCTTGTCCGGCCACTCGTTTCTTGTCATAGATCTTGACAACCCTAATGCACTCAGCAGGGCAGGTGGTGGCGCATGCGCCGCACCCGATGCACCTTGTCTCGTTGACATATGCCAGACCATCCTTCAAGGACATGGCCGGCTCGCCCTTTAGAGTGATCTTGCAGGCATCGACGCATAGGCCGCATCCCACGCAGAGGCTCTGGTTGATCTTTATCGAGTGCCTCTCCAGCTTCCTCTCAGGCAAATTGCACCTGATCTTGATGGCATTGACAGGGCAGTCTGCCGCGCAGATCTCGCAGAGTATGCACTTCGTGAGGTCCACATCGGGCTTGACCATGGTCGTTGGATCGAACGTGATTGCAGCGGTGGG
>CAZEMX010000185.1:0-3721 GCA_964513415.1 uncultured Nitrososphaerota archaeon
CCCTACCCCCAGGACAAAAACTTTAATGTAGTCGACGTTATGGTCATTAATCGGCCTCCGAGTGAATCTAAAAACAAAATTATAAAATTTGTTAAACTCAATTGCCTCCAGCAGAGGCATGGCAAATTCCAGGGCTGCCCTTGGAATCCACGCATCGGAGACATGATTTTCATCTACTGGCTGGCAAAAAGAGAGGCTTTGGTGCTTGGTAGCTGTGCGTCTATCGAGCAGGAGCCAGTCTGCCGATCTCAAGCCGATGACCAGCAGCAGGAGTTCGTCTTCAAGCTTTGTCCTTGGGAGGAACCCAAAAAGAACAGAGCGATTGACGGCAATTATGTAGAGTTCCCTAACCCAAAGCACCCAGTCTGCGTGAAGTGGTGGCCCAAAACTAGGGACTCCATTGTAATATTTGATTGCAAGAACGGACATGATCGCGCCCAGTGTGACCAATGCGCCCCCTGCAATTGGCTTGACGATCTCATAGCTCGGACGTGGTTTAAGAGCTTCACTGATATCAGCAACACCGAATACGATCTGCCCTGGCGATTCAAGTTTCACCACAATTCAGGCAGCGTGGCCATATTCGACCAGGACGGCACTATCCACATAGAGAACAAAACGTCGTGCAAGACCTGTGGGGGGACTGGATGTACTGGCACGTGCTCGGCTTGCAATGGAACCGGCCTGATCGATGATGAACTCTGCCAGACTTGCGGAGGCAGTGGGCAAAACACATGTGAGACATGCGGCGGCGATAGCGGGGAAGGAAAAGCACATAATCATTACTATCCAGTCGGAACGATTGACATCCATGCAGGGAACCCCCATCCAAACAAAGGCTTCCCATCGATAGCAGAAGAAACTAGTGGCGTCCGGACGGCGTGCGTCCATCCAGATGATGGGTCTGTGGATTTTGCATGGGAAGCAAAAGATTTCAATACTGGCGCATATATTCAAATCAAGAAATCGGGTGAAATCGTACTCCATAGCCCTGTGAAGATCACGCTGGATGCTCCGTTGGTCGAAGAGACCCATAATAACAAGGTGGATGGAGACAATACCATTGTTGGATCATGCACACACGGTCCATGCTCCTGTGCATAAAGAGGTTAAACATGCCATTCGGAGATATTAAAATTAATGCACAAATTGGTGAAGATGGGGTTTGTAGATGTCACGGATTGTTTAGCCCAGTGAGAACGGCTAACGGCGACATCGCCAGAGTCACGAAAGAGCACGAATGTATCCTGCAGCGTATAATGATCTGGCTGGCCGTGAAAAAGGGCGAGAGACCAATTCATCCCAACTTTGGCTGCTGCATTCGATCATACATAAATCGGCCTCTGTCGGTTAGCACCTTAAAGGAGTTGAAAGGCCAGATCCAATCCGAGCTTGAAGAACTGTTTCCTGAATATTCCGTGTCCAACCTGGTGATCACGGTGCCAGAGCGCAATTCAATTAATATCCAGGTCAACGTCGGAGCCTATCCGGTAGAGTTTCTAGGGAATGCAGCTATCCTGAACGAACTAAATACGGCGCTAAAACGAGCGCTGGAAGACCTGAGGATGAAATAAAATGGTGACTGATTTCACGAATTTTATGGATATGACTCCCCAGGAGTTATACGAAGACTGGCTGTCATATATAACCTCCAGGGACCCGCTTCTGCAGGATACCTCTGTGGCGACGTTTAATAGCATTCTAGCAGAGGCCATAGCATCCGAGTTTTGGATTTACATCCAGCTTCTCAAACAGAAGGTCAAGGATAGCAATGTACTAACTGCTGAAGGTGATGCTCTATCAGCAATCGTGCTTCCCATGCTCCCTGGAGGCAGGCAATCCGGCACAAATGCGACCGGAGCACTGCGATTCTCAAGACATACTCCAGCTCCGAGCGATATCACCATTCCGATACATACCATTTGTGCCGCAATAGGCGATGACGGGAAACTAATTGAGTTCCAGACCGCCGAGGCCGCATTGCTTTCGGCAGGTACAACCGATGCTTATGCAAGCGCCGTGGCCTTGGTTGCGGGAACAGCCAGCAATGTTAGCGTCGGAACTATCTCTGTGATCAGGACGCCAATAGTGGGCATAACTTCTGTAACAAACGATTCGCCCTTCACTGGTGGCACAGACCAAGAGAGCGATGCTGAGTTGCGAGCAAGAGCACTCTACACTATCTGGCTGCCCGGTAAAGCTACTGTGCCGCTCATTGAGGAGCATCTGGCCGGGGTGGAGGGCGTCCGAGAGGCACATGTTCAGACACTGGGCCAGGGGGACGTGCTCATAATTGTGGATGGTAGCGCACAAGAGAATGCCATCAAATACATGATTGAAGACAATCTAGCGGCGGGATGCACTGCTCCGGGGGTCCTGGGTGCGACTTTACGGCCAGGGGGGCATACCTTCCATATAGGCGATTGCGATGGTGCGCCGGTCTGGGTCAGGACACTGCAGTTCTTGACTGAAGCAGTTACCATCCCATTTGTTTACGTAGACAAAAATGGAGAATCGAAGCCCGGCACGATCACACTACCATCAGGCAGCCCACCGGGTCATGCAGCTATAGCTACCCTGGCCGATCCTACATCACTTGCTACCGAAATTGTCTCATCAGAATATGCCGGCGATCTGAGTTTTGATATTTTTATGGGGAAGGGCACTTATCCGTACCTATGGGTCGGGCCGGAGCTACAGACAGTGGACATCGATTTAACGCTCGTGCAAACTGATACACCAGAAGCAAATCTACTAGAAAATGTGGCGAATTCGTTGATAGCTGCGCTGTCTGCTTACAAGATCGGAGACCAATTAGAATATGCCGACCTGGTAAAATATATTTATGTGGATTATGAAACTGGTCGGGCATTCTCAGGCATTGACGATGTATCGAGTTTCCGGATAACTTGCAAAGGCGATACTATCACGGGGTTCGGTCAACATATTGCGATTGATTCAGATGAGCGGATAGAGCCTGGAGAAATCAAGGTGGTTTAATTGAAGACTAGACAATATATCCAAATTCATAAGCCAGATGTGAATGATTTTACCACCACTGGTGATGACTATGTGCCAGTGCCATTTAAAATCGATGGTTCCGAAAAGACGCGCGACTACTGGGACACATGGCATTTGACCGGAACGAAAGTAATGCTGTTCTCTGCGACGACCAACGACCTCAAGGTCAAGATCATGGGGTCTCTCGATGGCATAACCTTTCCTCAGTCAGTCGAGGCAGAGTTTACCGTTCCGACGTCCGCAGTTGTTGAGAAGAGGATGACTACGTACTGGCCTTACCTGCAGGTTCAAGTTAAGCCAGCCGTTGCCGGCCAGAATGGTACCCTAGGCGTCCAGGCAATGGGTACTACGATGTCCTCTGATGTCCAAGTTACGGTGGGCGGACTTACGTTACCACCTGGAATATCTACTAGTAATCTCCAAGAAGCCGGAAATGCTATCTTAGCTGACCTGGCGACCGAGGCAAGTCTTAGTAGTATTGACGACAAATTGCCTGCGTTGACGCTCGAAGGCAAAATTCCGGTTGATGCAAATATCGGCAGTGTTGATGTAAACAATCTTCCAGCAGAAAATCTAGGACAGCAACTCTCCGCCGCGTCGTTGTCTGTAGCTCCTGCTACTGATATTACCGATGCAACTTATATCGGCGATATCAAGTTTGGCGAGTCCTTGCCCGCTGGAATTGCTATAATTGGTAAAG
>CAZEMX010000186.1:0-3697 GCA_964513415.1 uncultured Nitrososphaerota archaeon
AATAATCCTCTTAAAAATCCAGGCAAAACTGGAATGATTTCTCGCCAGTAAGGAACCGGAATAACTTTGACTTCAACTTCTTCTTCGGTGGTTATTTCTGTTTCGACTTCTGCTTCTTCTTCAGCAGTACAATCACAACTAATAGTGTAGACATAATTGCCTCTGGCAGTGGGTTTCAGAGTAGAAGTATGAGGAGAATTAAGAGATGGCTTTGAGTCGAAATTAATATCGGTATTCTTATATAATTGTTCATTTGCTGGGCTAAGTAATAATCCATACCAGCCTCCTCCTTGGCTTTTATCTTCAAGAGTAATTTTTCGATTATCTTTTAGAAGAAAAGTATCAGCCCAACATTTTTCAGCGCCTTTAGGAGACCATTTTAAATCTAAAGTTTTACCTAAGAAAATAGTTTTTGGATCAGCCTCTAAAGTCACACTACAAACAGAAGGGGTGGGAGAAGTTTCACAATCTATGTTTTCTTTACAAGTATCTGTGCCACAAGAATAAACAGGAGTACATCTTCCATCTTGACATTCTTGGTGAGGAGACTCTTCTCCTTCAGGGCATTTACCGACTACAACTTGAGCAGTAGCGGTGTTGGATTTGTTATTTTTATCATAACAAGTATAAGAGAAATTATAAGTTTTTTCTTCATTTAAAATCACTTCATCTGAACCAGAGGTGTTACCTTCATTATCGGGGGTAACTTCTTTTTCCCAAACATTATCAGTTGAAGTCGCAATACAATCATTAGTGGTTGAACCATTTGAAGAGCTGTAAGTTAATTTAGTTTTTTCTCCCTTTAGAATTTGAGTAGGAAAGGCTTCCAAAGAAACAAAGAAGGGACCACAATCTGCCTCGCACTCCTCAATCTTAACATAAGAACCACTTATATCTTCATAACAAATATATGAATCTCGATTACAACTATACTTCACTCCACAATTAGAATCAACCTCGCATTCGTTATCGCCAGTGCCTTCTGTTGTAATACAGCGTAAATTAGAACAAACTTTTTTCCGTGGGATACGACACTCTGTATCACTACTGCATTGATCAATACCGCAAGAATTTACAAGAACGCATTTCTCATTTTGGCATTCATAATGAGGAGTGTATTCATAATTTTGCACTAGTTCTGTACTTGGTAATGGAATTTCTATAGGGAACGGAATGGCGGCTAATACTTTTCTAACTAATAAATTTAAAAAAAGTCCCTCTTCTGAACCAACATCAGAAAAATCTATATTTCTCCTTAAACTCAAGTTGCGAGTCCCCCGTATCGTATCATTATATGTAATCTTAATCGGGGGATACCACCCCGTCTCATAGTACTCACGTGGCTGAGGTCCTTCAAATTTAAATCCCCCACCCTCTCCCCCACAATCTTTATTAGAAAAGCATTCATCTTTTGCTAACCCTCTTGTTAATGCACAAGTGGTTTCAAAGCATTCTGCATGGGCGCATAAAGTTCTGTCATCGTCCTCAACTGCTAAAACAACTGCTTCTCCAAAATAAAAATAAATAGAAGTAAAAAATAAGAAAAAGATAAAAATAAAAGCAGAAAAAGAAATTATTTTTTTAGACATATTTTTAATTTATTTTATATAAGTATATAGTCATTAATATGATAATTTAATAAAAAACCCCCATAACAGAACCAGAAATTGGTATAATTTTATTCTGCTCTAACAAAAAATTAAAATCTTTTTTATTGTTGACTTGAGATAATAACTCCACAGGTAAATAATAATTTTTAATCATCATTAATTTATTATAAGAATCTTGATTCCACAATATTCCAAAACTTAAAACTTCTGATCGGTCCCTTTGAAGTTTATTAGAACAAATTAATCCTTGATCATAAAATTTAATCTTAGAAGTCGTAATGTCAGAAAACTCAACTGGTAAAGGATAGATTTCCCAGCAGACAGCATACTCAACAGGAATTTGTTCAGCAACTTTCTTTTGCGATAAGTGAGTTCCGTCATTTATATTGTCCAATTCTTCTAGCCATTTAGAAAAATCAATATTAATAATAAGGGGCAGATCAACCTTTATCGGAAACAAAGAGATTGTTTTTACTAACCAGGTGCCGACATTGACACCCATAAAGCTCTCTAATTCGTTTCTGTGGTCGTTCAAATCAACTATAATGTCTTCATCTCGAAACGAAATGGGAACAAAAAACTTGTTTCCAGACGAAGTCTTCATTTCTTTCACTTGATAATAGGATTCTGTACCTAATCCTTTAGAAAAACTATAATTTTCTTTTGGTAAAAGCCCTGAATAATTCACTAAGTTTTCTTTTCCAACAGTATTAACTATTTCTTCTAATTCAGATAATGATGATTTTTTCTGCTTAGATTGTTCCTTATAACCGATGGCAACAACAATAAGAATAATCATTAAGACGCAAAAAGCCCCAAAAAAGATAATATTTTTAGTTTTTTCGTTTTTCATTGTATTTAAGTTAATTAATAATTAGCTTTAATTTATTATAGCATATTTTTCTTTGCCAAGAAAAGAATATAATTAATTACAGTTTATTATATCATAAAATTAAAGAAACTCAATTGTTCTTCTTTGAAAACAAAAAAGGGCGAGAATTTTTCTCGCCCTTACTTCCTATTCCTCCACTTCCCAGAACCATACGTGAGACCATTTTCCACCTCTATCACAAAAGGTGTAAAAATTTGGAAAGCAGCCGGTCAGATAGATGGGTACAGGAGTGTCTTTAGTGATTGTTATACTGTTTCTGTCCAAACAGAACCAACCTTTCTCTTGATAAGTGTGTTCTTTTCCTAAAACCTTAAGGTGGAAAAAACCTATTTTTCCTGTCCATAATACCGTAACTTCCTCAACTATTTCTAGCTGAAAGTTACTAGTATTTTTCTCTCTGGAAAGTTTCACAACCTTCGCATTTTTATAGCAAATTTCAACCTCATCACCGCTATATGTGACGGTCCTGGTAGTATTAATATCTCCACCCAATACTAGATGTACTTCTTCTTCGACAAAAGAAGAAGAAACGACACTTGTTGCCCTAACAGAAGAATTAGAAAAAGTGGAAGGAACCGTTAACAATGCTACTACTAGAAACAAAATTAAAAATTTTTTCAAGGTACACCTCCTTTCGATTTGTATTATAGCAAAAAAAATAAAAAAAGTCAAGTACTCCCTTATGATAATAATATGCCTAGCTATTTTTAAAAAAATACTCCCTTTATTTATAATAAAGGGAGTAATAGAACAAGTTTTCTTCTAATAGTTCTTCTAACAATAACGAAGGGGAGGAGCTGGGATAGGGGGTATTCTATATTCTTTTCCGATAAATCTAGCCAAAAAGTCACCTGAGCGAGAATCAGAAGCAAACTGTAAAGGATAAGGCGGAGGAGGAATGATATAACCCCTTCCTCTCAATCTCGCAATCAGTGATTTTTGGATGGGATGAAAACTAAATAATAATGCTAAAGCAATAGTAATGCCCATAACAACGAAAATAATCTTTTTATTTTTGTGGTCCATATTAAGTTTCTATTTTTAATTTTTTCGACCTGTTATAAGGATAGCACAAAAATCAGAAAAAGTCAAGTATCTAGAATAAAACTTAGTTTATTTATTATAACATATTTTCCTTTGTCAAGGAAAGCTGTATTCTGTATATTGTATTCTGTATTATATTTTTTAATTTATT
>CAZEMX010000187.1:0-3681 GCA_964513415.1 uncultured Nitrososphaerota archaeon
CATGGGGCACAGTGAGTGGGGGGTTGGCTGCTGCCTGGGCATGGCTGCAAGTGGCGCTGCCGGCGGCACTCGGTTGGCTGCAATCCACCTGGACGGCAGTGTGGCCAGCCATTCAGCAAGCGACAAGCGCGGCATGGGAAGCCATCCAGCCGGCACTGATGGCAGCATGGGCGTGGTTGCAGGTCGCGCTACCCGCGGCACTTGGCTGGCTGCGCAGCACGTGGGGAGCGGCGTGGCCTGCCATGCAAGCTGCGTGGGACGCAGTATGGACGCCCCTCAGCGCCGCCTGGACTACGGTCAAAGCGTGGCTCGACGCTACTCTGCCGGCGGCGCTTACTGCGCTCAAGACTGCCTGGGACGGAGCGTGGCCGGCATTGCAAACCGTGGCGACCACGGCAGTCGATGCCATCAAAGGCGCATTCGATAATTTGAAGGCAGCTTTCACCTCCATCCAGACTGGCGCCGGCCAGGTGCAGGGCACCCTGAGTGGCTTCCTGGTACAGGTCACAGCCATCGGCGCGATCGTGGCGGCTTTCTTCGCACCGGCTGTGGAGCGGCTGCAAACCGCCTTCACTGCGCTGCCCGAGAAGCTTGCGCCGCTTATGCCCAAGCTGCAGGAGCTCGGCGGGGCCTTCATGGGACTTCTGCAATCCCTCGCGCCATTTGTAGCGCTGATTAGCGTTGGGCTCGCCATCGCTGTCAGCTTCGGCATCAATACGCTAACTGCGGTGCTCAACAACCTGCCAGGGCTAGTGGGGCCGATCATTGATCAAGTGACGGCGACGCTGCGCCTGATCTCCACCGTGCTGACGGAAGTAATCGCAGCTGTCCAGGCGGCAATTAACGGTGACTGGAACGCAGTGTGGGAATCAGCCAAGACCGTCATCAACGAATTCAACACCTTTTTCCGCGGCCTGTTTAGCCGGCTCGGAACGTTCCTCGGTGCGGTGGGGCAAATACTCTACGACGCTATTGTCAACACGCTCAAAGACATGGGCATTGACATCACGCCTCACCTGGAGGCTATTCGCAAGACGTTTGAGGACATCTGGACGAAGGTCCAAGGCTACATCCAGCCAGTCATCGACCTGGTGGGCACCATCACCACCAAGATCGGCGAGTTCAAAGACTTCCTGGCGGGCCTGGATTTGCCGAACCCCTTCGCCGGCCTTGCGTCTGCCGGGCAGGCGGTAATGGATGCCATCGGCGGCATCGGCAACGCTGCCAGCGGTGGCGGTGCGGACGGCGACCCCAGCACGCCGCAGGCGATAGGGTCATCGTACTTCCGTGGCGGTGCGGCGCAGATTAACGAACGCGGCTACGAGCAAATTGTACTGCCGGCCGGCGCACGCATCTACACCAATGGCCAGACGAACAATTTGCCAGCCAGCGAGGGCAAGACGGTCAATATCAACCTGGGCGGCGTGACCGTGCGCAGCGAGGCGGACGGGCGGCGGGTGGTTGACATGCTGCGTGATCAGCTGGTTATGGCAGGGGCGTAATGCTGCTACGAATCACCGACGGCACCACGACACTGACACTGAGCGGTTCCGGGGTCTATCTCGGGGCCACCTATTTTCCCACCAGCCAGGCGAGCGCCGTCCGCGTTGCTGAGACGGTGCCGGTCATCCTGGAGGGCACGGACAGCGCCATTCGCACCGCCGTCCAGGACATTCAGCAGATGCTGCGTGCGGCGGCCAACCGGGACAAGACGCTGACCGCCCGCACGTTTGTCGAGTTCCGGCCCGTCGACAGCGGCGATATCTTCCGCGCGGAGTTGTTCGGCGGCGACGCCAACTACTCGCAGGTGCCAGCAGAGCGCAGCCTCTACAACGCCACGAGCACAGTCAGGGTTAACGTGACCTGGGAGCGGGCGTCCAGATGGGAGGGGCCGGAGGAGGAGCTTTACCTGTCCAGCTCCAGCCAGTCCGAACGCACCGGCGGCGTGTCGCTCTCGATCAACGACAACGGCGGGACACCCAACTGGTGCGGCATCGCCTCTGCGCGCGTCAAGGGTACGCAGCCCGCGCCCATCCGCCTGCGCATCACCAACAGCAGCGGCAGCGGGTTGGCATGGCGCAACTTCTATATCGGCGTCAACGCCTACAGCACGCCCGGCAGCGCCGACGTGTGGCTGCTGGGTTCGGAGGCGACGGGCGGCGCCACGTCCAGCTGGGCGGCGGGCATCACGCACAGTGCGCTGCAATGGCTGATTCCGCTCAATGCGACGCTGCTCGGGCAGACGCAGGGGCGCACGTTCCGCGTGATTGGCGCCTTTACCAGCATCTCTGCCACGGCGGCGGTGCGGGCGTCGGTCGGGCCGTACGTCGGCGGCGTCTTCGACTTTGGGCGTATCGGCCCGGAGCGGCAGAACGTGGGCGGGGTCATCGACCTGGGCGAGTTTCCGCTCCCACCCGGTGGCTACAACGTGGCGAACGCCGCGGCGGCGCTGGCGATTACCGTGCGCTCGCCCTCGGCATCGGGCGGCGGCACGCTCGACTTTGTGATGCTGATGCCCACCGACAGCTACCGCCGGCTGCGCCAGAATGCCTACACCATCCCTAACACTGATTCCATCGAAGACGACGGTATCGAGGGCGGCACCTACTGGCTGTCCGGCTCCAGCCGCTACCCGACGCTGCGGTCGTCAGGTGCGCCGCTGATGGTCTTCCCTGAGCGTGACCAGCGCATCTACATCATGGCGGATGAAAACGCAGCCTGGAATGCGGGCCGCGCCATCACCGTCCGGGCATGGTACAGGCCGGTGTACGATAATGTCTAACCTCACCTTTGGCGCAGAGTTCGAGAACCGCACCGGCGCAATCATCACCGTCCAGTCCGACCTGAACTTCCAGCCGCTGCGCTGGAAAGCAGCCGCTAACGGCGGGCCGGTCGAGAGCGAGATCCAGGTCACCGGCACGCGGGCGGGACTGAAGGCGCTGCGCGACTGGCTGCGTTACCCGGTCGCCATCTACAACCCCGCCGGCTCTATTGTCTGGTGGGGGTATGTTTTTGAGGTCGCCCTCCAGTTGGATGGCTGGTCCGTGACGGCCACACTCGATCAGTTGCGCAATCGGGTCGCCGTGACCTATTCCTCCGTCGAAGGGGCCATAGAGTCGGCGTTAACTACCGCCTGGGTAGACGACGCCGGCAGCCAGAGCGCATACGGCATCCGTGAGCATTACGAATCGCTGGGCCAAGCGACAACGGCCATGGCGACTGCCTACCGTGACCGCCTGCTTAAAGAGCGGGCCATGCCATCCTACGGCAAATCGGTGGGCACTGGCGGCGAGTCAGGGGCTACGCTGCGCTGCCGGGGTTGGTACTCGACACTGGCATGGCGCTACTACCAGCGCACCGACGGCCGGCTCGAGCACATGCCCGACGATACGCAGGTGCAGCCCATCGGCTGGGGGATTGTGTCATCCAACCAGGTGGGCTTTGGCTCGGCCGGCATCCACGATGTCGCCGGGCGGCTGGGCACCTTGCAGGCGGGTATGAAGGTCACCGTCACGGGCAGCTCGGCGAACAACAAGACGTTCACCTTAAGCGACGGCACGAGCGACGAGATCGAATCCTACGGGCCCGTGCTTACCATCCGCTTTGAGCCCTCCGACGACATTATTGACAGCGCCAGCGGCATGACGATGGTCAAGGAGTCGCACTGGCTGCGCGTCCAGG
>CAZEMX010000188.1:0-3632 GCA_964513415.1 uncultured Nitrososphaerota archaeon
CGAACCCCTTCAAGCCAATGGAGCTAGCTTGCGTAGACACAGAAGGCAAAGCTGCCACCAAAGACACCACGTTGCGGTACTACAGAGATGGAGGTACTATAGTGGGATACGATGAGCAAGGCATGTTCTACGTGTACACTCCCCCTCGTGGGTGGGTGTGCCGATTCGGGGAGGTAAAGAAGTTGTGACAAAGCCTATCAAGATTGCTGTGATCCCAGATACACAAGTCAAGCCAGACCAAGACCTATCGTACCTTCGAGCCATCGGTAACTACATTGTCGAGAAACAGCCAGATGCTGTTGTGCACCTAGGCGACTTTGCGGACATGCCATCACTTTCGTCCTACGATAAAGGACGCAAGAGCTTTGAGGGACGGAGGTACAAGCACGACATCGAAGCAGCTAAAGAGGGTATGCGTATCCTCCTTGATCCGCTGTACACGTACAACGATACCCACACCCGGAACAAGAAGCGCAAGTACCAGCCGTACATGTTGATGCTGCTCGGCAATCACGAGCACAGGATCACACGGGCTGTGGAAGACGACGCCAAGTTGGACGGTACCATCGGGCTAGGTGATCTCGGGTACGAAAGCTTTGGGTGGGAAGTATCTCCGTTCCTTAAGGTAGAACAGGTAGCCGGTATATGCTTCTCGCACTACTTTGTGTCTGGTGTCATGGGCCGTCCTATCACAAGTGCCCAAGCCCTGTTGACAAAGAAGCACGTCTCGTGTATAGCAGGGCACCAGCAAGGCCGACAGATTGCTACTGCCACGGCAGGGGATGGGCGACTGATGACTGCCATCATTGCAGGAAGCTGCTACCCCGGACACGAGGAGTACCTAGGCCCGCAGGGCAACGAGCACTGGAGAGGTATGGTCATGTGCTATGAGGCCATTAACGGGCGCTTTGATGAGGGTTTCATTTCGTTGGATTACTTGAGGAGCAAGTACGGGTGAAGCGCTATGGCTAAGTGGGTAGAACTCAAGAGCGCCCAAGAGGTCAGAGATGCACAGAGTATTGCGTGGGTGTGCCACAGCGACATTTACGTAGGACGTCTATCTTCTTTCCAGTGCGCTCTTGGGCCAGACAATCGGCTGTCTGACTCTTGGTTTGAGCAAGACAGGAAGCACGGGTGGGTGTATCGTATCCTTGTAGAAGAGGAGTAGCTTGTGGGTTTCAAGGTGATTGAGACGGAAGAAGAGATTCGCTCTGCCTTTTCTGCCGGTCTTATGTGGTGGAAAGCCGACGATGATGCGCAGTTCTACAGAGAAGATACAGGCTTTGGCATAAACGTTACACTGGGGGCGTGGAGAGACAGAGCGTACAGGGATGACCCAAGCCATATGTCATGGGAAGCGTACGTGCTAGTAGAGGACGAAGACGATTAGGAGGTACCCGTGCACCACAAGTTCGTGATACGTCTACACAACATCTTCATGGACAAGGTGCGCACAGAGGGTAAGGCTGCCGCAAGACGGTGGCTGTCAGATACGCTACAAACTTATGCAGACTTTCTACAGGTACGGGAGTACACGTACAAGGTCTTGGGACTTAACCACATCAAGGTAGGACAGTAAACCAAATGATGACCCCAACTGAACGTAACGCTATCATCGGACTGCTGGAAGATGCGCTTGACAAGATTGCGATTGAGAACTACAACAGTGCGGAGAGTCTGATTAACCGAGCTTTGTACTGGCTTAACGGTACAGACGAAGACGACATGGGCGAGGACGGGTGGGACGAGCTTGACTTTGAACGGGAGCGGTAACAGGTGACAACCATTGCCTACGACGGGACGAACGTAGTAGCTGATCGTTATTGGACTACTTGCTACGGGGATAAGCTGTTCGAGGTAGACGGAAAGATCGTCGGATACACCGGGCCTGCTGTGTACTACTCACGCGTTGTTGAGTACTTTACGGGCGGGGTAAAGACCCCGGACCTAGGAGACGATGCCGAGGTACTGGTAGTTGATAGACACACCGGGCGTGTGTGGTTGTACGACAACGAGATGGACAGTATTGAAACAGAGGCCCCTGTAGCTATCGGTACGGGTTACCAGATTGCTATGGGGTTCATGCTTGGTGGGGGTAACGCAGAGGGGGCTGTGCGCGCTGCTGCGGAGTTTGATCCGTTCACCAAGCTCGGGGGAGGGATTACGGAGTACAAAGTACGCGGATGAGCCATAAGTACTACATTAACAATCTGGAAGAAGCACGTAAGCTACAAAAGTCCGGGCTGCTGTGGTACGAGGACGGTAACGGTAATGATATGAAGGGTGTTACTTGGACACCTATGGGTATATCCCCGTCTGTGTGGAGATTCTTTATCTGGAGAGAAGAGGAGTAGCCGTGTACGTAGTTGGTCGAGACAACATTGTGTACGCTTTTGGCGGGTTCAAAGAAGTGCGAATCGGGGAACTCGTCATGATGGAATCTGGGTACTACGAGTTCTTTCCTGACCTTGAGCGAGGCGGCTACTGGTCTACATGGATGCTTCGGGATATTGCTGATCTAGTAGACGGGACAAATGCAGAGTGGGATGCCCGCGTAAAACGTGACGTAGGAGGGGCTTGTGGGTTTCAAGGTGATTAAGACGGAAGAAGAGCTACGCTCTGCCCACTCTGCGGGATTGCTTTGGTGGAAGTACAGGGATAACGACCTATTTAGTCCAGAGTACGAGATCAACACGTCTGAGCTAGTGCGCGATTGGAGAACACGGCGGGGCGGTTGGGACTCTTACATCCTAATTGAGGACGAGTAGTTCGTCTACCTTTCCAACCGTAAACCCACGTTTGTCTGGTTTGAACCAGTCACTGTGTCCACTGATGACATCGGAGCAATCGTGGTTGTTGTACCTCACGTCGATGCCTCGGTAACCTTTCTGACCCATGTCTCCCCACGGGTGAAACGGCAACCACTTGCTCCACCACACCGTGTTGTCTCCCTCGTTGTGCATCACGTCACAGCGGGATATAAGGTCAGGTAGCTCTGCCTTACGGTCAATAGCGGGGGAGATGTAGATACACCGATTGAACAGAAACTCTTGCTGCAACTCCGCTGCTTTGTGGATGATTGCACACCCGTTAGAGTGGCCAATGGGAATGATGTCCCGTCCCGGAGCCAACCGTTGAATAGAACGAATCTGAGAGAGGAGGGCGTGGGCTATGTTAGGGTTAGCTACCCGCACGTCTAGGAACCCTGCGTTACCGTAACAGAACTTGTGGACTTCGTGGCCCCGGTGCCTAAGGTCTGTAGCAATACCGCCTACTGTACGCTCTGGGTCATCTACGTTGAATCCGTGAACAAGTACAACGATAGCGCCCATGAGTTACCCCCTGGAGTGCGGCGACGATTAGTGAAACAACTGCTTTAACCATTCCCATCCGGCGTCTCCTAGCATCTTGAAGAACGCGATGACAGCAGTAGCCACAACAAAGACACCACCAAGCTTACTCTCGTAGCGTGTTATCTTGTCCACTAGGGCGTCGATCTTTGCTTCAAGAGCTTTGGCTTCTGTCTCTGCGCGTACTTCGTATCTCTCTACCGCTTCCGTTTTCATCTCCAACCTCACTAGGCGCTCTGCTACTTCCGTCTCATCCATAGGTTACCTCTCCTGCATCAAGCC
>CAZEMX010000189.1:0-3595 GCA_964513415.1 uncultured Nitrososphaerota archaeon
CGACATCATCTCGACATCGAGACCGTCGATCAGCGAGCCCTCATCGCGGGCCGCCTTGATTGATTCGGTCGTGACGCTGAAGAGCTGGTAGTCCGAGACGCGGGTGAGCTGGAAGCGCACGCCGCTGTTCGAGCCAGAGGTCGTCGGGGCGAATCCTGCGGTGCCCTGTGCGATGGCCTGGGCGATACCGAAGTTCGCCGAGCCGCCCTGCGTGTCGCCCGTGCGAAGCGCCAGGTACAGGGAGTTGCCGACGAAGCCCTCGTCCTTGTCGAGCATCGCGAGGAACGCATGGTCCTTGTAGACCTCGTTCTTGATGCGGCTCTGGGGCCAGAGGTCCTTGAGGGCGTACTGGAGGGAGGTAATGGAAACGGGCATGTGGGTTCACCTGAGTGTGCCAGTGAACCCGCAGGTTCACGGCGTTGGAGTGTGTTTCCGGTAGGCTTCCCGAGCTCGTGCCCGGTAGTCTTCCGGCTTGATCGGCGGCGACTTCGGCGCCAAGGGCGCGGTGCCGTCGCCATTCGTCAGTGCCACACTCTCACTCCGAGGCGAACCTGGGGCCTCGCTCTGCCCCTGAACCTTGGCAGGCGCCTTTTCCGATGTCAAGAGCCCGTACTTCCTGACGGTCGCCTGATGCCCCTCTTCGACCACGGCGATCGCCGCGCGGAAGTTCTCGATGGGGTCGTCCGAGATGTGCTTCCCCGTGCGCGTGAAGTGCTGCTGCATCACCTTCAGCGCGTCGCGAACGCTCTCTTCGCCGAGCCGCGCCGACAGCGGGAACTCGGCCTCGAGCGACTTCAGGTGCGGCACGAAGGCGTCGACCACCTGCCGCTCCGACTTCTCGAGCTTCTCGCGCTGGAGCTCGGCCTGGAGCGCGTCGAACTGCTTCTTGAGCTCGAGCAGCTCGGCGTTCGTCTGCGGCTCGGCCTTCTTCTCGGCCTTCGGCTCCTCGCCCTCTTCGGGCGGCAGCTCCTTGCCGGTGTACGAGCGCACGTAGTCCTCGTGCGTCAGGCCGGCGAGCGCAAGCAGCGCCCGCGGGTCCTTCGCCGCCTTTGCCGCGCGGATCGCCTCGACCTCCTTGGCCGCGGCCTCGAACTCGGCGCGCTCCTTCCGAAGCGCCTCGCGCTCGACGGCGAGCTTCTCGAAGCTCTTCGCGATGGTGTCGCTCGGGGGCGGCGCCTTCTTCTCCTCGACCTTTTGCTCCGGTTTTGCCTCGGTTTTGACCTCGGCCTTTACCTCGGCGGGCGGTGGCTCGCCCTTCTTCTCTTCCGACTGCACTTCGACCTTCGGCGCGTTCGCGGCGTAGGCTTCGCGAGCCTTCTCGCGGTAGTTGACGACGGGCACGGGGGCAGGCTTCGGGGTCTCGGGCGTGGGCATCAGTCACTCAGGGTGCGACGGGTGGAGGAAGGGCCGGAGCGGGCGTAGGGGACGGTCCAGCCCCTTGCGGGGCCAGAGCTGGGGCTGCGCCAGCCGCGGCGGGAGGTGGAGCGGCAGCGGCAGCGAGCGCCTGGAGCTTCGCCGACGCCTCGGTGATGAGCTGCCGCATCATGTCGAGGCGCTCTTCGTCGGCACCGTGGCGGCGCGCGAACAGATACGCCGCGGTCGCGCGCTCAAGCAGGAGCGGCTTGTTCATGAACTCGTCGACCGGCTCGCGCTTCGGCGTGTCTTCGTCGAGGATGTTCGAGATGCAGGCGTCGACGTCTTCGATGGCCGCGTTCGCGAGCGTGAGCTCGGCCTCGAGGTCGGGGTAGTCGAGCAGCTTCTTCGCCGTCGCCATGTCGATGTAGCCGCCCATGCGCAGCTCTTCGACGGCCTGCCGGCGCGAGGCCGGCGTGCCGGGGAGCGACGACACGGGGAACATCTGGCCGATGTACTCGCCCTTCTTAAGGTTGATGTCGCCCCAGGTGACCTTCTGCGAGTAGCGCTTCTTCGGGAGCGCGACCGTGTAGTCCGGCGCGAACTCGCGAATGAGGTCGAGCGCCAGTTCGGCGCACTCCATGTACATGCGCTCGTCGGCCTGCGCGTCGAGGGCGAAGCGCTCGGTCTCGATGTCGTTGTACTCGCGCATCGCGACTGCGGCATCGAGGCCGCTCGGCTTCTGCGAGGTGGCAGAGAGCTGCGAGAGCCCGACCTCTTCGTAGGCCTCGGCCTTGAGCTCCTTGTAGTGCGCCACCTCGTCGGGGCTCACCGCGGGCGCGTTGTCGGGCGTCGGCGGCACGCCGCCCTTGAAGAACACCACCGAGCCGTAGGCGTTGTTCATCTGGTTGATGTCGATGCTGTTCACCGGCGCGTATACGCGCCCGCGCCCCTTGCGTCGAAGCTGCTCACTCACCGAGCGCAGCGTTCGGTTCATCTCGACCTGAATGGGCGTCAGAATCTCTGCGATGCCTTTGCCCCAGAAGCCGAGAATCTCTGGGCGGTAACGGCGAATGACGAACGGGAAGCAGTCGAGCGGCCACTCTTCCTCGAGCAGCATCCCGCTCGAGACCGCCATCTCGTGACAGGCTTCGTCGCCCAATTCCCACTTCTCCCAGACCTCCACGGGGTCGGCGAGGTCGGTCGAGCTCGTGCTGGAGATCGTCTCGTCGGGCGGCTTCGTGGCAGCCTTGATGATGGGCTCGAGTTTGTCGAAGTCCTTCGAGTCTTTGAACTTTGCGTAGAGCACACTGCGGTCGACGATCTTCCGGCGAAACAACTGCCGGGGCTTGCCGTACTTGCCGTCTGTGTCGTCGACGTAGAGCTCGTCGATGAACTGCCGCTCGATGCAGACCTTCTTCTTGCGCTTGTCGTAGTAGAGGTACAGCGCGCCCGTGCCGAACACGTAGGCGTCGAGCCGGGCCATGATGGCTTCGACGTAGATGCGCGACTCGTGGAACCAGCCCTGCACGAAGCTCGTGAGCCGGCGCGCGCGCTGCTGCTGCTTCCACGTACCGCCGTCCGTGATGAACGTCGGGCGCGGGCGCATCTTGCCGATCTTCGAGGAGAGCGCCTCAATGACGCTGCCGATGACGTTGTAGCCGATGCGCGTGTTCGACAGGGAGTTCGTGCCACCGATGACGCGCGCGAAGTCCCGCGAGCCGAACCCGATGATGTCCACGTTGCTGTACAGGCGCGCGTGGATGAGGTTCTTCCGCCGCCGCGGCGTGGACTGGTCCAGCAGCATGCGGCCGAGGCGCACGAGCTCGCCGCCTTCGTGGGCGGCCCCCTCCTCGCGCTCGGTCTCGGTCTTGAAGTCTTTGTAACTCATCGGGCCGTCTCCTTCGCGACAGGCTCGACGACATACGTGAACGTGTCAATCTGCTCGGCCTCGGTCATGCCGAAAACCTTGCTTCGAGCCGGCGTCTCCTCGGGGGTCTTCTCGAGCGCAGGCGCAGGGTCGCACAACACCAGCGACACGCCGTGCGCAGAGTAGTGCTGCACGCCGATGCGGCGCAGGTGCTCGACGAGCTTCTCGAGGTCCTCAGTAGTCTTCGGCGCCAAATCCATAGATGCCCTCCTCGTCGAGCTTGTCGAACGACGTCTTGTGCCGGTTGAGCATCATCTGCTCCACCTGCGCGTCGATGAACTCCTTCGTACCACGAACGGGCGGCGGCGCCTC
>CAZEMX010000190.1:0-3574 GCA_964513415.1 uncultured Nitrososphaerota archaeon
GTTCCGAACGCCAAGATCGTCGTGTTCGTGGTGTCCGCCGCGTTCCTGGCGTTGCTTGTGGCTGGAGTGGCAGGTGGTGCACAGTGACTGCCAGTTCGAGCGATCCCAAAACAGGGCCTGGTCCCCACGATGTGGAGTGATGTGGTCCACCACCGTGGCCTGAACGTACCTGCCCAGTTTCAGATGCATCGCGCACAGCGGATGCTGGCGAAGAAATGTCGCCCGGGCCCTCTCCCACCGGCTGTTGTAGCCGCGTTTCGCAGAAGAGCCTCGGGTCTTGTCGTATGTCTTCGCCACCCCAAACAAAAAGCCCGACATCGCTGCCGGGCTTCGGACGCACCAATTCCAGTTTGGTAGCTTTATAGGAAAACTGTCGGAGCATGTCAAGCCACCCGAAGAAAATATTTCTCAAGGCCCACCCGATCCCGCTCCGCCTCAGCCTGATCCTGCAACCACTCCATCACCCACACATGGGCCTGATGGAGGCGCGCATACAGCGTATCCCGATGGACTCCAAGCACCCGGGCCTTGTACTCCGCGCTCCCCGTCTTCCGGTAGAACTCCATCACCGCCTGACGCAACATCGGCAACGCATGGCCAAGCGCCTGGACGGCCCGCTCCATCTCCATCGCCGCCTCGTCGATCTCCTCGATGCAGCCCCGCGAATGCGTCAACACCGCCTTCGTGTAGTGCGCCTGGCGCGGATATCCAAGTCCCCCGTCATCCCGCCGCGTCGCCCACTCCGCCCACAGAACAAGCCGATGATTGATGTAGTCGATCATGCCGCCCTCCTCTGCCCATTCCCCAGCACGCCGCGGGCCTTCGCCTCCTGGTGAGCCCGTGCCAGCCAGTTCGTCAGGAAGCGCAGCACATTTCGCTTCCTCCGCTTCGGATTGGCGTCGTACCAAAGTTCCGCCTTGGCCAGTTCCGTGTCCACGTCCAACCCTCGGAAGGCCTCATCCCATCGCTCGAAAACCTCCTTGGCGATGTTCCTGAAAATCTTCTGCTGGCCATCCCAGACGATCCCCGTTTCATCCTGAGCCGGGCTGTCGGCTTCTAGCGGAGGTCCACCTCCGCCAGTAGTTCTGATGATTGCTTCACCTGACGGTTCAGCTTTATATACGACCGGCAGATTCTGCCGGTCGGGAATGTCGCAATCTGCCGGTCGGGAATCCGCTCCACCGGCAGATTCTGCCGGTCGGGAATCCACGTTTTCCGCCTGGCCCCCGCCCAACTTTTCCGCGATTTTTTCGTCCAGATGCAGCCTGTAAACGCAGGTCTTCCGGTCCACACCAATGTTCCGGTACTCCATGGTCAAAAACCCGTGCGCCTGCAAGCGCCGCAGGTTGTCACGCACCGCCCGCTCGCTCATCGAACACAGCCGCGCCAGGCTCCCCTGCCCGGGCCAGCACACCCCCTCGTCGTTCGCATGGTCCGCCAACTTCAGCAACAGCAGCTTCTCCCCGATGGACAGATCCAGCTTCCAGGCTTTGCTCATCAACTCGATACTCATGATCAATCCTCAGGGTCAGAAAAACCGCGCGGAAAATGGGGGCCGGCCGGCGAGCCACGAGTCGCGCGCGCGGCCCGCTTCTCCTCCCTCGCCTGGCGTGAAGGAATCGGGCCATAGCCCTTGTTCTCAAAGCGGGTAAACTCGTTCAGGAAGGTCAAAAACACCGTCCCGGTGGGCCCGTTGCGCTGTTTGCCGATGATGATTTCGGCAATGCCCTTGTCCAGGCTGTCCTCGTTGTAGACCTCATCCCGATAGATAAAGAGGATCAGGTCCGCATCCTGCTCAATGCCGCCGCTCTCCCGCAGATCCGACATAATCGGCCGCTTGTTAGGACGGCTTTCCAGGGATCGGTTCAACTGGGAAAGCGCGATCAACGGAACATGCAGTTCCTTCGCCAGTCCCTTCAGCGAGCGGGAAATCTCCGCCACCTCCTGGGCCCGGTTGTCCGACTCTCCGCCGCCGCGCATCAACTGGAGGTAATCCACCACCAGCAAATCCAGGCCGCCCACTTCCCGGTGCAAACGGCGGGCCTGGGCCTTCAGCTCATTCACCGTCATGTCGCCATGCTCGTTGAGCCATATTGGCAGACTGCGCACCTTAGACGCCCCGGAGACCAGCTTCTCCAACTCATCCCCGTTCAGCCGGCCGATCTTCACCCGATGCTGGTTCAGCCGGGCCACCCCGGACAGCAGCCGATACATCAGTTGCCCATTGGTCATCTCCAGGGAAAAAAAGCCCACCTTGCGCCCCGCCGCCGCCGCGTTTTCCGCGCAGCAAAGGGCCATCGCGGTCTTGCCCATCGAAGGCCGGGCCGCCAGGATCACCAGGTCTCCGGGCTGCAACCCGGTTGTCATCTTGTCCAGATCCTCGAACCCCGTCGCCAGTCCGGTCACATCCCCCGCGTTCTTACGCTGGGAAAGCTCATCGATGTGCAACAGCGTCGGGTCCACCAGGGCGCCCACGTGGGTGAACTCCGCCTCCTGGCGCAAGGCCCCTTCCGACAACACCATGATCTTACCCTGGGCCTGATCCAGCAGCTCCCGGGCACTGCGACCGGCACGCAAATGCGTGGCCGCGTCCACCGTTTCACGGCCAAAACTCGCCAGCCGGCGCAGCAAAGCATTATCACGGACGATCTCCGCATATCGGCGGATGTTCGCCGACGATGGCGTGTTCTGCGCCAGGGCAGCCAGATAAGCCAATCCATCCGCCTCGTCCAGCGTGCCCTCAGACTCCAAACGCTCCGCCACCGTCACCACATCCGCCGGCTTCCCAGCCTGGATCTGGGCCAATGTCGCCCGAAAAATCAGCCGGTGCGACTTCGTCCAGAAATCCCGCTCGGAAAGTGTCGCCACCGCGTCAAACGCCCCGTTATCCAACAGCAGCGAACCCAGCACGCTCTGCTCGGCCGCGTGGAGTTGATTGGAATCGTGTTCCTCCATCGCCGCCTCAAACCTTTACCAACGACGACTGATACCCCCGCCACGGACGATCCGACTTCGGCTCCCGATAGGGTTTCCAGTCCATGCCAAATGACACGCGGCGATGACCAGGCCCGAGCGTCTTCTCCTTCACCCCGCCCGGCAACTCAGGCGTCAATGGCGTCGGCTTCATCATCGGCTTTGGCCCATCGTTTCGGGCGTACACGTTGACCGCGAAGTTCTCGCCGGGGCGGTGCCGCGTAGTCATCACCACCACATCCCCACGCTGGCACAAATACGACAGCGCCCGCGCCACCGACTTCACGCCCGGCTCGAACCCGATCACCTGCGTCATGAACGCCACCGCATCGGCACAGGTGAAGCGCCGCGCCTTCGACATCGACCCCACAACCTCAGCCAACAAATTCGCCAGGCCAGGACACTTCCTTCCCGTATTCCTTGCCATCACGCCACCCCATACGGAAGCCGCTCTTCCAGGCGCCGAATGCGCTGCCCGGCACGGCGATTGATGAACGCCCTGGCCGCCTTGGCCTGGGCCTGGATTTCCAGCACCGCCTCGGATGCCGACGCCTCCCCGCGGCGGTGCACCTTGGCGCGGGCCAGGTCGAATGCGAGGCGG
>CAZEMX010000191.1:0-3564 GCA_964513415.1 uncultured Nitrososphaerota archaeon
CCCTCAGCCGGCCAGCCTGATGCAAAGGCCCTTGCGAATCGCGGCGGCTTTGCTCTTTTTCATTCTCTTGGCGGCACCTGCTCTCGCCGGCCGCGCGAAGTGCACAGACTGCCCCCGTGATTCGCGCGGACGGATCGCTCGTGACGACAAGGCCATTCGCGAGTTCAAGCGCGCGAACCCGAAACCGCCAGGCTGCCACCGGTGCGAGGTGGATCACATGGTGCCCCTCCACCGAGGCGGCGCGGATCATCCGAGCAACATGCAGTGGCTCCCCCGCGACGTCCACCAGGACAAGACTAAGCGAGAGGCGAGGTGAGGAGATCCGTGATGTTGACATCGTACTCGCCGCAGGCGTGGAACGCTACCGATCGCGCCTTGGCCGCTGTGGAAGATTGCGAGCCGCGCGACCAGTTGGCGGCCGGGGTCATGGCCACCGTCGCCGTCCTCGGCGCCCTCCGCGAGCGCTTCGAGAAGACCCCCTTGGAGCGCGAGGCCTTTGATCGCCTGTGCAGCGACACCCAAGCTTGGGTCCGCCGGGAGATCGAGCAACTCCGATTCACGAAAGCGCACTGACGGCGGATCCGGGGGATAGCCATGCAAACCGTTAGAGGATGACCCCATCGATGTGCATCGTCAGCGACCCCTGCGTCTCGACCGACTGCGACCTGGTAAGACAGGGAGACCCCAATGGCAGCTGACGTACGCGGCACCCTTTACTACGGCGACAACCTCGACATCCTCCGGCGGTACATCGCCGACGAGTCCCTCGACCTCATCTACCTGGATCCCCCCTTCAAGAGCAATCAGGATTACAACGTCCTCTTCGCCGAGCAGAACGGTTCCCGATCCACCGCGCAGATCCGAGCCTTCGAGGACACCTGGCGCTGGGATCAGGGGGCTGAGGCCGCCTACGAGGAAGTGGTCGAGTCAGGCGAAAAGATCTCCGACACGATGCGGGCGCTCCGCGAGATTCTGAATGAGAGCGACATGATGGCCTATCTCGCCATGATGGCGCCACGCCTGATCGAGTTGCGCCGCGTTTTGAAACTCACCGGCAGCATCTATCTTCACTGTGACCCAACGGCCAGCCACTACCTCAAGATGGTGATGGACGCAGTGTTCGGCGTGGCTAACTTTCGCAACGAGATCATCTGGCGCCGGCACAATGCGCGAAGCACTGACCAGCGCTGGCCTCGGATCCACGACGTCCTGTTGCTATATTCGAAGAGCGAGGAGTTCTTTTTCAAATCAATTCAGGTGGCCGGAGACCAGGCGAAGATCCCCCACACCCTCATTACCGGTGACGATGGGCAGAAGTATCAGACATTCGAACTGACTGGCGCCGGCGTGACGAAGGAAGGGGAGAGCGGGAAACCGTGGCGCGGATTCAACCCTTCCGCCATGGGCCGGCACTGGGGCAATTCGCACGCGGTCATGGATGCATGGGACGCGCAAGGCCTGATCCACTGGCCCAAGGCGGGCGTTCGCGGCGGATTCCCGCGCCGCCGCGCCGAGGATCCATTCGTCCCGGAGGAGCGCACGGTCACCGTCGGCGATGTGTGGACCGACATTGACCGGATCAATCAGACGGCCAAGGAACGCCTCGGGTATCCGACTCAGAAGCCAGAGGCCCTCCTTGAGCGCATTATTCAAGCGAGCAGCAACGAGGGGGACACCATCCTGGATCCGTTCTGCGGCTGCGGGACCGCCATCGCCGTCGCGCAGCGTCTCCAACGGAAATGGATCGGGATCGACATCACGTGCCTCGCCACATCCCTGATCAAGGGCCGACTCCGGGATCTCTTCGGGGAGCAAGCCCTCTTCAAGGTGATTGGGGAACCTGTAACTCTATCGGAAGCCAAATCGCTCGCCGAGCAGGACCCCTATCAGTTCCAGTGGTGGGCCCTGGGATTGGTTGGCGCCAGACCGGTCGAGCACAAGAAAGGCGCAGATCGTGGGATCGACGGGCGACTTTTCTTCCACGATGAGGGGAAGGGCGGCAAGACAAAGCAGATCATCCTATCGGTCAAGGCCGGCCATCTAACCGCGCCGCACGTGCGGGATCTCCGCGGCGTGATGGAGCGGGAGAAGGCCCAGATGGGCGTCCTGCTCTGTATGGAAGATCCCACGAAGGCCATGCGGGCCGAAGCGGCCAGTGCGGGCTTCTACGAATCGCCAGGTTGGTTCAAAAAGTTCCCCCGTATGCAGATTCTCAGCATCGCGGATCTCCTGGCCGGGAAGGGCATTGACTGTCCACCGTCGCGGCAGGGAAATGTCACCTTCAGGCGCGCGCCGGCGGCTAGAATGGAACGCCGAGAGGCACCAATGCTGCCGCTGACCGACAAAGATGGCTAAGCAAGAACACCGCGGACATTCTTGAGTGGGGCCTGAGCGGAAGGCGCGCAGAGGCAGCCCGCAACCAAAAAAGAAAAGGCAGACCTGCCCAATCCTTGTTATGCGGTGGCTGGTACTGATCGCACCCACGATCAAGTTTGATATGGAGGAGTTCACAAATGGCAAGGTGGCCAAGAAATCAAAGCACAGGACCTAAGGGTGGTCTTTCGACAGGCCCCGACGGTGGCTTGTCCACAGGTCCAAGTGGAGGCGCCTCGTCAGGACCGGATGGCGGCATGTCTACCGGGCCGGGAGGAGGATTGTCGACTGGCCCCGGAGGCGGTCTTTCGACCGGACCCGGAGGAGGCCTTTCCACCGGACCCGGCGGTGGTTTGTCCACAGGTCCCGGCGGCGGCTTGTCTACGGGGCCCGGTGGCGGGCTATCAACGGGACCGGGCGGCGGGATGTCAACGGGGCCAACGCCGTATTATGGCAGCATTCCACCTTGGCCCGTTTTCGTTAGGGAGCTAAGGAAGCGCGGACTTCGCCAATACGCAGACCTGATTGCGTCTCACCTGAAGGCTGTCCACGGTGAAAACTGGGAGCAGAGATGTGGCGGATAGGCCGAGCTCCGACTGCGCTTGAAGCTGACGGAAATGCACAACAATTCAATGCAGTGAACGCGGCTTCGCCGCCCCCCCGACATCAACGGGGTACCGCACCACGAGTAACTGGCCGATGTCCTGACCGCACTTAGGGACCAACGGGTGCTCAAGCGGCACAGGTTGGCGTCGCCCGATCGTATTTGAGCTTCTGGAACAAGGCACTGCCTGCGACGTGGGTTGAGCTTGACCGGACGACAGTTCACAGTGCCCTCGCCTTTGCCGAGCAATTACTGCTCGCGAATTCTTTATAAGTAGCAACGGGCGGAACCGCTTCACTTTGCCGGCACTCCGTGGAGTAGCGAGAGGAAAACGGTGGGCGTCTTTCAGCGAGGCGAGCGCTGGGTCTACGAGTTCCAGCTCCACGGCCGCCGGGTGAAGCGGGGCGGCTTCCCGACCGAGGAGATCGCCCGCCAAGCCGAGACCGTGGCCCGGGCCCGCATCATTGACGTGCGCCTCGAACGCGAGTACGGCATCCGTCCACCACGGGGCCGGATCCCGACGCTTCGCGCTTACATCGAGGAAACCTATCTCCCGGACATCCAGGGGCGTCTCGGCAAGGTGACAC
>CAZEMX010000192.1:0-3562 GCA_964513415.1 uncultured Nitrososphaerota archaeon
GCTGCCTGCTGAACGTGTACCTCACCCTGAAGATTCCGCCGCCCTCGGGGTGCTTCCCTCCCGGTAGCCACTCGAGATAATTCCCGCCCGAGAGCCTGAAGTCGATATTGGCCCTGTACTTCTTTGCCTTCGCTGAGGCGTCCTCTACCGCGTCTATCCTCGAGACGGGCGAGTTGCTGAGCGCGTATGCCTGCTTCCCCTTTACGTATATTATCTCTTCGCTGACCTCCCCGCCGGTGATCTGAGCCAGCATGTCGTTGGTGATCTGCCTGTAACTCTTCTTCTTTATTGCCATCTCATTCGACCTCCAGGTTGAACGGGAGTGTGATCGACATGGGCGCTCCACCCGCCGGGCGCACAACCATCTCTATGTCCACCCTGCTCATATTGTTAGGGTTCGTCCTGACAGTCACACCGACCACCTCCTCTATCCTCTCCTCCTCGCCGAGGCAGTCCATCACAATCCTCCTGATCATGTTCCTGACCCTCTGCGTATTGGGCTGCCCTACTGCGTCTATGAGCCTCGACCCATACTCGGGGTGCCCGAGGTCGGCCAGCTCCCCCTTGCTCGTGCTCAGCCTGGCCAAGATTGCCTGTGCCAGGTTCTGCGCCTCGGATACCGTTTCAATGTCGCCCTCGGGTCCGACCGCCAGGTCAGCCCCCAAGTCGTTGAACTCGAGCTTCAGGTCCCTCCCGAGCTGAACTCGCTTGACTTCCTTTGACACATTGCCCACCCTCTAGTTTATCCTGACTATCGCTCCCTTCACAACGGTCGACGCATCGCTCTCAAGCGAGGCCTCCCCCGACGCTTTGACTCGGACCGTCGCACCCCCCTCCAGCTTGGCCGTCGTCCCTCCCGTTACCTTGGCATCGACGTCGCCCTTCGCCTCGAGGTTCATGCCCTCTATCTTGAGGTCGGCATTAGACTTCGCACTGAAGTCGCTCGCGGCCGCCAGAGAGAGCTTGCCGTCGGCACTCACGACCGTGTCCTTGGCCGACTTCAAGTCTAGGCTGTTCGACTTGAGCTTCATCGCCTTCGAGCTCTCGAGGTCTATGTTCTCCGCCTTTATGGTCATGTCGCCCTTCGCCTCGATGGCAGTGTTCCCCTCGGACTTTACGCGCACCTCGCCCTTCGCCTCGATTACTATGTCCCCCTCCCTGTTGATGACGACCCTGGTTGCACCCGCGCTGACAAGGACGCTGTCATCTGTGATCTTGAGCTTCAGCCCGCTTGGCAGCTCAAGGTAAACCCTCCTCAGTCCCTCATCCTTCTCATACGGGGCAATGAAGACCTGCTCCCCGACCGAGCTCACAGGCGGCCTGTCCTGGTCGTTGTAGAGCCTGCCGACGACAACCGGCATGTTTATGTCGCCGTCGACGAAGGCCACCAGGACCATGTCTCCCACCTTGGGGGCGCAGGCAAATCCGATGCATCCCGTCGCGATCTGGACCCCTCTGAGTTCCAGCTCAGTGTTCTTCAGGCGCACATTGCACTCGTAGTTGTCCTTGTCGCCCTCCGATCCATGCGGGAATGACGACGTTACGATACCGATCTCAGGGAGGCGCATCTTGCGGATCTCCTGCCGGGCAACCTCCTTTATGCTCCTCACTATCCTGTCGCTCACTCCGGCCCCCTCCTGCATCCCACGCGGCTCCTGAAGCCGGTGCGCTTGTCAAGGGTATGTCTGACCTCTATGATCTCATACTTGCCGTTGACCTCATCTTTCTCAAAGCCGTCCACCTCCGCGGCATCGCCTATCCTGACCTTGGGGTCGCCAGCTATCTCGAGCTCCAGATGCCTCCTGTACTCCCTCGCTCCCAGATGCGCCTTGGCAGCCTCCTCCGCGCTCTCCCTGCTCTTCAGGGCGTAATCCGTCTTGATCAAGACCCTCTCCCCTCCCGCCGACCCAAGCACCTCGTCCTTGGTGAGCCAGTGGTAGGTGTCGCTGCCCTTGCTGCTCGAGGGGCTCTCCCCGTATGTCTTCACGCCCTCGTAGGTGGTCAGCTCCTCGACCAGCCTCGCCCCAAGCACTTGCTTCCCGTACTCGAACCTATGCTTGCCCTTGCCCTCGAACTTGCCGAAGACGAGCTTCCCTCCGTCACTCACGTAAACGTCATATCCGCACCTCCTGGCCAGCATCAGCAGGTGCTCGTAGCAGCTACTCCGGTCGTCAATAACATAAACCGGGAAGCTTATCCCGCTGTCTGCCCTCTCAACCTGGACTCCCGCCTCCCCTGCGAGGCTCTCGGCGATCTCGCCGGCGGTCTGGCTCATGAAGACCTTGTTAATCCTCATGTCGAGCAGCTTGGCCGACATGCCTACTGCGTTGAGTGTCAGCACCGACATCCCGTGCACTGTGCTGTCGAGGCTCCCCGTGAACGCCTCCTCGAGGTCGTCATCATATCCCAGCTTCAGCACTGCCCCGTCATCCTTGCCGAACCTGAGCCCATGTCCAGCAGATATTGTAGCGGACATACACTCGATCGGCAGGCCCATGGTTCGAGTCACTCCTATGCCGAGGAGCCCGTTCTCCCTGTCCTTCTTAAACTCCTCCTTGCCCACCTTCAGCTCGAAGCTGGGGCGATTCACCGCCGGACTCCTCCTCTGGTCATGATTCATTCCCGCCCTCCGTTTCCGTTACGCCCTGCTTCACGCCCCTGCCCGAGGTGCCCTCTGCAGTTCTCGGCTCTTTGCCGCCGCTCTGCGCGGCGTCCCCTTCGGGCGGCGGAGGAGGCGGCGAGCCCTCTACATCGGAGCCGGTCGCATCCTTGCCCTCTCCCCATCCGCGCCCTGTGGATGTCTGCTCGGCGTCGCCGCTCGACTTCAATGCGCTCGACCCGCTGTCCTTAGCGTCTACCGCCCTCCCGGCGCTTCCTTCCCCCTCCCACCCGCTTGGCTTTGCGCTCTCTTCCTTCGCCTCCTTCATCTTCTTCTGGGCATCCTCCTTGCCACCCTTCTGCCCAGACGCCCCCTCCCCGCCCTCCTTCCCCTTACCATTACCATTACCCTTACCATTGCCATTACCTCCCCCCTCCGATCCAGGCCTGTGCTCCCTGAGCGTTATCGAGTAGTCGACAGCGTTAGCCACGCCACCGACGAAGCGTATGTCAATGCTGGCGATCACGACCTCTGAGACGTCCTTGAGCGATGCCAGATCCGTCTCGAACGGAAGCGCCTCATTCCTCTCGAACCTCTCCTCAAGCAGGTCGACCGTGCCCTCCGCTTCCTTGCCGACTATCCTCCCCTCGAGGGAGATGGTGATCGGCTCCCTTCCCATGTCCTGGAAGATGTTGTGCCTTGCCCCCGGGACTCGCAGCTCGACTATGTGCCTCCTCCCGGAGACCCTTACGTCATGGACGCTGCGGATCTCGATTACGTCGCCGCCATCGTCCTTCTTCTTTATGAGATCTATATCGTCGAGCTTTATGAACATGCGAGACACCTACAGTATGCCGTATGACCTTCTCATTTGGTCCTGCAGTATCCTCTCGATCTTCCTCTCGAGATCCTTCAGGTCCTCCTCGGAGTGTGCGCTGACCTCTATGTTGACGCTCGGCCCGG
>CAZEMX010000193.1:0-3533 GCA_964513415.1 uncultured Nitrososphaerota archaeon
CGTCGGAGGCGGCGCTGGCCTGCTTGGCCCAGGTGATCACCTCGCCTCCCATGGCATCTCGGGTGACGCTCTTGGCTTGCAACTCGATGCGATGGATGAGGCGGCCGGCGGCGAGCATCAGCCAGCCCTCGGGATGCGGTAGGGGTCCAGCAGGCCATCCAGGAAGCGGCCGGGGATTTCGGCGATGCTGACGCCGGCGATGACGGCTTCGCGCTGGGCGTAGAGACTGGCGACGCGCACCTGCATCCAGGCGCGGATGGCGGCTGGCACGTCGCTGCCGGTGCCGCCGTAGCCGGCCACGAAGCGAATCCGGACGGCGTCGTCGGCGCTGTAGGTGGCGGGCCAGGACTGGCCGGTTTTGAGGACGACCCGGGGCGTGAACGCTTCGTCGATGAGGTCGTAGACGGTACTGGCCAGGGTTTGCTCGGCCCCGTTGCTGTCCAGGTACTTGATGCTGGTGATGCTGGACACGGGGGCCAGGCCCAGTTCCATGGTGTCGCTGAAAGCGTCCAGGACCTGCTCCCAGGTCTGCGTCATTAGGGCGCGGCCGGTGATGTGCTCGGCCTCTTCCCGACCGGCGGTGATGAGCGCAGTGATGAGCGTGTCATCCGCACTTGCCTCAACCCGGGCGTGCAGCTTGGCTTCGGCCAGTGTGATCGGCTCAGCTGATGGGGCGGTGATAGGTTTCAGCATGATGCGGGTCTCTTGGATGTACGGGTTGCGGCTACAGGAGCGGTTGTCCGGCGCTCGTGTTCAAATCTCGTCGGTTACCCCGATGGTCTTGGCGCTTCCCGCCACCATGAGCCCATCGCGGACGCGGACCACGCTATAGGTGCCATCGCCGTTGTCGGTTATGATGGCCTGAGCGCCTTCCTCCACATCGACCACGGCGCGCATGTATTCGTTGCAGCATCCGACGGGTTTGAAATCCAATTCACTCGGCTTCATTTTTCCTCCTCAACGAACCGCAGAAACAGCGCGGCGGAGCATCGGGTTTTTGATCCGCGCGGTGGCGCCAACGTTCATTGCAACGGTGAATCCAACCAACCACGATCCAGAACGCCAATCTCCTGAGCTGGTGCGGGACTTGCCATAATGGTTCAAGGCCGACCCGAACAGCACAGCGGTTGCGCTATTGCTACCTGCGGCGCGAATCTCGACGTAACTCGTATGGGTAGGCGTGATGTAGGGGCAGGTAATCACGACCTGACTGCCTACGGCCTTGGCCGCCGTGTGATACTCAGGCGGCCAGCCTGCCGTGACGATGGCGGCATTGATCGCGGCGGCAGCTTCCTTTGCCGTTACAGCCGCCGAGTTTGCAGCGCCTGCCGCGCAATTGATGTTGTCAATGGCAGTTTGTCCGTTGATGTAGAGCCAGATGTTGGTGTTGGTACTCAGGTTAAACGGCCCGGCTACCGATTTGATTCGCCCTAACTCCATCGCATTCGCAGGAACTTCAAACACCGCGCGCATTCGCGCATTTCCTTGCGCAGTAACCTCGCTGATCGTGGCGGTGCCAGCAGAGGTTTCCGGCATATTTCTGGATTTGTAGCGGCCGATGACCAGGCCAATTCCGTTGCCGGAGGTGTAGCCATCCAACTCCACATCAGCAGTGAACTCCCATGTCCCAGGCGGCAGGTTGCAGACCTGATAAATGGGCGTCATCGCGCTGGAGCTAGATACCGTGAAACTGATTTCCCCGTCGGACACACTTGCCGCGCTGAAATTGCTCGCCATATTCAACGACCACGCGGGCATCACGTCGCTCGACGTGACCAACAACGACTCGCCGGAGTTTTTGAACTTCGGATTGAATAGCCAATTTGCCGGGGGTTTCGGCATGTTCAGCGCAAACTCTGAATATTTCAATTGGGCAATGGATTTGTCCGAAATCAGCGATTTCGCGTGGGCAAGCATCGCCCCCCACGCGGTCTCAGTTTGGTCGTAGTAGACAAGATCAGAAGTGGGAAGGCTGTATCCCGTCGATCCATCCGGAAGCACCTTGTGCATAAGTAACGAGCAGGCGTGGCCGCGCGAATCTGCCAGCGCGTCCAGAATTGCCGTCAGTTTCCCGGACGTATTGAATTCTGCGGCGCGTAGAGAGATATGCGGTATAAAGTCGTTTGCCAGACAAGCCGGGAACCAATAGCTGTAGTCAACGGAATTTCCCCGTTGGATGCGCCAGATAGCGGATGCGGCACCCTGCTCATAGTGCTGAGCACCAGATTGCGCAAAGTCTGTCAGAACGACACCATTGGCCGCAGCAGTGGTCTTGTTGACCAGATTATTGCGGTGCTTGAGATACCCACTGGATAGCCCTGCCTCCAGCGCTACAGGTGTAGCAGACAGCCAAAGCATGCCCTGCCACTTGTTCAGTGAGGTGCCTATCTCGGTTCCTTGGACATAATTGGGGACGCTACTTTGCCCAGCCAGTGCAGCCGTGATGCCAGAGACTGTGGCCAGCGAGGTGGCGATAGTGGATAAATTCCCAGACAACGCAATCGAGCCAACGCGCCGCCCATCCCCGTAGACATACAGCCATGTGGAATCTATCTGTAAACCAACATTTTCGTAGGTTGTGCCGACATAACTGACAGTCAATCCGCCGGCAACCGGCCAATCCACAGACGTGGATTTGGCGTTCCGCGCAACCCCGGTTAGGCAGTTGGTCGACTTTTCCGATCCTATCAATTCGCTGGCCAGCGTCATTGACCAGCCGGAAACCGCGTCAATGGCGGCCTTGAGTTCTGTTAGCGTGTCGTAACTGGCGGAGGACAACGAAAACGAGAAATCCGCCACGCCGCCAGCGGTAGCCCCAACAGCGTTCCCACCCGTCACCTGGAACGTCGCGGTGGCGGCGGCACCAGTGTAGGTGATAGAGAACCCCGATGTGGGGCCGGTGTTGTCCTGGTAATGCCTGTGTCCGTGGCCGATACATTCAACGCGACCGGATGAGATCAGTGTGCGTAACTGATCCCACGACATTTGATCCGTGCCGCCAGGGGTGGTTCCGCCGCCAGAAACGGTGTTGATCGCTAGATAAGGGATGATTCCGTTGGCGTTGTACCACGCAGCCATGCCGTCGGCGCCGTTCGATCCCCACCATTGCTGGTATGGGTGGTCACCGCCTATCAACAGAACCGGCGTGGAGGGATCGTAGATTGCGCGGATGTTGCGGTTGTTCGGCCCAACCAACCCCGTCACGTTGCCGCTGGCGTCAGTGGCGAACTTGGCTTCATAAATTCGGCCATCATTGCCGCCATCCAAATCATCAGACGCCAATCCACCTGCGATGAGTGCCGCCTCGTTGGTCAAACCGGAAACGACGGCGTCTGGCTGATAGCCGTTCCATGGTTTCAGAAAACGAATAGTCATTCTGCGGCCTCCTTTTTGGCGCGGCGCTTGGTTTTGCTGGGAAGATCTGGGGTTTCAATGGCGGATTCGCTGGCAATAAGGTACTTCGCAGCGGCGCAGTCCTCGACCAGGTGACGGGCGAAGGCGGCGTCGGTGCGGAGCACGTCGCCGTTGCTGAG
>CAZEMX010000194.1:0-1480 GCA_964513415.1 uncultured Nitrososphaerota archaeon
GGAGGTTGCGCCGGTGCAGGTCGCGGTGGTGCCGATCGTCTACAAGGGCAAGGAGGAGGACGTCCTCAGGAAGTGTTGCGAGGTGAGGGACACGCTCGTCTCGGCCGGCCTGAGGGCAGTCGTCGATGACAGGAAGGAGGTCACCCCAGGAAGCAAGTACTTCACATGGGAGATGAGGGGAGCTCCTGTCAGGATCGACCTTGGACCGAGGGACATCGAAGCAGGCACGGCGGTCCTGGTGAGGCGCGACAGCCTCGAGAAGACGACCGTACAGATGGCATCCATTGTGGGCGAGATAAGGAAGCTCATGAGCGACCTGGACGACGCCCTCATGAAGAGGAGTTCGGCATGGATGAGCGCAAGGATTAGCGAGGTCACTTCGGTAGACGATGTGAAGGACGTGCTCAACAAGCACGGAGGGATCGTCGAGGCGCCGTGGTGCGGCGACAGGGGTTGCGGAGAGGACCTTGAGGCAAAGGTCGATGCGAGGATCTTGGGGACGCCATACGGCGATAGCGAGGAGTGTAGCACAGGGATAGGCTGTGTCAACTGCGGCGTGACGGCAAAATCTACCATAAGAATTGCGAGGTCGTACTGAACTTTAGAAGAGTTTCGACAGAAGGGGGCGACCCCCCTGATCATTTTTTGCGGTCCAAAAGTCGAACATGAGATCTTAAGAACGCGTTGCGTGCACGAGGGGCGGCGCATGGCGCTAAATAAGTAGGTGGCGCTTCAGTCGCCACGGTGGCGGCATTCAGGCAACATTTAACAAAATGAAATAAAATGGCCAAAAAATTGGCGGCCTATCAAGAAGAGGTTCCTTCCTGACTTGAGCGGTCGGCAAAATGTTTAGTCACTGACTTTGGATTAAGTTGCGAGACTATGAAATCAAAGGCCTGCCTCGGATCGCTCTTGTCCCCGCATGTGAAGACGTCAACAGTCGCATATTGGAACTCGTTCCAAGTGTGTATTGCGATGTGGCTCTCGAGTATGAGGGCGATCGCGGATACCCCGCCCTTGGGGCCACCGAATTTCCATGCCTTCGTGTCCCATATGGTCATGTTGGCCTTCTTCGCGGCGTCTATTACCAGGTCCTTGAGCGCAGATTCGTTGTTTATCTGAGAGGCATTGCAACCGTACAGGTTGCCATAAATGTGCTTGCCGACTATCTGCTTATGCAATTCAACGCAAGATGCTTGGTTCACTTTACTGTCGAATCCTCCGAGCCCATTTAGACGTTGTTTTAAGGCACTATTTCTGCAAACAAATAAAAGTAGTATTTAAGATTTTTCCCGTCGAAAAATGCTGACGGGCGGCTAAAAAGACAGATGCCGCAAAAAAACGGCAGGCAGTGAGTTTACCGTCGGCGTCTTCGAGTCTTCGTGTCTTCCGGTGAGGAATAAACCATTCTCTTGAGGAAGTTCTTCTTGTTCCTGTGCCGCGGGGTAAGCCCGTGCCTCTCCATGGCAGGCACTTTGGG
>CAZEMX010000194.1:1580-3496 GCA_964513415.1 uncultured Nitrososphaerota archaeon
TCTTGTTCCTGTGCCGCGGGGTAAGCCCGTGCCTCTCCATGGCAGGCACTTTGGGGGTCTGCGACCTGACCTTGCCCGCTTTGGTTAATGAACCGTGCGATGGCATTACGTTCACACTCGGAGATACCGATTGCACTGTGTAATAAATAGTTTTTCATTGAAGATGCATCTCAACTGAAGATGCATTCAGATTGACGACACGACATCCTCGATTACAGAGATTGGCGCATCGGTCTTGATTGCCTTAGGGTGGAAGTGTGTCTGGGACGAGGCGAATCCCTTTGAGCGCACGGCTTCCAACACGTCTTCAAGAGCAGGCACATCGCGCTTCAGTCTGCTGCAGATGTTGTCGATCACATAATAGCTCGGTGGAAGACCATTCTCGGAGAGCAGGGTCGCCAGCATCTTCATTATCCGCACTGCGGTGTTGAGATGCTCCGTCCCCTGCGACATTAGTTGTTCGATGAACTGGTCGCTGGAGATGGGACCGAGCCACATCGGGCCGCCGCGCAGCACTGCGCCTCCACAGCGCGCACAGGATGTTGGGATGGAGGCTGTAAGGGAGTAGCTGGCGCGCCACCCGCACGCAGCGCAGCTGGTGATGTAACCCAGCATTGAGGCGGACACGTCAGCCCTCTTGGCACCGAGCGTAAGCTTCAGGTAGGACCGGAAGTAGTGGTCGACACTGTATGAGAGGAGCGCCTCGGCGGCAAGATCGTACTTGAGGGCTTCCCTGACCGCGGTCGCAATCATGATCCTGAGCCCAGCTTCGTGGCAGAAGTCGGCGTGGAGGGGGGTCGCGCCGTATTTCCTTAGGCAGGCCTTTGCATGGACGCCACACAGCGGGGCGGTGTCGGTCGCAGTAATTGCCAAGATCCCACGGTTCTTCAGGGCTCGCACAGCAGAGTCGATGAAGGGGGAGGGTGGACCGAATGGGTCGAGGTCAATGAAGTCAAATCGCCTGCCCGGTTCTGCATGCTCAGTTAGCAGGAGGTTTGCGTCCTTCTCGAAGACATCTACAAGAGGCTCGACGCCGTTCAGCGAGGCATTTCTGCGTATCACCGGCAGCGCCTCGCAGTTGAGGTCCCCCATCACCACCCTAGACACGTTCGGGACCTCCTTAGCATACCGTATGCCGCGCGCACCCAGCCCTGCCAGGGGATCACATACCATCAGAGGCGACTCCCTGGTCGGTGCGAATGCCTTGAGTGCCAGCACTGCCAAATCTCTGCTAAATTCCATCTTGGGGTTGTAGAACACAGGGGCCTTGAATGGGGCATATTGCCCCTGGAAGGTGTAGGAAGAGGGATTCGGAACCTCAAGGTCAGTGATGCCTTCACGGACAGTTGTGCTGTTCGTTGCGAATGCCCCCATTCGAGATGAATGCTGCGACGCCTAATCGGGATTCGGGGAGGGCATTATTGAATGTTCCGCTGCGGGGGAGGGTAGCGGATGGTGATCGGCATGGATAATAGAGGAGGCGCCTAAAAATCAGATTATGAAGCTCATAGCAGGGCTTGACGAGGCAGGCAGGGGCCCGGCGATAGGCCCCATGGTGATAGCGGGCGTCGCTATAAGGGAGGGGCGCGAGCAGGAACTGCTGAGTATCGGCGTCAAGGACTCCAAGAAGCTCTCTGCGAGGAGGAGGGACGAGCTCCTGCCCCAAATAATGGCACGCGTGGAGAATTACCACGTTGAGGTACTGGATGCGGAGGTCATCGATAGGTTACGGAGCGAAAGGAACCTTAACCAAATAGAGGCGAACGCAATGGCGAGGATCATCGAGAGGTTATGGCCCGATATCGCGCAGATAGGTAGCGTAGACGTGGATCCGGCTCGATTCGGCGCCGATATACTGAGAAGGATGGTGGCGAAGCCGGAGGTGTTCTCGGTGCATCATGCCGAAGACAGGTTCC
>CAZEMX010000195.1:0-3479 GCA_964513415.1 uncultured Nitrososphaerota archaeon
GAATCTCATCGTTGGCAATAGCTTAAGGGTCGCCTATAATTTAACGGTTTTATACACCAATGTCTGATAATAATACGCAGAACCGCGGGGAAGGGGAAGAAAGTGGCAGAGTTGTTAGGAGAAATGCAAAAACGCCGTATTTGCTAACCATATATTGCACAATTAAGGCTTTTGAGAATAAAAAATGGTTACATTAGACAGGGATCATCAATTCCAAGACAGGCAATGCTCACGGCAGGTCATTTTTTGCGCTTCCATGAAGCACTAACGTGACCATAGATCATGCCAGTTCTGCCCGAAACCCCGACTTTTACGCCAAAGCTTCGAGGGAGGGCTTTGCGATAATGCACCATTCTTCATTCACCTCCTAGAAATCCAAGCATAAGAGATATCCATCCACTAATGTCAAGAAGTCCTAAAGCGACCACATATTCGCTCATTGCTAATGAGACACTATTTTGGATAGAAACAGGAACAACTCCACATGGCATTGCGTCATAAACTGCAAATGCGGCAATCAGCAATATAGGAGTGACGAAGATAGAAACAATCGCGCCATAAAGCACGGTAATGATTAAACTCACAGCTTTCTCCTCTTAGATTAGCCTTCACATACATATAGTTAAGGCGCACCTTATAAAGGTAATCACATATATGATCTTTAGACGCTTAGATTAAAGATATAAGCATTAATCGCGCTTTATTATGTGATACCTAATTATTTTATTAAAAGGTGAGTCAAAGTGCCAAGGCGAAAAATTACTGAAGTAAGCACCATCGTCATTGATGGAGATTATGAAAGTATGAAGGCAGCATTTGGTAGATCGTTACTTGGAGTTACGTACATACAATTTAAAAAAAAGCGGAATGAGTTTTATCAGCATCAGGCTCACAATTCAGCGGTTACATCCAAGATTTGCGAAGCCATTCATCAGTTTTTACTCAATAAAACGAATTTAGCTGACTTGAAAAAATATAAAATTAAAATCAATTTCAAACCCATTTGGGACGATGCGGGGAAAATTTTGGGTATTTCTGATCTAAAATTGACGGTATATTTGAAAGTAGGCGAGTTGATAATCCCACAAGCTAAAGTTCTTAAAGAGCAAGAAAGAATCAAAGTCGACTTTTTCTATTCGGATAATGATTTTGCGAGCCAAGCATTACTTGAGAAATTACCAAAATTACTTGATGAAAAGGGCGGAAAAGAAATTTTTGATTATAATACTTATAATTTAAACACATTAGAAGGAAAAGAAAAGGCCGCAGTATATAAAGGGATTAAATATGCACCTACAGTAGTTATCGAGAATGACATCTTACAAAACCCAAACGAGAAGACACTGCGTTCCAGATTGGAGATGGCATTTAGCCCTGAAATAAATTTGAATAATCCGGTATTTAAAATGGATAATGATATAGCATTATCACGTAATGCCATTACCATCAGTCTAATTAATTCATCTTAACTTCTTGCAAGGTCGCCATTGCACAAACCAAGTTTGAATCAGATTATCTTAAAAATTTAGAAGTGAAGAAATTGTATTGATAAGCCATCAATTTGCGGTTGCCTCAGCCCAGTCTTTAGCCAAAGTCGTTGCCTGCTCCAATACCAGTACAGTGGCTTTCTCTTGCTTGTCTGGAGGGTAGCCATACTGCCTCAAGATGCGCCTGACCTTCACCCTCAAACGGGCCTTAACGCTCTCCTTCAACGTCCAATCGATTGTAACGTTGTTCCTTATCGTCTTGGTCAGCTCGAGCGCAATCTTCCTTAATGTTTCATCGCCCAATACCTTGACGGCGCTGTCGTTCACCTCAAGCGCATCGTAGAATGCCAGCTCATCCTCAGTGAGTTTCAGATCGTCCCCCCTCTTCCGGGCTTCCCGCATCTCCTTAGCAAGGTCTATCAGCTCTTCTACGACCTGCGCCGCCTCAATGGCCTTGTTCCTGTAGCGCCGTATCGCGCCGTCCAGTCTCTCAGAGAATGCCCTGCTCTGCACCAGGTTCTTCTTCATCCTGACGTTGATCTCATCGTTCAGTAGCTTCTGCAGCAGCTCCAGCGCCAGATTCTTGTGGGGTAGTCCCTTCACCTCCGCAAGGAACTCCGGCGAGAGTATCGATATATCCGGCTTCCTTAGGCCCGCTGTGGCGAAGAGGTCCACCACCTCACTCGTCGTTATCGCCCTTGACACAATCTGCCTGATCGCAGTGTCCAGCTCCTCCTCTGTCTTTCCAGTGGAGACCGTTGCCTTGACCAGGCCTGACCGTATGAGCTGGAAGAACCCCACATCGTCCCTGATCTTCAGTGCCTCCTCGGCCGGGACCGCCAGCGCAAAAGCCTTAGACAGCTCAGTGACCTGCTTCATGAACCGCTCCTTTCCATCTTCCTGCTGCAGTATGTATTGGACCGCCGGAGCGATGAGGGAGAGCCGCTCCCTTGGAGTCGCCCGGAAGAACGCGGTGTAGTCGTAGCCGTGGAACATCGCCGCCACTATCTCGAACTTCTCGAGCATTAGCGCAACCGCCTGCTCCTGCGATATGCCGGTCTCCTTCTGGTCCCTCTCAGTATACTCCGAGAGAGCCTCCTTCAGCTCCGCGGCAAACCCGAGATAATCGACGATAAGGCCGCCGGGCTTGTCCTTGAAGACGCGGTTAACCCTCGCTATCGCCTGCATCAGCGTATGCCCCCGCATAGGCTTGTCGACATACATCGTGTGCAGGCTAGGCGCGTCGAAACCAGTGAGCCACATGTCCCTCACAATGACCAACTTCAGCGGATCTGACGGGTCCTTTATCCTGTCCCCCAATGCCTTGCGCCTCGGCTTGTTCCTGATATGCTGCTGCCAATCCAACGGGTCGCTCGCCGAGCCGGTCATCACCACCTTCAAGAACCCCCTGCTGTCGTCCGCATCTGCCCAGGCTGGCCTCAGCTTCACGAGTGCATTATAGAGATCCACACATATCCTCCGGCTCATGCACACGATCATGCCCTTCCCGTCAAGGACCGACAGCCTGTTCTCGAAATGGTCCACGATATCCTTGGCTATCTGGTTCACCCGCTTTTCGCTACCCACAACAGCCTCAAGCCTCGACCACTTCGACTTGAGCTTCTCTTTCTTCTCTACCTCCTCCCCCTCTGTGACCTCCTCGAAGTCCCTGTCGAGTTCTGGCTTATCCTCCTCATTCAGCTCCAGCTTGGCAAGCCTGCTCTCGTAATAAATCCTGACCGTTGCCCTGTCCTCGACCGCCTGCTGGATATCATAGACATCAATGTAATCGCCGAACACCGCCCTGGTGCTCCGGTCCTGCTTCTCTATCGGCGTCCCCGTGAACCCAATGAATGACGCATTAGGCAGGGCATCCCTCAAATGCCTCGCGAACCCATCAATGAAGTCGTACTGGCTCCTATGCGCCTCGTCCGCAATAACAATCACATTCCGCCTTGCAGTGAGCGTAGGATACTGCCCGCCCTTCTCCTC
>CAZEMX010000196.1:0-3452 GCA_964513415.1 uncultured Nitrososphaerota archaeon
TTTTGGATTCCTGGACGCTACAATGCCGGTGCATCGTCGAAGGCGCAGGCGCTGAATTGAACAAATTGGACGTTATAAAAAGTACGTTTAACGGGTGTTTAACATGGGATTCTTAGGCGTGAGACTCGATCAGGATCTTGAAGAGAAGATCCGGGCAACAGGCAGGCCAAAATCTGAGGTTGTACGTGAGGCGCTACGGGCATATTTCGAAGTGGATAGGGCGCAGCTGAGACAAGATCAAGTGGTTCTGATCCGAGAGATTGAGAGGCTACTTGACGAGAAGATCCTCGCGTTAAACAGTGTTAAACATCCTGTGTTAAACACTGTTAAACAACCGCCATTAAACACCGTAAAACAGAATCCGAAGGCGTTAAACAATGTTAAACAAGGCGACGAGATAATCAGGAAGGCGGCGCAGGCGATCTTGGCCTGCTTCGACGAGGGGCGGGAACCTCTCGTCGGCGAGATCGCAGAGAAGCTTGGATTATCATCAGGCAGTCTTGGCATGTATCTCAAGCCAACAGGCATCAAGACGACGCCAACAGGCCGATCAGGAATTAAAGGCAGGTATTTCACCTTTGATCTGCGTGACAAACTTGAAGATGTGCTTCATGGGGGGTGGGGGGTTTATAAGTAGAATTCGTCAAACCAACATCGGATTAAGTGATATGGATATTTTTATAAATAGCTAAACACTACCGATAAGGCACCTTATTCGTCCAAAAAACAGTGTTACCAAGCTGGTTTTATAAAACTGTCTCGATGCACTCACCATTGACGGCCTGGAAAAATCGCCATAAATCCGGCCTCCTTCAGAAACGCCGCGCCTCGCCCTCGCCGGTGGAGGAGGAGAAGTCGAAAGCATATCCTCAAAAGCAGTTATGTGACCATCCGGCCCATGAAGATGTGAGATAGTCACATAACTTACGGAGGAGGAGTAGAGACGGGGAGAAGATCTCCGAGACCACCGTCGCGGCCAGAAAAAGACGCGCCCTCGAAGATAAGATGTAAGTACACTGCAAGAGGTAGAAGTTAGCGGCGATTCCATGGAAAATATGAGGGCGTATTTGAAAGCGATAAGAGCGAAGTTTGAAACCGGGGATGCTAGTGAACATACGCATCGCCCTGCCCTCGAAGGTCTTCTGGAGTCATTCTCAAAAAATGTCATTGTCATAAACGAGCCCAAACGCATCGCCTGCGGGGCCCCCGATCTCGTCATCAAAAAAGAGGATTTCCCTATCGGATACATCGAGGCGAAGGACGTCGGGAAGTCCCTGGACGAGGCCGAGAGGTCCGAGCAGCTGGACCGCTACCTGAAATCCCTGGAGAACCTCGTCCTCACCGACTATCTGGAGTTCCGATGGTACCATAAGGGTGAGTTTCGAGAGGCTGCGAGGCTGGCGAGGCTTACAAGAGACGGAAAGATCGTCCGGGAGAAGACGGGAGAAGCCGAGGTAGCGCGCCTTTTAGAGAGCTTCCTCGACCAGACCCCGGTTCCTATTACTTCCGCAAAGGAGCTGTCCGAGAGGCTAGCAAGGCTCGCTCTCCTTATCCGAGAAGCTATTATCGAGGCCTTCCAGCGCGAGGAAGCCTCTCGCCACCTAGTGAACCTCCGGAAAGCCTTTGCTGAGGTTCTGATTCCAGATCTGGACCTGCCCAATAAGACCTCTGAGTTTGCGGATATGTACTCCCAGACGATAGTTTACGGCCTCTTTGCGGCTCGGTGTAACCATGCTGGTCCCGAGCCTTTCAGGCGGCGAGGTGCAGCAGAAGACATACCCAAGACGAATCCCTTCCTCCGCCAGCTATTCGAGACTATCACAGGAACGGTCCTCGACGAGGAGCCCTACGTCGACTACGTCGAGGACGTAGTAAAGATCCTCAGCAACACAGACCTAGACTCCGTGCTCGCCGACTTCGGGAAGAGGACTAAGCAGGAGGACCCGATCGTCCACTTCTACGAGACATTCCTTGATGCTTACGATCCTTACCTAAAGATTATGAGGGGCGTCTTTTACACACCCGGGCCAGTGGTCTCCTATCTCGTTCGATCAGTCGATCTAATCCTCAAGAGCCACTTCGGCCTTGGGGGGGGGCTGGCGGACTCGTCGACCGTCGAGTACTTCGAGGAGGCCCCACTACAAGATCTTCACGGTAAACCGGATCGAGAAAAGCTTCCAGCGAGGGTGAAGAAAACTTGCCCCAAGGTCCTGCTTCTAGACCCCAGCACAGGGACAGGGACGTTCCTTTACGCCGTCATCGATCACATCCGACGGGACTTCATGGAACACGGGAACGCCGGGTACTGGTCGGCCTACGTCAGAGACCATCTCCTCCCGAGGATCTTCGGCTTCGAGCTTTTAATGGCCCCGTATGCTGTCGCTCACTTCAAGATCGGGATGATGCTGGCGGGCCAGGACCTCCCCGATGAAATGCGGCAGGACTGGGCCTACGACTTCAAGAGCAACGAACGACTCGGGATCTATCTCACCAACACCCTCGAAGAGGCTGAGAACCCATGGAAGGACCTGTGGGGCTACGAAGTGATCGGCGAGGAAGCGCGCTCGGCATCCGTGGTAAAGCGAGACAAGCCGATAATGGTGGTGTTGGGGAATCCGCCTTATTCTGGGATATCGTCTAATAAAGGTGAGTGGATTAAGGATCTACTAAGAGGAAAGCTGCCAGAAAACCAAAATGCACCTAGCTATTATGAGGTTGACGGAAAACCACTAGGCGAAAAAAAGCTTTGGTTGCAGGACGATTACGTTAAGTTCCTTCGGTGGGGACAGTGGCGCGTTGAAAAAACCGGAGTTGGAATTTTAGCATTTGTCACCAACCATGGATATATCGACAACCCGACATTTAGAGGAATGCGTCAAGCGCTCATGAATGCGTTCTCCGAGATTTACATTCTCGATCTTCATGGAAATGCCAAAAAGAAAGAGCGCTCACCGGATGGATCAAAAGATGAGAATGTATTCGATATACAGCAGGGTGTCGCGATCGGAATTTTCGTCAAAGATACTAGTAAAATCGGCCCAGCGAAAGTCTATCACTCTCAACTTTGGGGCTCGCGTGACCAGAAGTATGAGTGGCTACAGCAAAGTGATTTGGAAAACACGAAATGGAAAATACTAAATCCCGCTCCACCTTTCTATTTCTTCGTACCTTATGAGGATGAGAATTGCAACGAATACGAAGGATATCAGCAAATTGACGCCATCATGCCAATATACGTAACTGGAATTGTAACTGCACGCGATCATTTTGTATTTGGGTTTGATAAAGCTGAACTGATGAAACGTGTCACGGAATTCGAAAATCCGGACATATCTGATTCAGATATCCGTGAGAGATATTTTAAGGGAAAGGGCTCATCTAGGTATCCAGACGGCGATACGAGAGGATGGAAGCTACCCGAAGCAAGAATTAAAGTGCGATTCGATGAAGAT
>CAZEMX010000197.1:0-3396 GCA_964513415.1 uncultured Nitrososphaerota archaeon
GCTTTGATTGCGATGATCCTGAGATAGTCTTCGAATTCTCGATCGAAGAGAACTGCCTTTGCGAAATAGAGCTCGTCTCTGACTGCGCTTGCGATTGGGAATACGAACTCAGTAATCCGGCAACAAAGCTGGGTGAAAACGGTAGAATCGTGACCACGTACACGGCAACTGTTACAATGCTTGCGAGAGAAGACTGCACAGATTACTCTTTTAAGCTCCTGTTTGCCGATTGCTGTGGACATGATGGAGAAAGTGAATGGATAACGGTTAGCAAAGACCTCAGAGCTCCTAGGATCATGATGCATGGGTTCCTGAGCAGCGACCTGTACACGCCTTCTCTGAACACGATAGGCGATATGGTCATTTCAGTAATCGGTATAATCAACCCGATAACGAAGGAATTCCTTGACATCGATCTGTTTGAGGTTGTACTTCCGATAAACCTGAACGACATACTCGGCTCGTTCCAGTCCGTAATGGATAATATAGACGATGTTCCTATGGATCAGGCGAGTATAATCAATGCAGAACTTGGAGACCTGATATCCATGGTAGAGGATTATCTAATGCCATGTAACGCCGATCAGGGATACTACACGTGGATGGTATGGGATGATTGTCTGAAGGAGACCGAAATCCTTTACTCTGACACAATCTGCAATACCGGCAAGAAAGTTGAAGAAGCGACTCAGCCGGGTTACCTCGTCGGTTACCAGAGAGTAGAACTCTGTGGCCTGGATTGTGAAACCATACAAGCTACTCTAACAGCTTACGATGAATGTGGAAACAAATCAGAAGCAGATGCATCCAAATCGATCGACAATGAGGCCCCTGTGATTGATGACTTCTTTGTCGATTATGAAGAGTGCACGGATATTGCCACCATTACCTGGGACGCAACAGACGGTTCCGGCGAAGTCCTCGTGGTAATCGCCGCTGATTGGGGAACGCTGGATCAAATGTCATTTGGCATTGTGCTTGACGGGACCATCATTGATGTTGGCGCTACTCCAACCGGGCAGACTGTATGGGACATCCCAGATATAAACGGAGAATTGGTGACCTTAACAATGTGGGTGTTTGACCGCTGCGCAGATTGCACGGGAGTTTGCATAGACATCGAAGAGGGCTGGTTGGAGGATATCGAAGGCTGCCTTGGAATTAACATGTCTAAGGAAACTCGGGAAATCTTCGTAGACAATATGTCACCAGAAGCTACATTTACTTTGACTGGCTCATGCACCGACACGGAACTGCTTGTCGAGTATGAGATATACGAGGGCAATCTGGCAGAATTCGAACTGCTTTTCGAAGTATTTGACAGCCTCGAAAGTAGTACAGTCGTTGCGAGCGAAGTTCGCACCTACAAAGTTGATGTACAGTTGCTTGGTGCGTTCGATGATATCGATTACGATCCTGACACACTAACGTGGACAGGTTCAGAGACATTTGGTGTGGACGGACTTGATTGCCAGCTAGTTAGGGTAACCCTTACTGCTACCGACAACTGCGGTAATGTCGATTCTGTAAGTAAAGAGACAACCATCGACAACGTCGTGCCGGAGTTCGAATGGAGCATAGTGGGTGTCGATGAAGGCGGCTGTATAACTGAAACTCCTGTTAGCCTCACATGGCTAGCTACCGACGGTTCAAACTCTTATGACATAACTATTGAAGCGTCATGGACTGGCGAAGTACGCCGCACAAGAAAAAGAGAAGCGAATTCCGGAGCAGTCAACTTCAACTTTGATCTGGACTGCGTTGATGTTGAGTTCATATTCACCATTCGGGACGGATGTTCTGACTGTGGATACACAAACGTTGCAACTGAAAGCAAGTTCTACACAGGGGATACCCAAGCGCCAAAAGTCGAACTTCTTCCGTACGAAATCTCTGATTGCGCCACTGAAGTTGAGTTTGATTGGGCTGCGACAGACAACTGTCTCGATGAAGTTGCTCTCTACCTCTGGCTTGAAGATTGCCTTACAGGTGAGACAACTCTTCTGGATACCCTTGTTTCGACTGGCACCTACGATTTCTTGGATCTTACCATCGAAGGAACAGTAACGGCGATACTGACTGCCACCGACACATGCGGCAACTCTGCTACTGACTCGGTGGCTTTCAAAGTCGATACGATTGCTCCTAGAATCGATGTCGATATCTACCTCGATGGTGTACCCGTCGACGACGAGATAGGTTGTTTCAACGCCAGCAATACCACGATAACCTTCGTGGCCACCGCTACCGATTGCTGCCTGTTTGGCTATGACTGGGAATACCTGCCTGAGGAGATTGCTAGTTACTTCACAGCAGTTTCAACGGAGCTTACTGTTTCTGCTACCCAGTTTGCGATTATAGCCGACTTCATCTGGAACGAAGCAACAGCTACTATCTGTCCGGTAACAGTCACCGCAGTCGCCACTGATTGCTGCGGCAATGGGAGCGTCTGGGGTACGGAGTTCTGCTTTGATACCGTATTGCCCGGTCTTGATAACTTCACTTTCAACTCCAAGACTCAAGTAGTGAAGGTTGACTTCGATGAAGACGTTGAGGTAAGTGACGATGCAACCGCTGCGCTCTACGTTTGGCTGGATCCTCAGAATCCTCCAACTGGAACCGACGTGAACGATCCTGATTTCAGCGACTCCAGCAAGTGGCAGTTGAAGGCCGACTACGACAGCTCTGCTATCACTCCTTATACAGAGACTATCAAGGATTCCGATATTGCTGTCAGTGTAGAGTCCGGTACCCCGTATTACCAGCTCCAGGGAGGTGTGTGGTATGGACTCAGCCTCAACGGTATTGTTGATAAGTGCGGCAATCCCGCGGGCGAGATCAATATCGTCGGACTGGCTTTCGACCACGCCCCGGCTCCAAAGTTCTAGTCAATAGTAACTAATCAATAGCTTCAGAAAAGGGCTCCCCGCGGGGAGTCCTTTCTTTTTATGTTCACTTCCAGTCAGTACCGAGTGACCTAAGAAAAGCAAGTGAATTTGCTTTGGGAAATCGAATGACTGAGGTGTATAATCACTTTAGATTTCTCTCTGTTAAAGTATTATTTACACTTTCTATACTATCCTTTTCTGTTTTTTTGGGAGTTGTCCGGATCGGATATAAACGGGCTCTATCGGAAAGGAAAATATGTCCTTTCTGTGGTGTTCTCTCTATTCTGAAAGCGGGAAACCTGAATTTGCCTTAAAAACAGAGTCAAATAAGCTACCACTATTCTGTAAAGGAGGTATATCAAAGTGAAAAGGCTTCTATTTCTGCCTCTTGTCGCCCTTCTCTTTCTCTGCTACGGCTGCATAAGCATCTCTAACAGCGATTTGAGCGTGTCATTTGTCAACGACTACAGCGGAAGCATGTCCGCCTCGGCGCTTCAGGCTATGGAGA
>CAZEMX010000198.1:0-3378 GCA_964513415.1 uncultured Nitrososphaerota archaeon
ACCTACATGGCCTGGGCCAACCGCCATTACGGCGAGAAGAAGATACCGGTCGTTTGCTGGACACTGTTCACGACGCTGACCGACTTCTCGAAGCCCGGCGACATCGAGGTCTTCATCGACGAAAGCAGCATTCGCTGGCTCGAGCAGTCGATGGCGAAGAAGGGTTACCTCGACGGTGGCGAGATGGCTTCCAGCTTCCGCATGCTGCGCTCGAACAGCCTGATCTGGCATTACTTCGTGAACAGCTACCTCTATGGCGAGCCGCTGCCGCCCTTCGACGTGCTGTTCTGGAACATGGACACGACGCGCATGCCGCAGGCGATGCATTCGTATTACCTGCGCGAGATGTATCTCAACAACAACCTGATGAAGCGCGATGCGCTGACCATCGCCGGCGAACCGATCGACCTCGACCGCATCACGCAGCCCCTCTATGCGGTGACCGCGGAGGACGACCACATTGCGCCATGGCGCCAGTGCTATCGCATTCGCAAGTACGTGAATGTGGCCGCGCCCGTACGCTTCGTGCTGTCGACCTCCGGCCATATCCTCGGCATCGTCAATCCGCCGGTGAATCCGCCCAAGCGCAGCTTCTGGGTCGGAGAACCGGAGCGTAACGAGCACTTCGAGCACTGGTTCGACCGTGCCGAGCAGAAGCCGGGATCGTGGTGGGATGACTGGGTGACCTGGCTGCGGCCGCAGTGCGGCGCCATGGTAGCGCCGCTGTCGCCGGCGTCCAGCGATTATCCGGCCCTCGCACCGGCGCCGGGTACCTACGTGCACGAGAAGTAGGTGGGTGGCCGGTGAGGCGGGGCGCCGCGGGAGTATCCAATCACGGCGCGGGCTGATAGAGTCTCGCGTAGTGCCGGTGGTGGCCGGCAATGTTTCCATTACCTTGTGGACGGCGAAAGACAGGCAATGACGGCCGAAGAAAATACAAGCGAATGGCAGGGTGGTGACGAGGCCTTCGTGCCCGTGGCAACGGAATCCTCTTCCGGCGCGGCCCTCGATCTTCTGCGCATCGTGCGCATCAACGAGGAGATCAAGCGCGTCGTTTCCGTCGCCTTCAAGATCAACATCATGGCGCTGAACGCGATATTCCTTGCCAAGCGGGCGGGGAATGCGGCTCTCGGCTTCGGCGTACTGTCCAACGAATTGCGCGTTTTCTCCAAGGACCTGCGCGAAGGCATGATGGCGCTGACGCGACAGATTCATGATCTCGTGGCGGAGGTCTCGGTGATCCTGCAGGAATCACGCTACGACAGGGTTTTCGCCGAAGCCGCGCGGGCAGCGCCGGACCATGCGCAGTTGCACACGGTCCTCGAGCGGCGCGAGGCGCGGCACGGCGAACGCGCCGATCGCATCGCCAGTCTGCGTCGTGGCTTGCGTCTGGCGATCGATGACGCGGCACGACTGGTCGAGCTTGGTGGCGTGCTGGCCAAGTCGGCCAAGATCGAGGCGGCCTACGGTGCCGGCTTCGCATCCTCGCTCGGCCAGGTTTCGGGTGAGTTCGACGGTATCGTCGAGGAGATTCGATCGTCGCTCGACAGCTTGCGGCGATCCGGCTTTTTCGGGGGGAGTGCATGAAGACCACGCAGACCATTTTCGAGGATGGCGGGCACAAGTGGACAGCGATCGTCCGTGATCCGGCCAAGCCCGAGTTCCTGATCGATACCAACGAATATCTCGTGCAGCACGGCGGACAGGGGCTCCTGCTCGACCCGGGCGGCTCTGAAATCTTTCCCGCAGTCTTCTCGGCGCTCTCGTCCGAATTTGACCCTTCGAAGATCGCTGGCATTTTCGCCTCGCACCAGGATCCCGACATCGTTTCCTCGCTGGCGCTCTGGCTCGAATTCAACCCGCAGATGAAGTGCCATGTCAGCTGGCTGTGGGGCAGCTTCATTCCTCATTTCGGCGGCAAGGGCGACACTTTCGTGCCGCTGCCCGACGAAGGCGCCGTGATTCCGCTGGCCGGACTCCAGCTGCAGGCCGTGCCGGCGCATTACCTGCATTCGTCCGGCAATCTGCACCTCTACGACCGGCAGGCCAGGATCCTCTTCTCCGGCGATGTCGGTGCCGCGCTGCTGCCGGCCGAGAAGCAGGGGCTCTTCGTCGAGGATTTTTCGTCGCACATCCGCTTTGCCGAAGGTTTCCACCGGCGCTGGATGGGCTCGAACGAGGCCAAGCGCCAGTGGTGCGAACGCGTCTCGCATCTGGAGATCGACATGCTCTGTCCGCAGCACGGCGCGATCTATCAGGGCGCCGACGTCCAGCGCTTCATCAACTGGTTCGACGAGTTGCACGTCGGCGTCCTGCGCAGCTGAACCCGGACGTTCTTCCTGCGACAACCGGTCACACGCGCCCCTCGCGGCGCGTGTCGCCTTTTTGATATTCGTCAATGCTCCCGGCAGGCCCCCCTCCGAAAATGGCCCGACCCCTTTGAAGGCCAAACGTAATGACTTCCATCCGAGATTTTCTGACTGACGATCATCGCCGCTGCGACGATGTGTTCGCCGATGTCGAGCAGGCCGTCGCTGACGGCAACTGGGCACTTGCCGGCGATACCTTCGGCCGCTTCAGCGCCGCCGTGCTGCTGCATTTTGCGGTCGAGGAATCGCTGCTATTCCCGGCTTTCGAGCAGAAAACCGGTATGACCATGGGGCCGACGCAGGTCATGCGCAGCGAGCACGTGCAGATGCGTGAGCTGATCGCCGCCGCGGGGGCGGCACTGGCGGCGCAGGATGCCGACGAATACGCCGGCAATGCTGAAACCCTGCTGATCATGATGCAGCAGCACAACATGAAGGAGGAGAACATCCTCTATCCGATGTGCGACCAGCACCTGGCGGACGAATCCGCCGAGCTGCTGCCGCAGATCGAAACCGGCCTGGCAGCGGCGGGAAAATGACCCATCCCAAGTGCGAGCGGGTGATTGATGCGCGCGGCCTGGAGCCGCCGGAGCCCTTCGTGCTGACGATGGATGCGCTCGATCGTCTGCCGAAGGGAGAAAAGCTGCTGTTGCAGTTGTATCGCGAACCGTTTCCGCTCTACAAGGCGCTCGCCAACAACGGCTTCCGCCATTCGGCCGAGCAGATGCCGGACGGCACGGTCGAGATCCTGATCTGGCACGCTGACAGCTGACGTCCCTTCCATGCAGGCTGTGCTGTCCTTCGATCAGGCGCCGCCCTTCGCGGCGCCTTTCCGTTTCTTCGTGACGGCGCCGTTCTTCGCGCTGTTCGCCGGCGTGTTGCTGGCGGTGCTCGGGCCGGAGGCTTTCTCTTCGCGCTGGACGCCCGGTGCGCTGGCGCTGACGCATCTGCTGGCCATCGGCTTTCTGCTGCAGGTGATGCTTGGCGCCATGATCCAGATCCTGCCGGT
>CAZEMX010000199.1:0-3367 GCA_964513415.1 uncultured Nitrososphaerota archaeon
TTGGTTCCATAATTGGTTATTTTACTGCTCAATTAGTTCTTAAAGATACACCCCTTTAACTTGTTATTTTGAACCTTCATTATCCGGTATAATTTTTTACTATCAATTCTAAAGGTTCAATACTTATAAATAAACTCTTTCCTCAGCTAAAAGTCTCTTAGGACAAAGGAGTAAAAATATCTACTTTTTTAACTTACGCCTAATTACTATAGCTCAAAAGATTATTAAAGATATTGTCTATCCTCCTTTGCCTTCTCCTATAGTTAAATGTTTTGTCTCATTTTATAGGCATAAATAACATCTGATTGATAGTGTTTATTGTGAAAAATAACAACTATCTATCCAAATTATCTAAAATTAATGGGAAAGTGCAAAATAAATTATTGACATTTTCTGATATTGAATTAGATTTAATTTATAAATCTTATAATAGAGGTAATTATAATGAAAAAGACACTATTTTCCCTTATCCTGGCACTATTTGTAAGTGCTGTTTTCTCTAATGTATGGCATGTGAATAACATTCCTGGTATGGCTGCTAATTTTATTAACTTAGAGGATGCCTGTGCATCATCAGCAGTAGCCAATTACGATACTTTATATGTATATGGTTCACCTACGAGTTACAATTATGTACAGATAACTCGTCCATTAACGATTATTGGTCCGGGCTATTTTCTGGGTCAAAATCCGGGTCTGCAAAATAATCTTACTCCTGCTACAGTTAATGGTATTGTATTTGATGTCGGTTCCAGCGGTTCGTTAATTAGTGGAATGACCCTAGCCAATAATTTGTCCGTCTATGCATCTAATGTAGTTGTGCAACGCAATTGTATAGACAGATTAGAAATATATGGTTCCAATTGTATTGTTCTGCAAAATTTTATTTCTAATCCTTACGGTTATCAATATGAAGTATATGTTCAGGGGGCTAATTATTTGATTTCTAATAATTATATTCCAGGCTGCGAGGTTGGGAATAGTTTTTACTCAACAGAAAGTTCCAGTGGTATTTTTTCCAATAATATTGTAGAGGGAAGCTGCTATTTCTTCAATGCTGATGTCTATAACTGTATCTTTAGTTGCTCATATGGTTCTCTTTGGGGATGGTATTTTAATTATGATGCAAACACTTCTTTTCATCATAATGTCTTCCGTGCTATAAATGGCTGGGATTGGAATATAACCGGGGAAGGTAACCTTTATAATGTTTGGGGTGAATTATATGTAGCAAGTGGTTCCCAGGATGGATATTATCAATTATGTCCTGGTTCTCCGGCTATTGGAGCAGGAATAAATGGCCAGGATTGCGGAATTTTTGGTGGACTAGAACCCTACCGTTTATCGGGAATTCCTGCTATTCCCACTATATATCAATTTATTGCACCTTCTACCGGATTTGTAATTCCTGTTCAGATTAAAGCTCGATCCAACAATTGAGGTGGATGATGAAACGCATTTTAATCAGTTTCTGCCTGTATTTTGTTGGTTCTCTATTTTTATGGAGTATTAATATCTGTCAGGTAGAATATTATATTGATACAGAGCCGGGGTTGGGTTTGGCAACTCATGTTCCTATTACTCAGGCTGCAGATATCAATACCGGTTTTGAGGTTAACCTGCAAAATGTATCAGATGGATTACATATTTTATCTATCCGAATTAAAGATGCAAATGGAAAGTGGAGCTTGCTGAACAGTAAATTTATCTTGAAACAGTCATCACTAAATACCCCCATTACCTATCTGGAATATTTTTTTGATACTGACCCTGGTTATCATAACGGTTTTGCCTTAAATTTCACTGGCAGTTCAGATATATTGTGCGCTGAATCTATTCCTATTACCCAGCTAACCAATGGATTGCATATATTGTATGTCCGCTGTTGTGATGCTAAAGGCTTCTGGAGTCAGAACTACTCCAAACTGTTATACAAAATTACCCCCGGCATTAGTCCTGTGACTTATGCGGAAATGTTTTTTGATCATGACCCGGGTCATGGCTATGGAATTCCTTTAAATTTGCAAACTTCTGAGCCCAATGTATATGAAATTAATTTCAATCTAACGGATGCAAATGTTAATCCTGGTATGCACTTATTGGGTGTACGAGTGGAAAATAATTCTGGTTACTGGAGTATGAATGAGTATAAATTTATTTATCTTAGTTCATTTGTTCAACCAGAAATCAGAAAAGTGTGCTGGTATTTTACTGGCTCAGGAGCTAATCCTAATGAGATTTTTACTTATGAAATTACTAATCCGGCAACTGACATAACTTTAGCTTTGGAAGCGAGCCTAATACATTTACAACAAGATGGAAATTATCAGATGGTTATGTATTGTACTAACTCCCGGGGTCAAATGAGTATGTATGAATACAAAACTTTTACTGCTGATTTTAGTCCTAATAATGTTATTTTAACTATAGGAGAAACAAGTCTTACTTTAACCTGGGATGAAGTTGTGGGAGCTGACCATTATCTGGTTACCCAAAAAGATAATCCCTATCAACAAGATGGAACTGTCTACACTGTAGATAGTAATATATTAACTCTTCCTATTGCTCAAAAGGGGTTCTTCAATGTAAAAGCCCAAAAGGATAGTAAATATAACTTATTCAAAATTCTTCATTACGAAAAAAAATAAGCTAAATTTAAAATTATTATCTTAACTATGATGGTAGTCAAGTAAACATCCGAGAAGTAGTTTATTTACTATATTATTAAAGAAATCAAAGATAAAAAAACGAGAGGTAAAAGTATTCAGTTTTCAAAAATTATTTGATATATCTTAACAAAAAGGCTATTATAAATTTATCTTCATTGAAAAAAACTATGCCCTTAGCTGACAAATTTAGAAACAATGAAATGATTCAACTGAGCTCCCGAACCAAAAACAATGGTGATTCAGTTGAATAAAAAATATAATACTTCTTCTCTATGCTTACTTTAAAGAACAAATCATTAAAACTAGCTATGCTTATAAGATAGAAGAATCTCTGCCTTGTCTGAAGAAAAAATATTAACACCAAATTATACCCTGCTCGCTTTATATATACATTATCAGTTCTATTAAAGTAAAAATATGATTTCCTAACTTGCTATTTGGATTATGATTTGCATAGTCAAAACAATAATCCCAGGGAAATCATAATAAAAGGTTAAATAGAAAAACTAAAAAATCTGGGTAACTTTAAATCTAAAGACTATTTAAGTTATTTTAATAGGATCTGATTTATCTTTATCATACCAGAATATTGAACTAATAAAAAAATCCTTTACAGATTATAGAGTTTGAGTTTATTGAATTTTATAAGAAATAAGGTTTCCCTTTCAATATATAACTTATTATAAGGATAGGTAATG
>CAZEMX010000200.1:0-3310 GCA_964513415.1 uncultured Nitrososphaerota archaeon
TCAGGAAATTCAGCTAAAAGTTGTTGTAGAAATAAAGAGTATTTAGTAAATGGAAATTTGTTTATGACAGATGACATATTAATATCAATTTCTACAGGTTTATTTGGTTTAAATGACATCCATATATCCATACTACATTCCCCTTCTAATTTTACATCTTTACTAAACCATCCTCCTTTTTGAGATACATATTCAAAATCAATTGTATTCATATCTTTTGATATTGCAATACATGTTAAATCAACACCACAACCTGTGGTTACTATTTTTGGTATATTATTCATAATGGTAAATGAAAAAAAGTGCAGTTATAATTTTCATATAACTGCACTATAATTAAATTAAAATAAAACAATTGGATTTTTATCTCCTTTCATATATATTCACAAGCATTAACATTGCCAATTAAAGTATTATCAGGTGAGTATAAATTAAGTCTTTCTTCAGGATAATATTGTAATTCTAATTTGTCGTTATCCATTATAATATTTTTTTTAAATTCGTTAAGTCCCTTTTTACTATATCAGTTAATTCTTCTGCAACTTCGTCTTCCTCAACAAATTGATAGATATAATTATCAATAGTATTTTTTAAATCTTCTATTATAAATTCTTTATTCAAATCCATTATTTTGTTTAATAATATATTATGATTAATTCTTTCTTCAAATTCAGGTCTTACTACAAAATTATTATGTGGAGTCCAATCAGTACTCATAAAATATAAATTTTGTTTTATAAAATTTAATTCATGTAATTGTACTCCAAAAGTATCTAAATTACGCATATATCTTAGATATAACTCATCTACTTCATTTTCTTGACCTACCTTACCTAAGTGAATAGAGTTTACTGACATGCCATAAAAAGGGCTTTTTAATATTAATTTATTTAATGGTAGTTGTTTCCATTCTGCTATTGTTTTTTTGACATCTCGTTCAACTTTCATATAATTACTTTCTGATTTTAAATATGTTTTAGTAAACAAGTCATATCCTTTTTTATGTATATACATAACTCTCCAATTTCTAATAAATTCTATTTTACCATTATCAATTAATTCATAATTAGTATAGTTATTTTTTTCTAATTTTCCATTATGCATATGTAACTTAATTAAAGTACTTACAAATTCTTCTATGGGTACTTGAAAAAAATTTTCAATTAATTCTGTGTTTTTATCTTTATATATACTTTCAAAGTCAGAATACCCATTATAAATACCAAATATAGGTAACATAGTTGGATAATAGGTCTTTTGCATTATTGAACTTTGTATTGGTAATATAGCACATTCTTGAGTGTGATAGATTGGTAGATTAGTTAATCCACATTTTACTGAGTATTCCATAATTTTATGATAATCTCACATGATTAAACCATTCTAATTCATTATTTTTAATCCAAGATTCTGCAGAGTTACCTTTTTCATGTGTGATAAAAGTTTCTCCATTTTGAAGTCTTTCTAATTTATAATTTCTCATTAAGTGAATTTAATTTAGAATGAAGTAATAATAACTCCTCAGCTAATTTAGCATTACTGTGAAAACAATTATCACAACTACATTTTTTTTGAGGGAAATCTCCATAATCATTCATGTCATCTACATCCCACTCTGTTAATGCAAAATCAGGATGTCTTTTATCATAAAAACATAAATATGATTTTATTTCTTCTATTGTCATTTCAATTCCATAGTTGGTTTTAACCATAATACATTGTTATTAAAAGCATACTCTTTTATTTTTGGATAAGAATCCAAGTAAGATAGTGTTCTTAATGTGTCATATTTAAAACATTTATATAATTCTTCTCTAACTCTTTCTTTTGAAACGACGTTAAAATTAAACTTATTATTTAAAATTGATAATGCTAAATCATGATGAAAAGTAAAACCTTTTGTTATAGCAAATCTAATAGCTCTGAATATCCTTAATGGGTCATCTAATAAAGTTTTATTAGTTTCTAATGGAGTTCTTAATATTTTATTCTCAATATCTGAAACACCATATCCAGTTAAGTCAATTATTTCATCATGTTCATTCACATAAAGAGCATTACAACAAAAATCCCTTCTGTACACATCGTCCTTAATAGTACCTAATTTAATTTCAGGTATTCGATTATCTTTATTATAAGCTAAATCCTCTCTTGCGATAACAAAGTCTGCTACTAAACCATTATGTTTATGATTGGCAGGGAATTTAGCTCTGATAGTATAGCAAGATTTAGTTTGTAGGAATATCTCATATCCTGAATTTTCAAGATGTGTAATTAAATTTTCCCATGCTTTATCTATACCTATACTTATGTCGTCAAATACAACAACAAAATCTTTATCTTTCGATTGTAAACCTAAGAGTCTATCTCTGACAGAACCTCCTACTTCATAAATGTTTAACATGTTTTTTGTTTTTAATTGGTTCGGTAAATATAATATTCTAAATCATTTACAGTTTCATAATGTTCCTCACCATTATAAGTTGATAAAAAACTTCCTCTTTCAACCATTTTAACATCTCTTTTCCACAATTCATCATCAAAGTAATAACGTAAATATTCAGGAATCTCAGGTAAGATTACATCATCTATGTATCTATCTAAATATTCATCAAAATAATCATCAGCTTCATCATCTGTCAATACTAAATACTTTTTATTACCATAAGTATAGATATTATCATAGTCATTTTTAATATCTTGAATTGCTTCAGAATTAGAAATCTCTAAATGGTTTTTTAAAGCTATTACTTTTTCATCTTCTATATCAGACTCCTTATACTCGTCATCCTCATATAATTCATCTATATAGTCTAATTCTTCTTTTTCTATTCTATCACATATATCATTACAAAATAAAATAAGACTATTTGTTTTTATATCTTCAGAAACTTCACAATACTTTTTAGTATGCCATTTTTTCCATAGATTATATAATTCAGTTTGTACTCCTGGTTTTGGATTAAATTCTCTTTGGTCATCAGGATTACATTGAGTATATTCTACATAATTATTTCTTGTTGTAATTTTTAATTTACTTTCACAGGGTACATTGTCATTATCGTGAAATTTTATAAATCGTTTGTATAACTCCATTAACTTAATTGTTAAAGTCTATTTGTTATATTTGTCATATATATTATCATCTATTTGAAAACTATCTTCGATGTAGTATTCATCAGGTTCCTCAAAAAATTCTTCTTTAGCTTTTTCTATTGCTTCCTGTAAAGAATTAGCTTCTACTTTATAGTTCTTACAAGAAATCCATACTATTGGTATATCATATGTTTTACTCATTTTATAATCTTAA
>CAZEMX010000201.1:0-3290 GCA_964513415.1 uncultured Nitrososphaerota archaeon
ACTGACGCCCGACGGAGAGGAGCACCCGATAGACCTCGCTGACCCCAAGACGTTCACGTCGCTCAGGCTCGAGGCGCCGCTCCTGCAGCTCGTGAAGAACGAGGCCGGGATCAAGGGCGAGCGCGGGGCGCCGGGCCACATCAGGATCATGAAGAAGCTGGAGCTCGTCGACTACGAGCCCGCATCGGACATCGGCCACTTCAGGTTCTACCCCAAGGGGACCGTCGTCAAGGACAGCCTCGAGGAGTACGCCCGCGAGATAGCGGTCAAGGACCTGCACGCCTACAAGATCGAGACGCCGTACCTCTACCGTCTTGACGAGCCGGACATCGCCGAGCAGGCTGCGAAGTTCAGGGAGAAGGACTACCGCCTGAAGGTCGACAACAAGGAGTTCTGCCTCCGGTTCGCAGGCGACTTCGGGCTCTTCCGGATGATGAAGGGGGTCACGATGAGCTACCGGCAGCTCCCGGTGAGGGTCTACGAGCTCTCCCCATCCTTCAGGCTCGAGCAGAGCGGCGAGTGCGTCGGGCTTAAGAGGCTCAGGAACTTCACTATGCCTGACCTCCACTGCTTCTGCCGGAACCTCGAGCAGGGCACGTCCGAGTACACCGAGCTCTTCGAGAAGTACACGCGCCTCACCGAGTCTATGGAGATAGAGTACGCCGTCGCCTTCCGCGTGGTGAAGTACTTCTACGAGCAGCACAAGGAGTGGTTCGCCTCGCTCCTCAAGATCGCCAAGAGGCCGGCGCTCATCGAGGTCCTGCCTGAGATGAAGCACTACTGGGTCCTCAAGCACGAGTACCAGGCCATCGATGCCGCCGGCGGCAACACCCAGCTCGTGACCGTGCAGCTGGACGTCGAGGACGCCAAGCGATACGGCATAGAGTACACCGACGAGGACGGGCAGAGGAAGGGGTGCATCATACTCCACAGCTCCCTCGGCTCGATCGAGAGGTGGATGGGCGCAATACTCGAGCAGGCTGCCAAGGACCAGATGAAGGGGAAGCAGCCGAGGCTCCCTGTCTGGCTCTCGCCAATACAGCTGAGGGTCATCCCTGTCAACAGCACCTTCCTTGCATTCGCAACGGGAGTAGCCGAGAGGCTCAGGTCCGAGGGATTCAGGGTCGAGGTCGACGACAAGGAGGAGACCGTCTCCAAGAAGATACGCGAGGCCGAGGTAGAGTGGATACCTTACATCATCGTCGTCGGGGAGAAGGAGCAGTCCTCTGGGCAGCTCGCAGTCAGGGTCAGGGGCGAGGGCGTCAAGACCCTCACCGCCGAGGGTCTTGCGTCGATGGTACGGGAGAGCCTTAATGGGCGGCCGTGCATACCCTGCTACCTGCCGATGAACCTCTCTATGAAACCGAGGTTCGGATAGCGCACCGATAGGCATTTAATAGGGTTTCAATCTCGGATTGGGATAAGGCAAGGAGTCAAAAATGAAAGTAGAAGCGATAATAGTCGTCACAGCCGACTGGGAGAAGGCCGGGCAGTACGCGCTGAAGGTCTGCGAGGCCGTCTCCGAGGCGCAGAAGGTCCCGCTTGAGGTAAAGAAGGAGGACTATGACTTCCTGATCAGCCACGGGGAGAAGGACGAGTTCGGGGGGGTCGACATGCCCCAGATCTTCTTCAGGCTGGAGGGCGGCACAATCAAGCACATAATGACCCGCGTCCCCCTCAGGAAGGAGGACGGCCACCCTGACCTCGAGAAGGGGATTAAGGACATCACCGAAGCCATGGCGAAGCAGTGAGGTGCGAGCATGCCAGCGGCGACCTTGGTAATAAGATCGAAGGAAGGAACCATCGTCTCAAAGACGACCCAGCAGGGCGACATAAAGGATATAATCAAGAAGATTGTGGCGGACACCGTCTCCTGCTGGTCTCCAGACAAGTCCGACTTCATCGTCATAAAGGACAACACGCCCATACAGATCAAGCTCCCGATATCCAGCGCCCAGTACGAGACATACTCCAAGTACGACATGCAGAGGAGCTCCGGAGGCAGCGTCATCATCAACCTCCCCCTCTACATCATATCGTTCGACAACGAGTGGCAGGAGGAGGCATATGTCGACAAGGAGGTCCTCGTCGTTGCCCCGATGCTCGACGCAGCCGTCGACGAGAAGGTCGTTGAGCTCGCCATCGAATCCACGAAGCCCAACGTGCCCGGCGAGCATGAGGAGGGCTGTGGATGCGGCTGCGAGGACGAGGATTGCGAATGCGACTCAGACTCCGAAGAGTGCGAAGAGGAAGGCGCGCCTGAGGAGCAGCCGGCGAAGGGGCGCAAATAGGGCCATCTTCGCCTCCCTGACCCTTATTTTTTCAAAACCAGCCGCCGCTTCTAATGCTTCTAGTCTTGCGCCCGCGTCTTGCGCTCGCCGATAATGGGTGGGGAGACTCAAATAGCCCGGTGCATCATCCTCGCATCCATCTGGTCATCTGCGGGTCTGGACCCGAATTCGAAGTCACAGTCCCCCCGCTTAAGGGGGCGCGCTACTGAAATAAAACTATTGGATTCCTGCGGGAGCCGAAGTGTAAAACACTTCCGAAAACTGCCCGTTGCGGAATAACAAAGGTTATTAAAACCTCTCATGGAATGAAAAGTAAAAATAGCCCCTCATATCTGATAAGGCGTAGAACAGTTGCGCTGTTCAGAGTCAGGGCCCAGGTGTAATACAGTTGTCCTCGCCACAGCAGGCCGCGCACTACTACGGCGTCATCTCAAAGGACCCTCAGATACTGCGGGTCTTCGAGTTCCTAGTGGACCACAAGAAGACCGACCTGCAGCCCACCTTTGACATCGTTATAGGTTACCACTACCCCGAGGTCATCAACGCGCTCCAGGTGACCGCCAAGGAGTCCCTCGAGCTGGCGAAGAGGATCGTCTCTCTCGGGTTGGGGATCGAGGAGTACCACGAGCAGGTCATCAGGTGCCCCTTCTGCAGCTCGGAGTACACGACCGTGCGGTTCCACTGCCCCTTCTGCAACTCCACGAGGCTGATGAAGGAGGTCCTGCTCGAGCACCCCGGGGACGGGACGATCGCGCCGCTCTCTTCCTTCAAGAAGGGAGGCGCCGATTCAATAGTCTGCCCCGTGTGCAAGAAGGCGCTCTTGAAGGAGGGCAAGGACTACCGGACGGTCGGCGTCTGGTACGGCTGCCTGAGCTGCGGGAAGCAGTTCGACACGCCCAAAAACTCCTACCTGTGCCTGAGCTGCAGCAAGGAGTTCTCGACGCAGGAGCTGGTGATCAGCTCGATCAACAAGATCACGATCGACAAGGCCATCCTGGA
>CAZEMX010000202.1:0-3288 GCA_964513415.1 uncultured Nitrososphaerota archaeon
AAGCGCCGAACGACTTTCTTCCTCTTCCTACCGCCCATCTCAATCCTTCCTATTTGTTATCTGCGGTTAACCTCTAAATCGGTGATAATAATAACCTTTCTACGATAAGCGCCTATACCTCTAGGCGACTTTCTTACTTAGACTTCAAACGACTCCATTTACCAACCGTTATCTCAAATCCCGAATTGCCAAACCGCGTGTAGCAGCCTTCTATTATTAAGGCGCTCCCCGGCTTTGCCAGTTGCTTTACCCTCATAGCCTGATCGTTCCAAAAAACGACAGGCAAGACCGTTTCTCCGTCTCTCATCAAAACTCTTGCATACGCTTTACCGTTGAACGTGCGCTCAACCTCAAAATCAGATTCGACAACACCTTGAATAACAACGTCCTGCATGTTGGGCTGTATTTCCCCCAATCTTATGCAATCGCGCTTAAGGGGAACTATGTCATCAAGGTCTATTCTGACGTCCGCCTCGTTGTTTATGTGGAGCTCTGCCTCACCTCGTAAACCCTCCTTCATAACACCATTCATGACCTCGACTAACGCTCCATCAACCAGGCTCATGAGCATCTCGTCGCTAGGTTCCCACACCAACACCCTTGTCTGGGTGTTATCGCTTTTAAGCAAGAACGCAACAAGCCTTCCTTCAGAACCGTCTCTGCGGTTAAAATATAGGGGGTCATAAACCCGTTCAATCCTTCCCTTCGTGATAGACGCTTGACCTTTTTCTGCGTCTACAACATGGATCGCAGTCCTGCTACCTGCGTGTATCTCAACCTGACCATCTAACCCTTCGCGCGTATAGGCCGCCTGAACTTTGACATTCGCCCCGTCAAACATCTCAGAGACGAGCTCCGCGTGTCCGTCCCACAGTACCATGTTGCCCCGCCCGGTCTCATCAGAGACGACAATTCTAGCCATCTTGCCTCTGGACCCATCCTTCTTGATGAACCCTTTAACATTACCGCAACGCACTACCTTCAGTTCTAGAGACAAATTATTGATGCCGGGCACGAGGTCTGCGATTTTGACCGCGGGCTTCTCTAAGACTTCATCATGGAGCTTTATACCAAGATCCTTGGCAACAAGCCTGACTGCAACATCCTCGTTAATGAAATGACCTAGGCTCTCCTTTTTTTCTTCAACCTTCCTTCCGATCTCTTCATTGGATAATCCTGACCTTTCGACGAGTAATGCAAACAGCGATACCGATCGGCTCATCCTCATCGCCGTCATTTACTATCTAAAGCTATTATGGCGACGGTAAGCGATATCAATGCTATCGAAGTGATTGAAAGGACAATGAGCAAAGTAGTGGAATCCATTGAGGGCCCCTCAAACGCTTTGCTTCTTCCATTCAGTGTTAAGTCTTATAAAATCACTGTCAGGCACACTGAACTGTTCGAACATGCCTTTCCTCTCTGCAATCAGTTGCGCTAACAGGTGGTAGCAAGCAGACGTCTTTCTCTTCACAACTACGCTTATGTAGAAATCGTCACATTGGCAGTAGATGCCTGGTAATACTGTGTAGTCCTGTTCTTTGCCTACCACAATCCACACCACGCGACCGCTCGGCTCAAAGGTGTATTTCTTAACCGCTGACGACGCGACAAGTTCCTCCGCCTTTTCAAACTTGGCTCCAAACGCCCTTGATAGGCACTCTCGCATTCCTTCATCCCAGCCCCTAACCTCAGCCATCTCGCTCAATGAAAATGCTAAGGCCGCACCCATTTGAAGCCCCCACCCATATTAACGCAAGGCAATAAAATAAATAAATGTGCCCACAATTCAAACGAGGTGGTGCCCCTCTTTGGATTATGACGTAATCATAATTGGAGCCGGTCCTGCAGGCATGTTCGGTGCCTATGAACTAGCGTATCGGGGAAATGGAAAACTCTCTGTGCTGGTCATAGATCAAGGACACGATGTTAAAAATAGGAAGTGCCCCGTCCAGAACTACAAGACCTGCACAAAATGCCCCGTATGTAGCATAATGAGCGGAGTCGGCGGTGCCGGAACGCTATCAAGCGGGTTGCTCAATCTGCGTCCGGATATTGGGGGCGACTTGATTGAGTTTACTGGCGATGAGAAGGGCGCCTGGGATCTGGTTAACTACGTTGATTCTATATTTCTGAAGTATGGCGCTCCGAAGGAGGTGTACAGGGGGGATGTTGACGAGGCGATAGAGCTTCAGAGACGGTCAGCATCATGCGGAATCAAGTTCCTTCCGATCACGCAGCGCCACATGGGGAGCGACGGCGCTCCTAAGGTCATTGATAACTTCAAGGCGGACCTCGAAAGGATGGGCATCAATTTCATGCTTGACACACGAGTCGAGGACGTGAATGCTGGCAAGGTCATCCTTGACAACGGAACCGCGCTCAGCGCGCAGTACATTCTACTTGCGCCGGGTCGGGTGGGCGCAAACTGGGCAGCTGATGTCGCACGGCGCCTATCAATACCCGCAAAGCATGAGCCAATAGACATCGGCGTGAGGGTCGAAGTGCCTGCGTTCGTAATGGCCCCGATAATCGCCGTCAATCGCGACCCAAAGTTCCACATTTACACCGACACATACGACGACTTCGTCAGAACCTTCTGCGTCAACCATCAGGGGTTCGTCGTGAAGGAGGTTTACGATAAATTCGTTGGCGTCAACGGTCACTCCATGACTGAAACCGTTTCGGACAACAGCAACTTTGCATTCTTAGTGCGCGTAGTCCTTACTGAACCCGTCGAGGATACGACCGCTTATGGCAGGTCAGTCGTCCAGCAAGCCACTATTCTAGGCGGCGGGGAACCGATAATCCAGCGCCTTGGCGATCTGAGGATGGGGCGCCGCTCAACATGGACGCGCATATCACACAGCCAGATTAAACCCACACTGCGGTCTGCCACCCCGGGTGACATCGCAATGGCGATGCCCCACCGCATCGTTGCTGACATCATCGAGGGGCTAGAGAAGCTAGACGAAATAATACCGGGTGTCGCAAGCTCCTCAACCCTGCTCTACGCTCCGGAGATAAAATTCTCGGCGAACAAGTTTGAGGTCAACAACGACCTCGAAACCCCTATCGAGAACCTGTTCGTTGCGGGGGACGGAGTCGGGTTGTCAAGAGGGATTGTGGGCGCAGCTGCCAATGGCGTGATCGCCGGCAGGGGCATTCTCAAGAAAGCCGGGCTTCTCTAACTGCCTTTTTTTGTTTTTTTTATTTACTTATTTTAGAATATCATTCAGTATGTTCGAAGGTAATTGTTAAATAATTCCGTAAAATAAGTGATCTTAA
>CAZEMX010000203.1:0-3280 GCA_964513415.1 uncultured Nitrososphaerota archaeon
CTCTCCGAGAAGGAGATACCGTCCATAATCCATCCATCCGAAGCAGGCGAGCTGAAGGACTTCATCGAGGACGTGCTTACCGACAGCACGGAACTGGTCCTAGTGAACGCGTCCATCGAGACAGATCAGGAGCCGGCCATTGTCCTTGAGTGCAGATACCTTGGAGTCTCCGGCAGGGAGTCCGCGGCCTTCATCTCCTCCACCGGTCTCAATCCATATGAGGTCTTCCGCAAGGACGAGACTCTCCCGCTCGTCGCCGCCAGGCTCAGGGTCAGGGACGGGAAATCCGCCTTGCTGAACTGTTGGGAGAAGAAGGGGGGGAGAGACATGGAAAACACATACATTGCGTTGAGCTTTGCGAACCTTGTGAGGCAGCTAGTGATAGAGTACAAGGTATACCGGGGCAGGAGACGGGCCGGGGCCGAGGCGATTGGGCGATAGGTGGAGAAAGCGCTAGGAGCGGGTAACCTTCCCCTTACATATGGAGATCATCTGGTCCGCGCCCTCAATTATCGACTCCTCCAGGGTCGTAACTATGTAGAGCGAGTTGAGCTTCCTCTGCTGCGCCTTTATCATCTCTGCTATTCTTGCAGAGGTCTCTGGGTCCTGGTGGGCGGTCGGCTCGTCGAGGATGACTATGGGCGGGGATCCGATTATCGTCTGGGCTAGGCTTGCCCTCTCATATTCCCCGCCGCTGACCTCGGTTGGCTTATGGTCCGCCCTGTCCTCTAGGCCGACCTCGCTGATAAGTTCTCGTGCGACCTTGAACGCAACCGACTCAGGCGTATAGTTGAGGAGGAGGGGAAGGGCGACATTCTCCACGAGGGTGAGGTACGGGATCAGCTTGGGGTCCTGTGGCTTGAAGCCAAACTTCTTGCGCCTGAACCACGCCATCTCATAAGCCCCGAGGCGCGTGATGTCGATGCCCTCCACGTAGACCCTTCCCGTTGTGGGCGTCTCGAGCCCCGCTATCGTCCTGATCAAGCTACTCTTACCGGATCCCGAAGGGCCTGAGATTACGGCAATCCCGCTCTCTGGCAGCCGGAGAGTTATATCGTTGAGCGCCAAGACCTCGTGTCTACGGGTCTTGTATCTCTTGGAGACCTTGTCGATAAAAATTTCAGGAATGTGGGACACCCGTAAAAAAGGGTTATTTTGCGATCAGGGCCTTCACGATCCCGACCGCGGAAGAGGCGTCTTTGCCCCATACATCTGCGCCGATGGACTCTGCGTATCCGCTGTCGGTGGGCGCGCCACCGATCATTATCTTGACCTTGTCTCTGTAGTTCGATGCCACTAGCGAGTCGATTACCTTCTTCATGTTCAGCATTGTGGTGGTCATCAGGGCAGACATGCCAATAACCTCTGCATTGTTCTCCTTGGCAGCCTTGGCGAACTCCGCCACAGGGACATCCTTGCCGAGGTCCACTACCTTGAAGCCTCCAGCGTTGAGCATTATCTTGACAAGGTTCTTGCCGATGTCATGGATGTCGCCTTCCACGACGCCCAGCACCACCGTGATCGGTTTCTCTGCCTTGTCCACCTTTATGTGCGGCCTGAGGATGTCGACGGCTATGGTCAGGGCGCTCGCCGAGAGGAGCACCTCCGGCACATAGTATTCGCCTTTTTCGTACAGTTCGCTCACCTTGTTCATTCCAACGGCAAGCCCTTGCATTATTGCATCGTAGGCATCTATGTTGCTCCTCACAACCTCCTCCGCCCACCGCTTGGCCCCTTCCTCGTCTCCATCAACAACGCATTTTGCCAATGTTTCGAATACCGGGTTCTTTTGCGCCATGTCTATCTAACTCCTATTGGTACACGCCATACTTCTTAACTGATTGGACCATTGCTGCGATGTTCTCGCCAGGAACTGTAGCCGGGACGATGCAGCCCGGAGCTAGGACAAACCCGCCTCCGGCCATCGCCTTTTCCATGGCTGCTCTGCTCTCTTCCTCGACATCCTTTGGCGTCTTCTGTAGCAAAGTGACGCCAGGGCTTATGTTGCCCATTATGCAAACCCTGTTCCCTATGACTGACTTTGCCTTGGCAAGGTCGACCTTTTCATCGACGCTTATAGCATCGGCGCCGGTGTTTGCCATGGCCTCGAGCCTGTCATTGACGTTCCCGCAGATGTGCAGGAATACCTTGGTGCCCATGCGCTTGTAGGCCCTGATCTGCCTGCGCAGGAACGGGAAGACGAACTCTTCGAAAGCCTTCTTCGAGATCATGTCCCCCGAGGATGTGGGGTCGGAGACCCAGATCAGGTCTGCCCCTGCCTCAACGACTGATTCGCCATATATGATGCAGCTCTCTGTAGCGATGTCCAGGAGCTCTTTGAGCAGTTCCGGGTTCTTCTTCATGTCAAGCAATGCCCTCTCTGTCCCCCGCATCATGCAGGTGTGCCGCCAGCATGCCTGAACATAGCCCATCACCGGAATGACCCCGCCTACGGCCTCCTTCATCCTCGCCGTTCCTTTAAGAATGATTGGTAGGCGCCCGTCCTTCCTCGGATGGAAGAGCCTGAGCTTTGGGATATCCTTGGCAAGGTCATTGACCGCAGGGACATTCACCGAGGGGGGCGCGTCATCGGGTATGTTCAGCACGCTTCCCATCGCCTCCGACTCGGCATGCACCGCGAGCATGTCAAGAACCATGTCGTAGCCATACTTCCGTATTGAGTACAATTGGGAGTAGACGTACTTCTCCGTGTTTGACATCACCTCGGAGAATTTATAGCCGGCTTGTCGCACGCACCATTCGCGCACGAACGGCGTCACTGGAACCCTGTCGGGCTTTTTAAGCTCAAAAGCTGTCATCAGTCGTTCATACGGGGTCATTTCTTCTCTTGCCATTGTGGATCAGGTATTTTTTATGAAAACGTCATCTTAAATACTTTATCAGAATCGTTTACCGCTAAAAATCATTAACATTATCCTGCTATGTTCTATCCTTCAGTCCATCAAATGCGCTTCCAATTGCAATGGTTTTTCAGAAATGCGCAGAGGACAAAAACGTATTCAGAAAGTATAAATATTTTTCATGTTCATAGAAACATTCGGTGAGTTTTTTGGGGGATGCAGACTCTCTCCTTGAGGGGCTAAAATCTAGCGTTAGTCAGGGAAACTCAACAGAGACCGAAAAGCAGGTCAGGGAATTGCTGGAAAGTGGCGTAAGCGCAAAGAAGATCTTTGATACGCTGTCTTTGGGCGTGCTTTACATGGGAGAGCGGCTCTCCGAAAAGGAGGCTTTCCTCCCGGAGCTTGTGATAACCATTGAT
>CAZEMX010000204.1:0-3264 GCA_964513415.1 uncultured Nitrososphaerota archaeon
GTGCGCGATTCGAGTTCGGCCTTGATGCCAAAGTCCCGCAGGCGGGTGTGCGGCGAGAACATGATTGCGCCCCTCTTGAGGTCGAGCCTGCCGGCCGCGCCAATCCCTATGCCTGCGACATCCCCCAGCGAGTCCCCTGAGACACTCCTGATAAGGGCATCGAGCTGCTTGATGAATGCGTCTGCATCGCCGGCGTCCATAGGGGCGACTGCCCTTCGGATGGTCTTGCCGTTTCGGTCGCCCAGCGCGGCCCTGATCCAGCTGCCGCCCATATCGATGCCGACTGACAGCTCTCTCGAGTCCAGACGCGCCACTTCTCACTCACCACCTTCAATATCAGTCGGTAGCCCTTTGTATGTGTATGTTTTTGTCGGATGCGCCAATGATCTGCCGTCCCGCCCTGCCATCATGTGGGCCTGCCGCCTCTTATGGTCCGCACGGTCACTGCGGCTCATGCAACTGCTCCCCCCTCTGTTCATCCACGTGCTTCAGAAACAGGACTCCGAGCGGAGGCAGTGTCAAGGAAACGGAGAACGGTCGGCCGTGCGAGGTAATGGCGCCTGCCTCGACCTTGCCCATGTTGCCGTAGCCGCCGCCCCCATAGTCGTGTATGTCGCTATTCAGGATCTCTCGCCACGCCCCTCCGCACGGGACGCCGAGGCGGTATTCCGTCCTCGGGACAGGGGTGAAGTTGCAGACGACAAGGATCTTCTCAGAGCCGTCAGCGCTCTTCCTGATGAAGCTTATGACGCTCTTCTCCCAGTCCTTCGCATCGATCCACTCGAAGCCCATCGGCGAGAAGTCAAGGTCGTATAGGGCATGCTCGCGCCTGTAGGCCGCATTCAGGTCCCCGACCCACCTCCTGAGCCCCCCATGCAGAGGCTGGTCGAGCAGCCCCCAATCCAAAAAGCCCTCGTGGGACCACTCCTCGGTCTGGCCAAAGTCGTCGCCCATGAAGAGTGTCTTCTTTCCTGGGTGCCCATACATATAGCCGTAAAGTAGCCTCAGGTTCGCGAACTGCATCCACCGGTCGCCGGGCATCTTCCTCAACATGGAGCCCTTCCCGTAGACCACCTCGTCGTGGGAGAGCGCGAGCATGAAGTTCTCGGCGAAGGCGTACCAGATGCTGAATGTGATCTGGTCGTGGTGGTACTTCCTGTAAAGGGGGTCCTTGGACATGTACTCGAGGACATCGTGCATCCACCCCATGTTCCACTTCATCCCGAATCCCAGTCCGCCCACGTATATCGGCCGCGAGACCATCGGCCAGGCGGTCGATTCTTCGGCAATCATCTGCGTGTCCGGGTATGCGCCATAGACTGCCTCGTTCAGAAGGCGAAGGAACGAGATGGCCTCGATGTTCTCCTTCCCCCCATACTCATTCGGCAGCCATTCGCCGCTCTTCCGGGAGTAGTCGAGGTACAGCATCGACGCCACAGCGTCTACCCTCAATCCATCGGCATGGTATCTGTCCAGCCAGAAGAGCGCATTGCTTATAAGGAATGACCGGACCTCGCTCTTTTTATAGTCGAATATGTTGCTCTTCCAGTCGGGGTGGAACCGCTTCCTCCTGTCGGAGTATTCGTAGAGGCAACTGCCGTCGAAGAACGCCAGTCCGTGCGGATCGGTCGGAAAGTGGGACGGGACCCAGTCCAGTATCACGCCGATGCCTGCCCTATGGAGCCTCTCGACGAAGTATTTGAAGTCGGCAGGCGACCCGAAGCGGCTCGTCGGGGCAAAGTATCCCGTCACCTGGTATCCCCACGACCCGTAAAAGGGGTGTTCCATAACAGGCATGAGCTCAACATGGGTGTATCCTGTATCATTAACGTAATCGGAGAGCCCGTCGGCCAGCTCCCGGTAGGTGGGCCAGCGGCTCTTGCTGCCGGCGCCCCTCTTCCACGAGCCGAGGTGGACCTCATATGCCGATATGGGCGCAGAGAGGGCGTTGTGCCGCCTCCGGTTGGCCATCCATTGCGAGTCCCGCCAAGAGTAGCTCGCTTCCCACACGACCGAAGCGGTCCTTGGGGGGGTCTCACACATGAACGCAAAGGGGTCAGCCTTTTCGAGCTGTAGGTCCGACTTCTTCGGCACGATGCTGTATTTATAGAGCGCGCCCGCCTCTACGCCTGGGATGAACGCCTCCCAGATCCCGGAGCCGTTATCATGCAGCCTCATCGGGTGGCTAGATTGATCCCATGAGTTGAAGTCCCCGATTACTGAAACACACATCGCATTCGGAGCCCACACCGCGAAGTAGACGCCCCGCTCTCCCCCTGCATCCATGGCATGCGAGCCGAGCTTCTCATAGAGCCTGAAATGCTTGCCCTGCCTGAACAGATAGACGTCATAGCTGGTCAGAAGGCTGCATTCCTTCTCCTGCATCTCTCCGGATGGCGGCATCTTGTCAGACACTCTAGACACCAAGCAAGTCGTAGATTCCACGGAGCGGAATCGGGGCCCAGGCAGGCCTGTTGTTCAGCTCATAGGCCAGCTCATAGATGCTCTTCTCAAGCAGGAACGCATTCAAAAGGGTTTTGAATGAGGTCTCGCTTGAGGGGATGATGCCTGTCCCGTTCACAGTCTGTATGTATGCGACGAGGAAGGCGCTGGCGCAGCACTTGTACCACAGGTCGCCCCATCTCTCCAGTGATAGGGCTGTAGCAGGGTCAATGGGCATCTCCCTCAGCCCCGCTAATGCTGCGTAGTGGAAGGATCTGATCATGCATGCAACATCCCTCAGGGGCGAGCGCTTCAGCCTCCGCTCGCTTATCGGTCTGGTCGGCTCGCCCTCGAAATCGATGATCGTAAAGTCGCCGCCTGAGAAGAGTATGTGCTGGAGGTGGTAGTCGCCGTGAATCCGTATCTTCAGCGAATCGATCTTCTCCTGCCTTAGCGCCTTGAAGGTGTCCTCTATGAGTGCCCTGTTCTTGACGAGGAACTGTACCTCCTTGTAGCATTCCTTGCCAAGTGTCTTTGAGTTCATTGCCCACTGCAGAGTCCGCCTCGCGTAGCTTGCCATCGACTGGGAGAGCGCGAAGAGCGAGAGGTAGTTAAATGATTCAGGGGCGAATTCAGGGTCGCCCGCCCCCGACATCAGCGTCTTGTGGAGCTCTCCGGTCCTCACCCCAAGCAGTCTGATCAGATCAAGGAAGGGGGCGCCTATCAACCCGACCATCAGATCCGGAATGCTTGATTTTGTAGAGAACATGAAGTGCGGGGGCAGCGTCACCTCGGTCAGGTCCTTCCGGAGGAGCCTCCTCT
>CAZEMX010000205.1:0-3232 GCA_964513415.1 uncultured Nitrososphaerota archaeon
GCAGGTTGTGCGGAAGGCCTGAGCCGGAGAATATGGGCAGCTTCTGCCCCCTGATGAGCGTGTCCATGCCGTCTATCGCCGAGACGCCGGTCTGTATGAACTGCGTCGGGTAGTCCCGGGAGTACGGGTTCATGGGCAGCCCGTTGACGTCCCTGTAGTCCTCGGTGAAGGGCACGGGACCGCCGTCTGCCGGTTCACCTAGACCGTTGAAGACGCGCCCGAGCATCTCGGTCGAGAGTGGGATAGTGAGCGGCCTGCCTAGGAACTTCACGGATGTTGATGTGGTCGAGAGACCTGTTGTGCCCTCGAATACCTCAACGGCAGCGACGCCAGAGGATATCTCGAGGACCCTCCCGCGCCGGGTCTCGCCGTCTTCGCCCCTGATCTCAGCCAGCTCGTTGAATCCAACGCCTGCGATGCCCTCCACGAATATGAGGGGACCGCTGATTTTGTGCACTCCGCGGTATTCTATCGAGTCGGTCATCAGGATTTGCCCTCCAAGGAGTTGAGGTCAGAGTTAATTTTGTTGATAGTCTTATCAATGAGATCGATCTTGTCCCCTGGGACGGACATCCTGAGCTTGAAGATGTCGGCGAGCGAGGGCAACGCCATGATCTTTGAGACGGGCACGCCCTTCGAGACGACCTTGGTGGAATTTTCGTAGAACGATAGTATCCCTGTGAGCAGCTTGAACTGCTTCTCGGGCGAGGAGTAGGTGTCTATCGGGTCGTACGCATTCTGCTGCAGGAAGCCCTCCCTGAGCATCCTGGCGACCTCCATGACGAGCTTCTCGTTCTCAGGCAGCGACTCGGATCCCACCAGCCTTATCACCTCCTTGAGGTCGTCCTCCCTCTTCAGGACGTCCATTGCCTTGATCGTGCACTGGCGCCACTGCCCGTTAGTCACGGTGTTCCACCAGCTCTCGACATAATCAGTATACTCAGAGTAGCTGGTGAGCCAGTTGATTGCAGGGTAGTGCCTCATGCTCGCGAGGGAGCTGTCGAGGGCCCAGAAGGCCCTGACGAACCGCTTAGTGTGGACGGTTACCGGCTCCGAGAAGTCGCCACCAGGGGGCGAGACTGCGCCGATGAGCGTGACTGAGCCCAGCTGTTCATTGAGGGCCTTGACCCTCCCCGCGCGCTCGTAGAACTCGCCAAGCCTTGAGGAGAGGTACGAGGGATAGCCCTCCTCGGCGGGCATCTCCTCTAGCCGCCCCGAGAGCTCCCTGAGTGCCTCGGCCCAGCGGCTAGTAGAGTCGGCCATGATTGCCACGTTGTACCCCATATCACGGAAGTATTCGGCGATAGTCACGCCGGTGTAGATGCTCGCCTCCCTCGCGGAGACGGGCATGTTCGAGGTGTTGGCGATCAGAACGGTCCGCTCCATCAGCGGCCTTCCGCTCTTAGGGTCCTTCCACTCCGGGAAGGTCAGAAGCACCTCGGTCATCTCGTTACCGCGCTCGCCGCAGCCTATGTAGACTATTATCTCTGCGTCAGACCATGCGGCAAGCTGGTGCGACGTGATGGTCTTCCCTGTACCGAAACCGCCGGGTATCGCGACCGCGCCGCCCTTTGCGACGGGGAAGAAGGTATCGATAATCCTCTGACCTGTGATGAGCGGCTCGGATGGCTCGAGCCTCTCGATGTAAGGGCGCGGCGCCCTCACCGGCCACCTGTGGTAGAGCTTCAGTTCGGTGATGCCCTTCTCTTTGCCCCGCAGCCTGCAGATTACTTGTTCGACTACATAATCACCTTCTTCGGCGATCTCCGCGATGGTTCCGCTGACGTTCGGCGGCACAAGTATCCGGTGCTGGAAGAGGGGCGTTTCTTGTACGGTGCCCAAGACCGCCCCGCCGATGACGCTATCGCCGACCTTCGCGGTTGGAACGAAATGCCACTTCGCTGTGCGCGAGAGGGCAGGCGTCTTAACCCCCCTAGCTATGAAGTCGCCAGTAAGATTCTTGATGACGTCCAGCGGTCGCTGTATGCCGTCGTAGATGCTCTGCAGCAGACCCGGACCGAGTTCAACGGACAGGGGCATGCCCGACCCGATCACCTTTTCACCGGGCTTGAGGCCACCGGTCTCCTCATAGACTTGGATCGTTGCAGATGTCCCCTCAATCCTCACCACCTCCCCTATGAGCTCGGCATCTCCAACCATCGTGAGCTCATGCATCTCCAGGCCCGATACGCCCTCGGCCTGGACCACTGGGCCGCTAATCTTGTCGATTTTTCCTTGTATGGCCATCTGAATCACCTAAACAGTGCATCTGCGATTCTTCCGCGCATCCTCTCCTTCTGTGAGGAGAGCATGCCGTCCAAAGTCCGGTCGATAGATAGCTTGCCGTCTTTCGAGACGAGTATGAAGCCGCCTATCGCGATGTTCGCTGGGCTGACTGTCACATCCTTGCCGGCAATCCGGTTGAGCTTGGCACCCAGTGCGGCGATGTCCCGCTGTCTAAGGCGGATCTCGCCGGCATCGATCTGCCCCCTTGCTACGGAGATGCTCTTCGCAAGCCGCGAGAGGTACTCCTTGGATTCGGCGTAATCCAAGAGCTGGGTCTTCGCAGTTTCGAAGACACGCTCCACATACTCGCTCTTCATGCGCAGCATCGACATCCTGGCCTCGATCTCTGCCTTGGACACCTCCTTCCTGGCTTCGATAGTTGCCATCGAAGCATAGGAACTGAGCGTCTCCTCGGCCTTCTTCAGCGAGTACTTCTCTGACTCTGACAGGATCGAATGCGATCTGTTCTCCGCTTCAGTGATCGCCGATTCCGCCTTAGCCCTCGACTCCTCGAAGAGCGCGTCGATCAGACGCTTGAGACCCTCAGACTGGGAAGCATTGATTGAGCTCACATCTTCACACCCATTATCTTGCTTATTGTGGATTTGAGGTCGACCTCGGCGGATAGATGCCTCCCAGGGACTTCGACGAGGATGGGCATCGCGCGCTTTGACCGGAGTTTATCGAGATCGCCCTTTAGCTTTGATGAGAAATCGTAATCCAGAAGAATGATTCCGGCATCCTCGCGCTTCAACAGCGACCGGATCTCGCTCAGCATCTCGTCGGGCGTGGCTACCGGTACGGGCTCCACGCCCGCCATCCGGTAGCCATCCGCAAGCAAGGTGCTTCCGACAAAGATGATGCGCATCTGGAATCCCCCCGTGGCCGCTCAAAAGAGCATCATGCCAAGTTGGTCTCTATTAATGCCTTCACCTTGTTCAGCTTG
>CAZEMX010000206.1:0-3225 GCA_964513415.1 uncultured Nitrososphaerota archaeon
TGAGGATGTCCACGGCGCGGCGGGCGATGACCCGCACCAGCCAGCTTCGGGCGTCCCGAATCTGCCGGCGGCTCGGTTGGAAAAGCTCGCGTGGTTCATCGTCATAAGCCCTTGTTTGACTGCATTTTACGTCAGAGACGGCCGGATTGAAAGCCTTTTCCGGCTTCGTTGCGTGAAATCCAACCTCGGCGGCACTCGGCTCCATGCTGAGTGCTTACCGGAGCCGTCGGGAAGTGGCCCACGTTACCACCGGCCGGCGGGGCAGGCGTTGGCGAGGTCGGAGCGGAAGCGGCCGAAGCAGCAGCCGGCGTGAAGGACGCAGGCGAAGCCGTCGTCCCGCGCGTGCTCGCAGGCTTTACAGGTGGCGAAGCGGCGCTTGATCTCCGCGAGCCGGGCGACGACGGCTTCCGCGGCGGCTTGGGCGTCGGCGTCCGGTGCGGCCGGCTGGGGGACCGCGCCTTCGCGGGGCGGCGGCGATTCGCGCGCGGGGATGGGCTGGGCGGCGTGCAGGCCCGGAGCGACGGCGACGCCGGCGGCGGCAGGCACCGCGCCCTTGTAGCTGCCGTGCCGCCGGCAGAGGTCGAGGTAGCTGGCCAGGTCGATCCAGTAGTGGGCCTTGTCGGCGCGCTCGGCGCTGGCGAGGACGGCTTCGGCGTAGCCGGCCGGCCGGGCGCGGGCGGTGCGTTTCAAGGCAGTGATGGATCGGCGAATCAGCATGGCGGTCTCACGGTGCGGGCGGGACTTCCTCGAAGGTCAGGTCGAACCGATACCACGCCCCGAAGTGGTAGAGCGGGTCGTTCGTGGTCGCGTCGATGTGCAGCGTGTGCGGGCCGGCCGTCAGCAGCACTTGCTGGGGCGGCGGCGGGTTGGACACCACCGGCCCCATGCCGGCGCATCCCTGCTGCCCGCCGGGCGCGTGGGCCGAGCCGACAAGCAGGCCGTCCACGTACAAGCTCATCAGTTCGTAGTTGGGGTCTTGCGTCTCGCCCATGCCGGACCACGCCACGGTCATCAGCGTGTCCCGCGGCACGATGATTTCGCAGGTGGCCGTGGCGTACTGCGTGTACGGGTTGTGGCCCATGCAGTTGGTGTCGTCTTCCCAGTCCAGCCGAAGGCTTCGGCCGTTGTTGAGAATGCTCCACGGGCTGGCCGGCACGTCGGCCGGGTCGTCGTAGGCGCGGAAGGCCCCATCCTGCCCGCCGTCGATGAAGCCCTGGTCGGTGAAGCTCCAGGTCTGGAGGAACTCGATGCAGCACGCCGCGCACTGGCCATCGACGTTGTAGATCGCAGCCTTGCCCGAAACGAGCACGCCGCGCTTGCCGCTGGCGATAGCTACCGCCTTGCCTGTTGTGGACATGCCCGGCCCTCCTACGGCTCCGACTCGGAAGTCTCGCAAGGCTCCTGGTCGGCGACTTCGTTGATCCAGCCGAGCACAAGCTCGCCGTCGGTGTCCCAGTGGGCATAGCCGAACGTCGCCGGGATGATGAAGCCCACCGAAGGGCGCTGCCACTTGTGCGGCGCGGCGACGGGATCGACGGCGCTGGCCAGCGTCTCGCTGGTGAACGGATCGGTCACGTCGTAGGTCCACGTCGCCGGGTTCTGATCGTCGCCCTGCTCGCCGCCGTACTGCGACAGGTCCACCGGGAAGACGGCCGGCTCGGGCAGAATGCCCAGCCGCACGAGCGCCCACTGGACGCCCGTGCCGCCTTCGCGCCAGAGAATCGCGGCGGACCCGCGCTTGACCGCGGTGAGGTTCGCGGCCGAGCCGTCCGTTACCTCGGCCAAGCGGTACGGGAAGTCCTCGTCCGGCACGTCCAGGCGGACAGGCACGGCGCCTGCCGCCACGGCCAGGGCGAGTTCGCCGGCAGCAACAGGCTCCAGAAGTACGACGAACTTGCCGGCGTGGTCGTCCTCGGCCGGCGTCACGCCGGCCATGGCCGGGGCGTTCTTGAACGCCTCTTCGTCGCTGGCCGGGTCGAAGATCGGCGAGTCGATGCCCAGCACCTCGTACCGCTCACGGTCCGCCCCGCTGTCGTTGCGGACGTGGATGATGCAGTTGTGCCGGCCGGACGGTGTGCCTTGTTGGCGCTGGCTGTGCCGGCGCTGGAGGTAGTCGCGGGCGGAATCGACGAACGTGTTGAACGTCGCCGCGGGGATGGCGAGCGGATCGCCCGGCTTGACCTTCTTGAGCGTGTCGCCCATGGCTTACGTCCCGATTCCCAGTCCGCCGAAGTTGCCTTCCTCGTACACGCGCTCGATGTAGACGGCGACGGGCTTCTTCACGATGGCCTTGGCCGCGGCGTCTTCCGAGTCGGCGTAGCGGACCCACATGTATTCCCAGCCCTTCTTGCTGATGCCGCCGATCCCGCCGACGCTGATGCCCGTGCGGTTGGGGCTGGCCGCGAAGCGGTAGGTGATCTCCCAGTCGTCGGTGCCGCGCTTCGAGCCGGACGCGCCCAGGAAAAGGCATTCGCCGGCGGCGCAGCCCTTGAAGCCGCCGTTGTTCACCTTGCCGGTGAGGCTGAAGAGCGTGCCGCGATAGGTCGGCGTGACGAACGAGTCGGCCAGGTAGTGCGTTTCGGAAAAGGCGTAGACCGGGACGGTGATATCGACGCCTTCCACGTTGTCATGCGTGACGCCGATCGCGCCGCCGAAGTCCGGGGCGGTCTTGCCCGGCGCGGCGTAGCGGTTGACCGTGGAAATCGACTGCGTGATGTGCTGCGTGCCGCCGCCCGTATCGAAACTGAAGGACGATTCGCCCACTTCCGCCGGCTGCCGCACGCCGTAGCGAACCGTGGCCAGCCATCGTCCGTCGCTGGCCGTGGTATCCACCCATTCCGGTTCCAGGTTGATCGACTGCCGCACCAGGCCGTTGTAGCTGCTGGGCGTGGAACTGCTGATGAGGTTCTTGGCGGTGATATCGTCGCTCGTCCCGGTGAGGATGTAGACCATCTCCACTGAAGCGTTGTCGCCCGTGTTCCACTTCCGGCTGTCGAGCTTTTCGGTGAGCGTCAATGGCATGGTCGGACCTCACACGAACGCCGCCTGGTTGTTCTTCACGTCCTGCCGCAATCCCTCGATGCCCTTGGCGGTCCGTTCTGTCGCCGTGGCGATGCGGTCTTCCGCGCCGCCGGCCTGGAGTCCGAGCAACGCCGCGGCGTTGAACGTGCTGGCGACGCCGACGGTGCGTTCCTTGGCTCCCTGGAGCATGTCGCCCAGGCCGGA
>CAZEMX010000207.1:0-3195 GCA_964513415.1 uncultured Nitrososphaerota archaeon
ACGCGCGGCATTGCATACCGGCAAATGTTTGATATGTACAAAGGGCAGAAGAAAATAGGTCAAGGTCAAGGGAAACGGCTTACCAACGTCCAACAAGGCAAAGATGGAAAGATGTATGGGCTTGACCCAGAGCTAGGCCAGTTTGTTGAAATACCCGGAAGGTTCCAACCAGCAGAAAAACTACCATTGGTAAAAATCCAAGGGCCGTTTAACGAAGGCGAAAAGGGCTTCAAGCATGAATTAAGTTTGCGTTCCGACTTTCGGCAAGAGCCGATGTATAAGGCTTACCAGCAGGTTGAATCGGCATATCGCCAAATCAACGCGGGGCTTGACAAGATTTCCCCGGCTGGCGACATGGCTGCGGCAACAAAGGTTATGAAGCTACTTGACCCGGAATCCGTTGTAAGGGAATCTGAACTGGCTATGGCTATGGAAGCAACTGGTTTGCTTGACCGGATCACTAGCTATGCAGACAGGACGTTGAAAGGCGAAAAGCTGACACCGAATCAACGAAAAGACTTCCGCGATCTTGCCGACAAACTATTCGACCAAGCGGCTGAATCGTACAACGCGAAACGCAACGAGTACGAAAAGATTGCAAAGGATTACGGCTTTGACCCAGAACGCGCTTTTGGTAAACCAGCCATGAAACCGCGTTTTGCCACGAAGCCAGCGCCACAAGCGCAACCAGCACCATCGAGCGGGTGGTCTATCAAACGGAAGGATTAAACCATGCCGACATTTGAAATTACCTCGCCGGATGGGGTCAAGTACGAAGTAACCGCACCGGAAGGCGCGTCAGAGCAGGAAATCCTTGCGTATGCTCAAAGCCAATTCAGCAAGAAACAACCCGGCGCGTCCGGGTCTTTTGCCCCGCAAGGCGGCGCATCCGGTCAATGGCAACCAGAGAAGCCTAGCGGGTTCAGGCGTGGTTTCATTGATGACCCGATTACCGGGCTAAAGCAACTTGGAGCAGAAACCGAAATCGCCGCACTACTCGCCCCTGATTGGGCACGCAAGACGAAGCAATCCATCCAATCCGACGAACAAGCCTATCAAGCCGCGAGGGGCGAGAAGGGAATGGATTGGCCGCGCCTTGGTGGGCAGATGATTAACCCCGTGAACCTTGGAATAGCCGCGCTTACCAAAACACCGCCAGGGGCTTCACTGCCTATGCGTATGGGCATGTCTGGTGTTGGTGGTGCGATGATGGGCGGGGTTGCTCCGGTTTATGGTGATGCAACCAGAGAAGGGCAAGCGGCGGCTGGGGGTGTTGGCGGTGTTGTTGCCGCGCCGATTGCCGGTGGTGTCGCAAGGGTGGTAAAACCAAAGGTTGATCCGAATGTAGCTTTACTACGGAAGGAAGGGATTACCCCTTCACTCGGGCAACATTTTGGTGATTCTGTCGCAAAGCTTGAGGACAAAGCAGCAAGTATCCCAATTCTTGGCGATATCCTGAATATGAGCCGTGGCAAGTCATTGGATGAATTGAACCTTGCCGTCTATAACCGCGCCCTTGCGCCTGTAGGGATGAAGCATTCCGGCAAGCTTGGACAAGCCGGCGTTTCAGAAGTCCGGCGCAAACTTTCAGATGGCTACAAAATGACGTTAAACGGGCTGAAGATGAAGCCCGATAATCAATTTACCACTGAGCTAACTTCGTTGAATGGTGAAGTAGCTCAGATGATGCCAGCAGAGCAAAACATTTGGGCCAGGATGATGGCTAGATTGAATTCCAGAACCAAAGCAGGAGAGATTGACCAAGACACATTAAAAACAATCCATACAACGCTTGATGAGGTAACAGATGGACTTAGGCGCGATGGATCATTTGAAAAGGTTGAACTGGCCGATACGTTTGATGCTTTGCGTTCTTCCCTGAATGAAGCCGTAAAGCGCAACAACCCGCAACGTCAAGCCGCATTGAGCAAGCTTGATGACGCATGGGCGAATTACTCCATTCTCAGGGATGCGGCTTTCCAAGCTGAGAAGCGCAAAGGTGGCGGATTGATTACCCCATCAGACCTAGAAAGCGCGGTTGTCGCACACGCAAAACGTGACGCAAGCAAAGCCCTGGCTAAAGGGCGAATCACGGAAGGGCAAGGCCGTATGCAAGACCTCAGTACCGCTGCATTGCGTGTTTTGCCTTCGCAATATCCTGATTCCGGCACAACTGGCCGCGCATTGTTTGCAGCAGGCGGCGTTGCTGGATTAACTAACCCGTCAACTTTGCCTTATGCACTGAGCGCCTTAGCGGCTTCCACCCCGTATATGCCAGGGGGACGCACTTTGGCATCTTGGATGGCATCCGGAAGGCAAGGACAAATCCCTGGATTACTCAGTGATGTTATCCGTAGAAGCCCCGCGCTTGCTGCGCCAATTGCGCCATCTATGATATATGGCCTCGATTAACGCAAACACTATGACAGCTCCGAAAGGGGCTAAAATAGCTCTCCAGAATTGATCTTCATTCATGAAGGGAATGTATCATGGAAATGACTAAAAATCTTGGCCTGTTCAGCGAGTTGATTCCAGGCTCTCCCGGTCTTGGTCACATGCCCCGCGCAATGGCCCCGGAAGATTCCACTGATTCCGGCATCATGCAGCGCATTCAATCCGCTGTGCAACAAGGTATGATTTCTCCGCAAGCCGCTAAATTCCTGCTGGAAAACATGCTTGCCGGTCAACAGGAAACCGCTCAAGGTTTGCGCGGAATGCCTAGCCCGCAGAATATGCCGCCCATGAATCAGGTTGAACCATATTCGATGATGCGCGGCCTTTTGGGAGAATAATCATGGCTGAATACGATGTGCGAGAAGGTCAATCCGCCACTATTGACGCGATCCGTTATGCCGATAATCGGAAGATTATCAAGGTGAATGGCAGCTTCAAGATCGTCAACAACACGAACGAAGTTCAACTTAGCGTCCCGGCTGAAGATGTGGACGAACTCGTCGCCGCTCTCCGCTCCGCTGAAAAACTTTTGGGGTAATCTATGTCCGCGAATATTCTCGATAATTTGGCAAACTGGTCAACCACCGACGCCAGCAATCAACCCGATGGTTCCGACACAGCAGACCTTGACGCTGAATTCCGTCGCCTGCAAGCCGTAATCCGCAAATACACCCGCACCAAGGGCGCGGATATCGCGTCTGCCGCGACTTGCGACCTTGCTACAGCTACGGGTGATTATGT
>CAZEMX010000208.1:0-3181 GCA_964513415.1 uncultured Nitrososphaerota archaeon
CGGCCCCTTCACCCAAGATGGAGTTGTGGAAGACATACGGCTGGTCGTTCACTATGCGCACGCCGAGCAGCGCTAGCTCCGCAGCGCGTCCGGGGTCCATAGTTGGCCATCGCCCAACGACCTCGGCATACGAGGGCGGCTCCGAGACGCAGACGACCTTAGTCCCTTTTGAGTGCGAGCCGGCGGCCAGAGCCCTGGCAAGCTTCAGCGCAGAGAGGCCGGACGTGCTGGATATCACCACTGTTGCGATTCCGCCGGAGGAGATGCGTCGAGCCACGGCATTGATTACGCGGTCGGTGTTCTCAGGCCCAGGTGAGCCGAAGTAATCGGGCGTGGCACTCAAAAGCATGATCCTCAGTTTAAAGACTGCCTAATCGATATTTAAATATCATCATGGCTATGGATGCGCTTGTCAAGGGGGCTGACTGCAGAGTGGGCAGGCGTTCGGATGCATCTGATGTGTCACCTCTTTCTGAGCCGGCAGACGCCCGGCCCACGCATGGATTGGGGACGCAGACGATACTGATTTAAGAAGAAACCAGCGATTCTGAATTGGAGTGGGCCTCATGAACTTCAAGAGGAGGATAGCGCGCGTTGCGGAATACCTTGTGGAGAACGGCTTTGACGGCGTGATCTGCACGAACCCGGAGAGCGTGTTCTATTTGACAAATGCGCCATTCGTCACAGGGAGCGCGGGCAAGGCGCTCTATATCAGCAAGGACGGAAAGGCATCGTTGGTCGTTTCGAGCCTCGACTACGAGGAGGCGTGCGACAGGTCGGAGGGCGCAGAGGTCGTGAAGATTGGTCTTGGCGAGCCCCTCTTCGAGAGGCTGAGGAAGGTTGCAGGGGGCGCCGAGAAGGTCGGCTTCGAGGACGACTTCGTGACGGCAAGGTCTTACGGCGCCCTGAAGAAACAGTTCAGCTTGGCGGAGATAGGGACTGCGATAGAGAAGATGCGCGAGGTCAAGGATCCCGAGGAGCTGGAGCGGATAGAGGCGGCGCTTGGGGCGTCGGACAGGGCGGCAGCAAAGACCATATCGAACCTCAGGGATGGCATGACCGAGATCGAGGCAGCATCGGAGCTCGAGTACCACATGAGGAGGGAGGGAGGGGAGTCGCTTGCATTCGAGACGATAGTAGCATCGGGGCCCAGGGCGGTCTACCCCCACGGTATGCCCAGCAAGAGGAGGGCGTCAGGGGGGGAGGCAGTCGTCTTCGATTTCGGGGTCAAGGTTGCGGGGTACTGCTCGGATACAACTAGGACGTTCTTCTTCGGTCAGCCGAGGGATGAGATGGTCAAAGTATATGACATAGTGCTTGAGGCCAATAATGCAGCCATATCTGCAGCGAGGGCGGGCATTACCGGGAAGGAGCTCGATGGTGTTGCGAGGGCGGTTATCGAGGGGCATGGCTACGGCAAGTTCTTTGTGCACGGCACTGGTCATGGCGTCGGCATAGCGGTGCACGAGGGCCCATCGGTCAATTCGAGGAATGAAGGGCAACTGGTCCCCGGGAATGTGGTCACGATCGAGCCGGGCATATACATCCCCAAGATTGGCGGCGTGAGGATAGAGGACATGATCGTTATAACCGAGGGAGGGAACAGGAACCTCACCAGGTTCAGGAAGGACAGGATAGTGGTTTAGGCCTTATCTGCCCCGCACCATGGCAGGGCGCGGTCAGGCATCAGGGTGGGTTTTGGATGAAGATGAGGAGCGTCGGGGCGCATCTAAAGCAGGCGGCGTATGCTGCAGTGTACAAGCATTACGAGAAGAGGCTCCAGAGGCAGATAAACAGCAGAGAGGTCCCAGACCATGTAGGCTTAATCCTCGACGGCAATCGCAGGTGGGCAAAGGACATGGGATTGAGCGTCAATGACGGCCACAAGTACGGCTTCGAGAAGCTCAAGGAGGTGCTCAAGTGGTGCTGGGAGCTCGGCATACACACTGTGACGGTCTACGCGCTCTCGACCGAGAACTTCAACAGGTCCGATCAAGAGATGAACGAACTTTTGAGGCTGGCGGAGAAGGGGTTCAAGGATGTCCTAAACTCGAAGGACGTGGTCGATAATGAGGTCAAGATAACAGCTCTGGGCAGGCTTGACCTCCTGTCGGAGTCGCTCAGATCGACGATAGCAGAGGTAACGGAAAAGACCAAGAATTATGGTAAGAACAAGCTCAATGTGGCAATCGCCTACGGAGGCAGGGCAGAGATAATCGATGCGACTAAGAAGATCATCGAATCGGTCACGAGCGGCGCCCTCAGGAAGGACGAGATAAACGAGGGGACTTTTTCGAAGTACCTATATACGGCGGGGCAGAAGGACCCGGACCTGATAATCAGGACCTCCGGAGAGGAGAGGCTGAGCGGTTTTCTTCTGTGGCAGAGCGCCTACTCGGAGTTCTATTTCCTCGATGTCTACTGGCCCGAGCTCAGGAGGATCGACTTCCTCAGGGCAATAAGGACTTACCAGAGAAGGAAGAGAAGGTTCGGAGTGTAGAGTGGCGGCAGCCCGCTAGGGCGCAGATCAGGATTTGGGCTGCGCCAGCTCTTTCCTCCTGAAGCGCGGGGTCATAGAGAAGATGATCACCATGAGGGCGCAGATCAGGACGCCGAGCGCCGAGATGACCACTATCGGAATCAGGCTGGTATTTGGATCGGCGACTATTGGGGCGGCCTCGAGGACTATCTGCCTTATGAAGACCAGCGAGACCAGGCTGACTATCTGGTGCCAGATCGTTGGAGACGAGTCCAGATACTTGGCGACCAAATTGCCGCCGAGGTAGATTGCTAGGCCTATGGCCAGCAGGTCGATCGTGTTCACGAGCACGAGGCTCGTGAACTTAGCCAGCTGATCTGGAAAGGTGGCACCCTGCAGACCGAGGCTTAGTCCCCTGTAGATGGCCACCAGGCACATCATGAACCCGATCACGGAGGCAATCAGCCTAATGGGCGACTCGGACCAAGCAGACCTCAACGACGAGTCGATGTTGAAGCCCTTGATGATCAGAACGGATCCCACGATCACGCCCGACGCCAAGAGGGCGTAATTGAGCAGGTTCGAGAGGTACAGCGCAACCACTGCGAGGATGAGTATGCCTGGGACCCCCAAGGCAACCTTGGAGAGCTGGGGCTCCGAGAGCTTCTTCAGATACCGGTAGAAGAGGACGTAGGTCTCCTC
>CAZEMX010000209.1:0-3165 GCA_964513415.1 uncultured Nitrososphaerota archaeon
GATGCAATAAGAAGCATGACAAAGAGGAGGACCGACACGTTGAAGTGCACCCTCCCATAGTTCTCACAGATGAGCGCTACAAGCTGCATTGAGAACCCTGTAAATGCCAAGAAGTATGATGATCTCGGGGCATGTTCCCTCATCCCAATTAACGAATAAATTATCACCATCAGCCCGGACGTCATGAGCCCCACGTTGTAAAGCATGACTGAGCTGTGGTTCAGGTTGCCCAAGTCGCTCAGGGCGCTATCAACCCAGTTGAACCAAGGTGACTGCAGTATCGACGCAGCAATTGCCCCATACAGGACTACGAAAGCCGCCATCCCAAAGAGCGAGGCTATCCTCCTCTTCATGATAATCGCCTGATTTCATTTCTCCGGAATTGCATTTAAGCATTTATCAGAGGTGGCATTCCGAATTACCCGTCTCACGACAAAAAAATGACGTTGCCCAAAAAATTGGGCATCTCCGCCCGCCCCGATCAAAGCGTCAGGTTGTAGTATTCTGAAGTCAGCGTATCCTTAATTGCGGAGGTATCGATCGAACTGAAGTATGTCGGGTTGACCAGTTTGGCTACGATCGACTCCCCGATGAGCACCCTGGGGGTCCAGTCAAGGTAGCAGCCCTTCTCCTTTGCACCAATGAGCACGCCGTAAACCCTGCCCTCCTTTACCGCTGTCAGCTGGCCCCAGACTGTGCTGTTCAGCGAATCTAGCTGGGAGGTAAGCGTGGCATTCTCCCTGCCTATCATTACTATGGTATCTGGGTCCCAGGCAAGGACTTTCTCTATGTTGATCTTTACCCACGAGGAATTCCCGAACTCCTCCATAGCCACGTTGATACCACCAACATCGACTATTATCTGGCCCCACGATGTATTGACATATGTGTATACCAGCCCCTGCCCCCAGACACTCATGTCGCAGATCAAGACATCCGGCTTGGCCTCGGCAGGTATCGTGTTGGCTATGGACGTGATGGAAGCGTGCGTTGTCGTCATGAACGAAACGAGCTCCTGCGCCTTCTGCTCTGCCCCTAGAGTCTTCCCAATCAAGAGTGTGGCATTCAGCAAGTCTTGGAAGTTTGAAGCGAAGAGGCATACGACAGAGACGTTAAGGTTCTCTAGACTCTGGATGATCTCGGTGGTTTTACCGTAACCGAAGTCCATTATCACGACGTCTGGGTCGAGCGCGATGACCGCCTCCATATTTATTCCTGCGAAGAGGCTGCCTACATTGGTCAGATTCCTAACACTATCAGGTATGAATACCGAAGGCGCGATATCCTTGCTGACGCCTACGATCTTGTCGGCCGCCCCGACTGCGCACGCTATCTCCGTCCAATAAGAATTGAGTATTATCGCCCGCTCAACAGTCGCAGGGAGTTGAACTGTTCTCCCATTCATGTCTGTTATGGAAACAGGGCCGCTTGGTCCCCCTCCGATATGCCCTGCCGCAACATATGCCGCTGCAGCGGTGGACACTGCTATCAATACGAGTATAACTGCCGCCTGAATCTTTGTTAACGCACGCCTGTTCAATCCCATCACCATTCACTCAGAACCCCCATTGCGCGAAACAATAAGCTTTATGTTTCATATGTGCTTGGCAACCGGGATGAAAATGGAACTAAACCCATCACCGATCGGCAGGGGTTACTCAGGATCAATCTTGTGGCTTCTGAACGCTGGATCCTTCTCCTTCATCGCCGAGAACGTCTTAGCGTCTAGCATGGATCCGCTAACGTTCCTAAGGTGCCTCTTGGCCGCCAAAACTGCCGCGTCCATTTCCGCATCCGAAGGCGCCCTCAGCTCGACGTCTGGGACTGGCATATATGCCGTTATGTGGAATGGTATCCTCCTGTCGAGTTCGGATATGAACACCGCTATGCCCTCGACCTCTTCCGGAGTTATTATCCCCGGGATGAGGACCGTGCTGGCCTTCATCTTGACCCCGCGTTCATAAGCGTCCTTGAAATTGGCCAAGACCTGCCCGTTAGACACGCCGGTGTAAGCCTTGTGGACCACATCATCAAGCGTCTTTATGCTTATGGTCGCCTCGTCTATGAAATCCGGTATGCGCTTGGAGCCGTTGCTGTGCCCAATGACCGTCGTTGCCTCGAGCTCCTCATGAGCAAATTCGGCTATTGTGGCGAGGTTGGCATTTATCAGCGGCTCCCCGCCAATGAAATGAATCCTCCTAGCGCCCTCCCTCCTCAGCAAGTCTATGACCTGCTGGGTTCCGACCTCACGTTCGGAATCCGAAGGCCCTATACTTGCGTTCGGAACCTTATACGCGCAGCCCAGGCACCGGAAATTGCACCCCTTGTTGTACACGCATATCTTCTCGTGCCCCTCGTTGCCGTTCATCGTTACCTTGTAGAACGCCACCGACATCAACCTCTGGTGCAGCACTGCTCAAGTAAATATTATTGGATATATAAATAGTATTACTAAAACGCCGCTCCCGGCGATGTCTGCCCCCTCCATGGCAAGCATCAGATAGCCGGCGGTCCGCTAATCCTAGCAAGGGCCCGTCTTGGATGCGAACTGACCCGCGCCGGTGACCTTATGAACAAAAGCAAGATAGCGATATTCGCCTTCATATCCTTGGCTCTGCTCTACTTTCTCTCAATGCGCAGCGTGTGGGCATTGCCGTCATAGCCTATGACCTGATGGCAGAGTTCAGCGCCGACGCATCGCTGATAGGGGTGATGTCATCTGCCTACTTCTTTCCATACGCGATAGCGCAGCTCCCTATCAGCATAATGCTTGATAGGATCGGCATACGGAAGACCGTGGCGATACTCTCGACCCTAGCCTGCGTCGGCAGCTTCATATTCGCAACGGGCTCAGACATCCTTGCGCTATCTATGGGAAGGCAGTTAATATGCCCCCGCATACGCCTCTATCCTTGAGCGTCCTTACTGATGCCTTGACATAAACAGGGGGTTAATCCTTGATATCGGGACCTCGCCCTCACGAGCGCCCGACCGATAGCGGTCATCCGCCCCCCTCACCACCTGCAGGAAAATATTAATTAACCATCTCCTTCGGTAGAGATACAGCGCGCCTCAGTGGCTCAGCCTGGTAGAGCACCGCCTTGGTAAGCTTGGCGAAAGCCTGCCTAAACAGGCGGTGGTCGCGGGTCCGAATCCCGCCTGAGG
>CAZEMX010000210.1:0-3155 GCA_964513415.1 uncultured Nitrososphaerota archaeon
TGTTCAAGCGACACTTGCAGTGAAAGCTGGCTCGTTTGTTGAAATTTGGCTCTTGTGATTGTTTTAGTTGTTTTATATATTTAATCACACAAAAATAAGTAAAATCATGAAAGGCAATGAAATTTCAGCCTACAAATTATCGGTCAATGCCGAGCAATGGATAAATAAGCTATTGCACGCATTGACTATCAAAGAGTACGGAGTCGGAACGATCAAGAGCTATGGAAATGAGATGGTATTATTGTTTAAGTATTATCATCACAAGGATGTGGAGTTGATCACTCATCAAGATATCGAAGAGTATATCATGTACATCAAGAGCGTACACAAAGTAGGTCGAGCCAAGTGTAGGAGCGTAGCTCAGGCATGTAGTTTTTTCTTTCAGAAGGTGATGAAGGTAAATTACATCGTACCAAGCAATCTGTATCCCAAGAAACAGTTTATCTTACCCAATATCATGAGTGAAGAGGAGGTAAAACAATTATTCAAGGCACCTTTGACACAGAGGGAATACTGTGTAATCGGCTTGCTGTATGGCTGCGGCATGCGGATCAGTGAGGTATGCCACCTTCGAATCAAAGACATTGAGAGTCATGATCAGCGCATCAAGATCTATCAAGGCAAAGGCGCAAAAGATCGTTATACCTTGTTGCCACAAGCACTACTGGATCGTTTGAGAGCATTATATATTGCGGAAGGGCGTCCCAGAGAATACCTGTTTACGAGTGTGCAAACGAATCGAGCTTATTGTGTGCGGAGTATGCAAGTGGTGGTCAATAGTGCGATGGCCAAAGCTGGTTATGGTGGAAGTGGTTATACAGCACATACCTTGCGCCATAGTTTTGCTACTCACTTGCTCAATAGTGGATGTAATATCCATGTGATCAAGACATTGCTCGGACATTCGAAATTGGAGACGACGATGGTGTATCTACATCTACAGAAGCATACACAGATGGGGATTGTATCTCCACTCGATCAACTGAATACGTCTGATAAAGGAAGAGCAAAAGACCAAGGTGATGCAGGAGCTCAGTGAGCTCAAAGTACTCATGCAGCGTCATATCTTTGGAAACAAGGCAGCAATCACGTTCAATCCGTATAGTCGAGCTGTTTTTGATAAGCTCAGACGTTGCCATACCATCGGTATGGGAGTACACCAGTATCGATGCGAAGACACTTCGTGTGGTCACATTCACCACCAGTATCATAGTTGTGGTGACAGGCATTGTCCGCATTGTGGGGGAGGCAAGCGAGATGCATGGATCGAGGACAGGATGAGAGAACTTTTGCCAATCAAATACTACCACGTAGTGTTTACGTTGCCATCAGAGCTACGCTCACTTGTCATGGGCAATCGCAAGTCGATGTTTGATCTCATCTTTGAGTCGGCACACTACACTTTGCTCAAGCTGGGTCGAGATCCACGCTGGCTTGGTGGCCAGGTAGGTATCATATCTATCTTGCATACGCACGGCCAAGAGTTGACTTTCCATCCACACATCCACTGTATCGTAAGCGGCGGAGGTATCACTGATGAAGGCAAATGGAGCCCTAACAGACGAGACAGCGATGCTTTTTTATTTCCACGACGGGTGATGGAGAAGATGTACAAAGCCTATTTTATGAAACGCACCATAGAGATGCTTGGCGATGGTGATCTTGCAGTGGAAGGCCTAGATGTTTGCACAGCAATCAAGGCAGTAAAGTACAAAAAGTGGAACGTGTATGCCAAAGCACCATTTGCAGGACCATCCCAGATTATAGAGTATCTCGGACGATATACGCATAAGGTAGCCATCACAGCCCATCGTATCAAAGAGATCACAGACTCGGACATTACCTTCAGATACAAGGACTATGTAGATAAAAACATGGTCAAAGAAATGACCCTAAGTCATACCGAGTTTGCTAGAAGATTTGAGCAGCACATCCTCCCGAAAAGATTTGTCAAGATAAGACATTGTGGCTTCCTAAGTCACCGGGACAAATCCCAAAGAATACAAAGATTGCATCAACAAATGAACTTACCTCCACCCATGCCTAGGGTCACAATATCGACGGCCTTGAGGGTGATGCTAAAAACAGGCGTTGATATCAATATCTGCCCTGTCTGCAAACGTGGACGGATGATTCATCAGCATACCTTGATCATGTATAATGGTGAGCTACGAGACATCACCACCATGCGCAATCGTGGATCGCCAAATGTCAAATCATCAAAATGAGTCCACTACACAAAAACCCATATCGTCTATCTATTTGGGCAAAGTTGTCTAATACTTGCTCAGGCATAGCCATGACCCTAACAACCAAAAATTACGACATCATAATAGAATTAACTACTTTGAAATCAGTCAAAAAGATACTACACCACCTATAGACATTCGTTCGTTGCTCCCAGTGTCGCTGAACACCGAATATTCAAAAGCCCTTTTGGCTTCTGTGATAGCTCCGCATCGACTTTTGTGATGGGCTTTTGTATATTCGGCTTAATGTTAGGTGCTGGCGTTCTGTCTGTCGTTGCTCTGTTGACCATTTTTTACTGCTGTCTTGGTGCGTTGGCTTGGTAGCTCTTTTGCATTTTTTAGTGGTGATTTGTGTGTCGGAAAAAAATGCAAATGTGCTACCAAATGCGTTGGCTAATTATTCGTCATGGTCAGGCTCTGCTGCGATATTTATTTGTTCGTCTTCTTCTCTTGTCGGATACATTTTTATCACATTATTGTCTGTCGGTTCAGTTCCAAAATCAACTTTTGGTAAACTATTTACAATATCAACTGTCTGCACACTAACGTTGATAATGCTTAACAACAAGTCTAAAATGTAACGAGGATTGCCAACTTCTTTTGCCCAATCGTTCGGGTCGTTTACGATGCCGCTTTCTTTGTTTGTAGAAACTTGATAGCGTTCCATAATCCATTCAATGGCTGATTTACCATTGACAACATATTCATAAGCCTTTGTAGGAATATTACTCAACGTTATTTTGCTGTTGTAGTTTATCGTTTCTTTTTGGTCTTTCTTTGGGAAACGAATTTTGTCAACCGAGTATGTCTTGCCATCATCACCTGTTACAATTACTTCAGGCGAAGGAGCAACTGTTTCATAATTCAAATGAAGTTCGGCTAATTTTCTACCTGCTTTGCTGAATG
>CAZEMX010000211.1:0-3122 GCA_964513415.1 uncultured Nitrososphaerota archaeon
GTTGGCCTTGGCGTCGGCGTCCGTGTTGCCCACAAGGGTGGCCAGCCGACGACCACCGGAAGGTATGCCACCGATGCCGCCGGAGTGCCGATATCGAATAGCCGCGATGGATCGCGCACCCCCCGATTGCACCCTGACAGCAGCAGCAGTGCGGCCAAGGACAGCGCCATAGACGACTGACGCGCGGGACCAAACCGGCCCGGCTTCCATTCCGCGTCAACGCCGATGATCCCATCCCGCGCGCGGTTGGCCAGCCCTAGCCGCCCGTCGTCCGTCTCGCACAGATTCCCGATGACCGGAGTCAGGGCCACTAGCGCCGCGTCAATCTCCGGCGGCTCGCACCCTACCAGGGTCGCCAGCGCCCAAGGCCGGGCCGGAGCCCGGAGCAACACCGCGACAATCTCGCGCCCGACGCGGGACAGTCCGGCGGGAATATCGCGCGCATGGTAGACGCTTCGCGCGCCAGTCTGCCATGCCGATAGCCCAGCGTTCACCTTGCGGCGCGCGCTTGGCTTGTCATGCGCCGTCATACGATCAACCCGTGCTTTCGGAAGTCCCGCCGCATGTTGGCAACAGCCCGCCGGTCTGACGGCGTGGCGGACGTAAACACCGGCCCGCCCTGACCGGCCGGCGGAGTCCATCGGAGATGATTGCCGCCAGAGTGTTCGACCGTCCAACCTGCCGCAAGCGCGGCATCCCTAATCTCTCGCATAGCCCCCACGGTTCTGCTATCGCTTTTCGACATCCCTGCCCCCTATCGCCTCATTGATCATCCGAATAGCATCGTCTAACGTCCTGGCCATGATGACCGGCCCGCCACGCCAGCCCGCCGCAAACTCGGATTGTCCATCCGACAACCGGCCGCGCGGCGCCTTGACCTCTAGCAGCACAGTCACCCCCGCCGCCCCGACGACCAAATCAGGGAAGTCCCCGCCGACTGATCCGGCATCATAGACTGACCATCCGAGCCGCCGGAGCCCGTCGCGGATTTCGGCATGGTTTACGTCTCTCCGCTTGGCGTACGCCATAACGCTATCTCATAGTGTAACACAACGCGCGCGCCATGTCAATCAACCGGCCGCGCGGCTTCGATGATTGACATTAGCATATCGACGTCCCCGCCGCTGGCCGCCAGCAGATCATCGGGCTTGCCCGGCATCCTGGCCACCCGCGCGCCCTTGACGGTGCGAGCCGCATCTAGCGACTCGCGGCGCGCGTCAGGGTCAAGGGCGAACACCACTACGCCGAACGGCTCGAAATGCCGCGCATGGGCCGGGTTCCACCCGCCTTTGTTTGTGATAGCACATACAGACTCAATACCCGACGACCATAGCGACATGGCTTTCTTGGCCCCCTCTACGATGATGATCCGGTCATCGCACGGATTCAGGACCGCGTCGGCGTTGTACAAGGTCGGCCTGCTGCCCTTGTGCCACCGATAGCGCCCGCCGGGGGCATCATCCGACAATAGGCGGTACTGTACCGCCCGCGTCTCGCCGCGCACAGTCCAGGGGATTGCCAGCGCCGGAAGGCCGATACCGTCAACCCCGTAGGTCGTCCAGCCCAGCCCGAAATGCTCGATTGCCACCCGCGATATACCCTCGCGTTCCAGCCTGGCCAGCGTATCCCCGTGCGCCGCTAGCGCATCCGCCGCCCGCGAGTGCCGCCAGTATTCCGCCAAGCTCCGGCCAGCTTGCGCGCGCGCCTCCGATTCTGCCGCCGCTACCGCCGCCCTGTCGGCCGCGAGTCGCTCTAGCGTCACCGGATCTATGCCGCCATCCGCCTGCAACCCAAGCCGCGCCGCAAGGTCAAGAATGCCGCCGCCAGCGTGGCATCCCTGGCAATACCATGTCCGTTTAGCCAGGTGGAAAGCCGCCGACGCCGTCCGCTCCGCATGCGCCAGACAGACGAACCATAGCTCGCCACGATGCTGCCTTGCGCCGCGTTGCAACAGTGCGCCCGTAACGCGCGCGGCCAGTGCTTCCAGGTCCATCATAGCCGCCGCGCCCATGTATCATCGTCGGACCTTAGTGACATACCGCTAGCCGTGAACCCAACCGGGTCAACGTGCGCCGCCACAACCCGGCCGCCGCTGCTGTCATTGCGGGTCTTTGATATCCCGATGACCATAAGCGATTCAGTGATGGTCAGGTCTATTCCGTCGATTGTCACAGGATCGGCCGTGCCGTTGCGAACGTCTAGAGCGTGGTCAACCCAAGGGCGCCATAGGCCGATGACCGTATCGGCGTCCTGTTCGATGGATGATGCCCACTGCATGTCGGCCATACTAGGGACCTTCAGCACCCGCCGGTCCACCTCTCGGCCAGCCTGTACGGCCATGATAACCGGGCAATTGAAGACGCGCGACAGCCGCACGGCCCCGTTGGATGCGGCCGTTACGTGCTCCGTTTTCGTCTGGACAGACTGCCCCGAACCGTCCGCGCGCATGAGTTGCAGGTAGTCCAGCAGGATCATCGTCGGCTTTAGGCCATCGTCGATAGCCGCCCGTTCAATCGCCCTGATAACCATGGCCGCCGATATCGCCGGAGCGATTCCCCCGTCGATGATGCCCGGATGCTCCACCAGCACGACGGATCGCATCGTCTTTGCGATGTACGCGGCCTCCAACTTTGTCCGCTCGTAATCAGCTTGGCCACGGATAACGTCACGGAAACTCGCCGTCACTCCCCCCATTTGAATGCCGAGCTTGGCGCCCGGCTCCTCTAGCGTGACGTAGAAGACCCTCTCCCCACGCTCATACCCGCCGCTCGCTTCGATTGCATCCCGCGCCCGCTTGGCCAGGATTTTGAGCCAAAGGCTTTTCCCGTGCTGCGGGCGGCCCGCGAATACCGTCACCGTCTGCGGTGCGATTGTCACGAGCTGGTCAAAGATCGGCAGTCCCGTGGTGGCCAGTGCCCAGTTAGCCCCGCGCGTTCGCTCCAATAGGTCCACCACGTCGCAAGCTATGTCTGCCCCGTATTTTACATAAGCGCGCTCTAGTTGCGATTGCGTGAGACGCTCCGGCTTTTGCTTGGCGCTTGCCGTCACCCTGTCACCTCCAGCCAATCGGGGATCGCCGCTGTATCCGGAGCTGGCGTTGCGCCGCGCGCGGCAGGGCATGC
>CAZEMX010000212.1:0-3019 GCA_964513415.1 uncultured Nitrososphaerota archaeon
TCCCAACACCGTTTTCGAGCGCCGCCATTCTGGGCGCTCGCATCGCGTTTGGGCTTTGTCTGCTTCCGTTTGCTTTCACGATTTACCAGGTTTACTCACACATTCAATGGTCGAGACACCAGGAGGAACATGAAAAACATTTGGCTAAGTAAGGCAGAGATCGCCGCCTTGCCGACATCCGGGCAAGCGTGGGATGTGGTCAAAAAGTACGCAGACGCCGCCAACGGTAGCGCCGACTTGGTGGATCAGGAAAGCAATAACAATGTTTGTTGCTTGGCGGCTGCGCTAATTGCGGCTAGGACTGGCGACCAGGATAAGCTCGACAAGGTAAAGAAATCGTTGGCAGCCATTACTGCTTTTGATGTGGCCAAATTAGGCCGGGCCTTGGCACTAGGGCGTGAGCTTTGCGCCTACGTGATCTCCGCTGATTTGATTGACTACAACGATGCAGCGTTTAGCAAAAAGCTTCGTGACTTGCTCACGGCAAAGACCACTGGTGGACCGGCCAACTTGACCAAATGCCAAGAGGATCGCCCGAATAACTGGGGAATGCACGCTGCGGCATCACGCATTGCCGTTGCGCTTTACCTGGGAGACGCCAACGAACTTGACCAGGCCGCTAACATCTTTAAGGGTTGGCTTGGCGACCGTTTGGCCTACGCTGGCTTTACTTATGGGGGACCGGAGAAGGATTTATCTTGGCAAGCAGATCCAAAGAATCCAGTTGGCATTAATCCGGTTGGCGCGACTATCCAAGGCCACAACGTAGACGGTATGCTACCAGATGACATTCGGCGCAGTGGATCTTTCAAATGGCCACCATCGGGCGCAAAAGCCCAGATGTACAGTTGGGAAGGCTTGCAGGGGGCCGTGGTCGCGGCGCAACTCCTGACGCGTGCCGGGTATCCCGCTTGGGACTGGTGCGATAAAGCGCTGCTGCGCGCCGCCAAGTTTTTGTACGGCATCAACTGGCCGGCCACCGGTGACGACGGCTGGCAGCCTTGGCTGCTCAATGCCGCCTATGGCACAACCTTTCCCACCATCGCCAGTGCGTCACCCGGAAAAAATATGGGGTTTACCGCCTGGACGCACGCCAACGCCGTTGTGCGCCCGCCCGTGCCCGACCCAACGCCAGATCCCACGCCTGACCCCAAACCTGGCCCAGACATTGCCATAGCTTTGGCCGCCTTGCAAAAAGCGAAGGCGCAGACCGTAGAGACGTTGGCTACACTGCAATCAGCGATTACCGCTTTAGGGGGTTAATATGTTCTATCTCTTTACGTTGAGTGGCATTGCGCTGTGCGCATTCGCAGCAGCAGCGGTTTATGCGGCCCTGGGCGTCAGCGAGGAATTAGACGAACTGGCCGACGCACGGCGCAAACAACGTGAGTTCTGATGAGTGGGTGCTGTTCTGGTTTTTGGTGTTCTTTTTCGTGTTGGGCTTAGTCTGGCGTTTGTTGGGGGTGTAGTATGCAAAAACTCTTAACCCTGTGGGGCATGATTGATAGCAAATATGGGCCGTGGGTGGCGGGTTTTGTGGTGTTGGCCGTTATCGGGATTGCCTACTACTTACGTCTGACGCCGGCGCAGGTGTTTCAGTGGCTGGGGTGGTGATATGGCGGCAACAGAACAGATTGTTTTGAGTTTACAGGTTGCGATGGAGCAGGCGCAGCCGTCGATCTATCCACAAATCGAAGTCGCCATCCGCCATATCAAGCGCCAAGAGGCCATTATCGCTGGGCTACGCGGTGAAGCGGCCAGGGCGCGCTTGTATGCCAACGAACAGTACATGCGGGTGCGAATGGCGCTGCCGGATATTGACGTTGAACCCTACGCGAATTAGGAGAATTGACAATGTGGAACTGGCGAGCCTTATTCCATGAAGGCGTTTGGGTCTGGCCCTTCATCGCCACCAATGGCCTACTGCTCGGTGCGCTGGTTTATGTGGCGGTGTATCGGTGATAAACTTGATTATATAATTAGGTTTTGGTATAATATAGCCTGGTATCCGATTATTCTCAGGAGGTATTATGCCAAAGACAACAGAGAAATTTAGTTGCAAGCAGAAGTTGTTTATTGAGAGTTATTTGGAAACATGGAATGCTACGGAGGCGGCTAGACGGGCAGGATACAAAGGCAATGCTGGAACCCTTGGGCAAGTAGGACATGAGAATTTAGGGAAATCTTACATTTGGGAGGAAATTCAGCATAGGCTTTCCGAGCTGTCTAAGAATTCCGGTGTTGGGGCAAAACTTGCTATTGAGACACTTAGGGATACTGGAAAAAAGATAAGTGCTGGAAAGGGTAGGAACGCAGGGATTGTTTATCTGATTCAGGAAGAATATGGGGCTGTCAAGATAGGAAAGACAATAAGCTTGTCTAGGCGATTAGCTACCTTGGAATCTCAGATCCCTTACAAATTGACAGTTTTGTTGGCAATTGAATCGCCCAATATGCACAAGGTGGAATCTGAGTTGCATGAGCGATTTTCTCATTTGCGTTTTAACGGAGAATGGTTCCATCTTTCTGACAAAGATATTCAGTCTGTGATAGAAGAATATGGCAAGCGGACTCACGGCAAGACAGGCTAATTTTGTAAATGAATATTTGATTTGGTTTAACGCTACCAAGGCCGCGAAATTAGCCGGTTATACGGGCAATAATAACACGCTTGCTGTTACCGGATACGAACTCCTAAGAAATCCTAAGATCTCAGAGGCGATCAGTAGACGCCTGTCCGAGTCCGCCATGAGCGCTGACGAAGTGCTGATGCGCCAGGCCGAGATTGCCCGCAGCGACATCGGCGAGTTCTTGGAACAGACCGAAGACGGCGAGGTTTCCATCCGCCTGACCGACGCGAAGACCAAAGCGCCGAAGCGAACGCATTTGATCAAGCGCATCACGCAGCGCAAGGTGGTGCGCACCATGAAGGACATGACCGAAACGGAGACCACCTTGACGCTGGAATTGCACGATGCACAGGCGGCGCAGGTGCAGCTCGGCAAGCATCATAAGCTGT
>CAZEMX010000213.1:0-2969 GCA_964513415.1 uncultured Nitrososphaerota archaeon
AACCTCCATAAGGGGCAATCATTACGCCCGCGACAGTCGCATTCGTTATACCATTTCCACCTGTTAGCGGAAACGCGTTCGCGCATGACGCCAGCATCATCAGCGCCATGCAGGCCAATACTATTTTTGATCTCATTTTCTATCACCATTCAACCTTTTTTCTCAAGCCGATGAAAATAATAAGACTTGGCATCTTAAACCACTCCGCCGCTTGCAGTCCTAACCTTCACCGGGCCATCGTCCACATAGGGGCGGAAGGGCTTGGCCATCGCAGGAAGGATGCTATCGTCCTCCCGGGCCTCTATCGCTACCTGCAAGGCCTTCATGTGCTTGCATGGCTTCTCAGGATGATAGAAGTTTGCCGGTACGCAGTAATAGGCCTGCTTGTCTTTGCTCAGCACCAGCCGCACGCGATTATCCAGCTCCACGAACTCCGGTAGTGGTTCAGAGGGGCGATGCATGTAGGCCAAAAGGGCCTTGACAGCGTCTGCAGATTGCGATACTGGGTTTTCTAGGTTTAGGATTGTTCTTTCTGACATTACATGTCACCAAAATAAGTATAGCCATTTATCCTATTTAAGGATAATCCTTTTATTGGCTAAAGAGATAAGGTTTATAAAGGAATACGGTCTTACCAATATCACCATGTCGAAGATTAATATCGAAGTGTCTGATCCAGTTGTCTTAGCACTACGAAAGCACGTCGTTGACAAAAACGGAAGCATGCGAGGAATGGGCAAGGTCGTTGAAGAAGCTCTAAGGGATTACCTCGTGAAAAACAACGTCCCTGTCGTATAATCATGAAGGCGAGCCGAAGCCCGCCCGCGTCAATGCCGTTGGTGACGTGCAATGACAGATAACAGATACTCGTTATCGAAGATATAGCCGTTGCTGGTCTTCGACTTAATAATACTTCAAGATAATCCGAGTTAAATAATAGTTGGAATAAAAAACTAAGTCTAGCCAGGGCCTGCCAGCCCTGACAGGAGTTCCCGAGAAGGGAAGGATGATCGTATGAAAGAAATAGCTATGGCTAGCATAAATACCTTTGGGCCTTCGCCTAAAGCCGATGTATCGCCCTCAGAAGATCCTATTTTTGTCTTGACATCCAGCCAGCTCCAGGAGTTCATCTCCAGGGCCATCCAGCCCTTGCAGGATCGCATTGAATCCTTGGAGGGTTTGATGGGCAGCCAAGACGAGAAAATGGCCGCCTTGCGCACTAAGCTGGCCTCCCTGGAGTCCCTGCAGGAGTCGGAGATATCTCGGGTCTGCGTGGACATCGCACATGATCGCAGAAGGCTTGCAGCTCTGGAGCATCCCACCAAGGAGCCCGGGAAGACTGAGACATCCCGAGCTGAGAAGATCGAGAGATATCTAGCATCGCGCCCAGATCATAAGGTCACGTATGAGACTTTGAAAGGCCATCTAGGGATAGATAAGGATCTGCTCAATGATGCAATCAAGACTCTCATGGCTGCTTCCCCTGGAAGATATGGCATAATTCGGATACCTGGAGATAAGCGAAAAAGAGCCCTAATCATGCTTCCAAAATAGGCGAATTTCTCCTATTCCTAATATCGCTATCACTGAAAAAGCTGACCAAAATAGAGTATTATCTGAGGCGATTTCCTCAGATTAATTGATATCGATTACTTTTGAGAAGAGAAGAGATAAAACGAGGTGTATATTAATAAATAAAAAAGAATTGTCTTGCTTTCGTTTTAGCTAGATAGGAGAAGGAGAAATTCTCCTATTTCTGGAGTCCTGGTCTTTCCCCTTCAGTCACACCCGGCTGGGCCCAAAGCCCAATAGGTGGATTAAAAACTTGGAATAGAGTTAATAACATAAGCAGGTCTGGGGGCCTCCTTGACCCAACCCCCTTGATAACACATCTTCTATGGTGGCAGACCACCCCGATTTTTTTGATTTATTTTCTTCGTCAAAAGCATACTCCGCTTCTTCCTCCTGACCGATACCCTTAAGCGCTGCCCCATATGCGTGCCAAGCATCCGCGCAATGCGGCTCGTTTTCCTTGAAAAATGCAACACACTTGCTATAATCTCCTGTGCTGCAAATTCCCATTCCAATTAAGTCCTTTAATGCTGCGACTTTGTTATGGGCAAGTATGCAATCATGATCTAGTTCAATAACTTTTTCATAAAAATTTAGCGCTTTGCTGTATGATTTGTTGTCGTAATACATATTTGCTAAATTAATATAGTATAGCGTAGTATTTCCGTATATCTTTTTAATCCTCAGTGACTCAAAAACCTTTTTTACCTCATCCGGATTAAAATCTTTTGCTTCAATGAAAAAGAGAAATTTATTTGCTTTCAGGACGGTTGCATAAGCTTCGTCTATATATATATATTTTTCCCCGTATTCTGTTTTTGTTGTTGCGTCGCCCCATCTAGATTTCATGGCGCTATATTTAACCAATTCTGTAGAGTTGTCGATGGTGATATTGCAATAGCCCATTGTGACATTTTTATCGTTTGGGCCAACTCCGACCAATTCATCATTAATATTACCTGCAACGAATTTAATCGTAACATCCCTAAAACTATCCTGCGAATCCTGCGAAAATGTAACCGATTCACTATAACTGCTGCCGCTGCTATCGCTACCGCTGCCGCTATAATGGCTTTGTAGAGAAAAGGGTTGTGTCGAATCCAGTTGTGCGGAATCTATACATATATTAAAGCCGGCCCATCTCGGGCTTGAATCAAATTCATTTAACAATTCATGGAGATTTTCGTCTTGTATCCGCTCTTCCCATAAGCTTGTTAAATTGCAGCAGATAGCCAACGAAGGTGTTAAGTTCATTGCGCTAAGCAATCCGATAAAAAGTAATATTGATGCAAGTTTCATTTATGACCACTGGGAGATGCGTAGGACAGAAGCATAGAAAAACCTGGCTCCTCGCTGTTTTGTGTGGGTAAGCTGGAATCCCGAGACACAATCCAAGT
>CAZEMX010000214.1:0-2949 GCA_964513415.1 uncultured Nitrososphaerota archaeon
CCTCCACCGCGCCCTTGACGACCTCGAGGTCCGGGATGTTGACGTGGAAGATGTCGCCCGCGAGTATGACGAAGTCGGCGCCCTCGCTCACGCACCTGCCGAACGCCCCCTCGAGGGTGCGCAGCTCCAGCTCCCTCATCTTGGGGTCGGATGCTGCCCCTATGTGCATGTCCGCCATGTGAGCGAACTTTATCCTCATATTCTTAACCACTGTCGCCTCCGCCTCCATGTCCTTCTTCATCTTCGTTGCCACTGCCTTCACCGCGACCGGTCAATAAAACTTGAGCGCCCTCCTCTCCGGCGCCCTGCCTGCCGGCGTGGATGCCCCCCTCTCCTCCCGGACCACGTCCTCGAAGAGCGGGGTGTATATGGGGACCGGGAACTGCGAGAAGATCGAGCTTACGATCGACTCCCCCTTCTCGAGGCTGGCTATTATCTGGTCGTATGCGCTGAGGTCCTGCGCGGCGCTCTCCATGAGCCTCTTCCTCTCGAATGCCATCTCGTTCCCCATTATGATCTTGGTCCCTATGTTCGCCAGGATGTCCGGCGGTATGACCGAGACGAGCTGCGTTATCGCTATGAGCCCGATCTTGAACTTCCTGCCCTCCCTCGCTATCCTGCTGAAGATGCTGCCCGACGTTCCCTCGGCAAGGACCCTCGGCGCCTCCTCGAGGACGACCCCGAGCTGCGGCATGCTGTCTAGCTCCCCTGTCATCTTGTAGCCTTCATACTTCCGGAACGCCTCCCTGAGGCACGCGCTCGCGATGACCAGCCCCGTGTCGTCCGATATCGACGAGCCGTCCACCAGCACAACCTTCCCCCCCTCGAGGGCATCCGCCATCTCCCTGACGGTGGCCTCCCCGGCCGTCTCCATGTTGAAGATATCGCCGCCGCACCTGTATGACCCGTCTGCCTGCTCGGTCAGCATGAAGAGGATCTCGAACTTCCTGCGGAGGACCTTCAGCGTGTACTCGCTCGCCTTCTCCTCATCGACGCTCATCAGGCTCCTGATCCAATCCCTGCCGTACTTGTGCCTGTACATGTAGACCGCGTCCGACTGCGCATCGGTCAGCTTGAGCACGCCAACTAGGTCCTGCGGGTCGATCGACCTCAGGTTTATCTTGAGCGCCTTCTGCCCGGGCGGCGGGTCCTTGGAGTAGTACACCAGCCTCTCCCTGGCATCGGGGTGGTCCTTCAGCCCAGCCTGGCTGCCCCTCCCGTAGTACTCGTTGTGCACGTCCATGACGAGCACGCCGAACCGCTCGCGCTTCATCGCCTCCCAGAGCATCACCTTCACGAGGTTCGACTTGCCCCGCCCGGTCTGGGCAGATATGAGGACGTGGTGTGAGAGCATCTTGGAGCCATCCATGCAGTAGTCGCACTTGAGCCTCTTCGAGCCGCTCCTGACCTTCCCTAATGTTATCTTGTCGTCCGGCGTCTCGAGGAAGCCGAAGTCGCCCTCGTCGACCATCCTCGCCTTGGACATGAAGTCCGGTATCGACCTCGGCGACCGCGCCCTGAGCCTGCCCCCCTCCTCCGCCTTCACCTCGAGGAGTATCCTCGCCATCACCCTCCTGAAGAGGTTAATGTCCGGGTCGAGGAAGGCGACTTCGTGGTGCTGCCTCTCGAGGTCGGCCCCGGCGCTCCTGTATATCCTCTCTTCGTCTATGTTGCTTCCGTACTCCAGCGCGGAGACCATTGTTATGAACCTCTTCTGCCCGCTGTCGATGGCGAGGAGGTCGCCCAGCTCGAGGTCGACCCCCTTCTTCTCCCTCATCACGAGGCACTCGTTCCCGCCCTCGACTACCTTGCCCACCGCTTCCATAGTGAATTTGCCCAACTCTGCCATGCTCATGCCCCCATCTTGTCCAATATGCCGTGCGGACTGGCCGCCTTCTCCATTATGTCAAAGGTCCTTGCATCAGACTGGTCTAACCTATCTAGGATCTGGTCTTTTATGCTCTTCACCTCGTACTCGCTGACCTTTGCGTTCTGGTGCGCGTCGATGAGGGCGAGGGGGTAGCCCGGGAAGTATGCATACTTCGAATTCGCCTGCAGCGCATCGAGCAGCCTTCTGAGCCCCTCCTCGCCGGCATCCTCGAAGAGGTCGAGCCTGAACGCCGCCTCCGCCCCCTCGTGGAGCTTGGCGTAGTAGACCGTGGCCCTGTAGGCCCATTCCCTTGACCTTCCGATCCTTGCTACCCACTTGCGGAGCCCCCTCCGGTCCGCGAGCCTGTCCAGATACCCTGCGACTGGGAGGCCCTCCTCAGTGAATATCGTGGTGCTCTTCGAGAGCCCCGCCACCGTCGTGCCGGCAGCCTTGGCCTCGTCGTAGATCGCAGAGACCTCCTCCATCTCCTTAGGATACGCCGCATAGAGCGCGCCGTCCATGATGACGAACTCCGCCTTCGAGGCAAAGGCCCTCCTGATGAACCTGAGCTCCGCGAAGTGCCTCGCCATCGCAAGCGCCCTGTTCAGGTCCCCGCCCTGGCTGCCTGCCTTGAGTGCGAGGTCCTCCGCGTCGACCGTGATCGGGCTCGTGGGGCAGCTGCCCTCTCTTGGGACAATCTCGGTCTTGAAGAGCATCCTGCCCCCCTCGTTTACCAGCTTGGTGATCGAGACGAACTCGCAGGAGTCGCTGAAATCCTGCCGGCTCATGCCGACGTATTTGTTGCAGTAGACGCGGTTGAACACGACCGCCGCCGTGGGCATCCTTATGACCGTGTTCGAGCCCCCGTCGATGGCCGAGATGGCCGCTATGTCGTCGGGGCACCTGATGTCTGCCTTGGAGATGTTCTCCTCACGCAGCCTCTCGTCAAAGCCGTGCGCAAACGTCTCGGCCGGGAATTCGAAGTACTGCCTGAATGAGTCGACGATCTGGTCGATGAGCTCGTCCAAAACTGACACCGGAGAGACGTATCCTTTTTAAGGAATATAAGCTATGGCTTC
>CAZEMX010000215.1:0-2901 GCA_964513415.1 uncultured Nitrososphaerota archaeon
GAGTATGCGGCGGCGAATATGCCGAGCGCCACGAAGAGCAGCGCCATGAATTCCCCGAAGGAGTCGAGGTAGAGTTGCGCGCCGTGGGGGGGCAGGAAGCCATCGAGTGAGAAGGAGGCGGGCAGCGCGGGGTACAGCTGCAGCAGCCCGGCGAGGGATGCCACGAGCGATGTAACCGCTATGAGGCAGTACAGAAACTCCTTCCCCCTTACGAGGGAGGAGATTGCTATGATCACCACCGCGCCGATGAGCGGATAGAGGAGCGGCTCGAGGATGGACATGGTTACCACCTGAGCCTCCTCAGCTTCCTAGAGTCCACGCTTCCGGTGTGCTTGAACGCCTTGATTATTAGGGAGAGAGCAAATGCGGCGATGGCCGCGGCTATTGCGATGCTGATGAGCACGATCGAGGCAGCCAGCGGGTCCGCGACCTCGCCGTTCCATGCCATGGAGATGAAGTTGAGGTTGACCGCGGCGGTCATTATCTCGATGCCTACCACGATCTTGATCAGGTTCCTCTTCCGGATGATGCAGTACATTCCGACCAGGAAGAGGGCGAGTGCGGCTGCCGTGAACGCCTCGGTCATCAGAGCTCATCCTCCTCTACTGTCGGGATCTCCTCGGGTGGACCCTCCTCCACGCTGCGCTCGCTCGAGCCCGGCTTCTGGCGCGCCCTGCATATGGAGGAGATGGCGACGGTCGCGGCAAGGACTATGAAGCCCTGCGCCATCACATCGATGCCCCTGTAGTCCCAGAGGAAGCCCGGGCTCGACTCGAACGAGCCTCCCGAGTATTGGCCGCCAAGCGAGAAGATCGATGGGAACGCGTATGCGCAGAAGGCGGCTATCAGCGCCAGCGAAGCCATAACGGCGATGTTGAAGGCGAGCCTGCGCATGTCACTCGAGCCTCCTCTTCTTTACCACGTGGAGCAGGGCCAGGAATAGCACGGTTACTGCACCCGCGTTAATCGCGAGCTGGAATGCAGAGACATATGGCGAGCCCATTACATAGAATGCGATGGCGACAGTTATGCTCATCATCGAGAAGGCGATGGCCATCCTTACGAGGTCGCGCATCTCGACGGCCATGATAGCGAATGCGACGATGAGCACCGCTATGGTCAGACTGACGGCGTCGGTCATGCTGGAATCCTCCTGAATGACGGGAATGGGTTGGCGCACATTTCACCGGACCTCCATGGCTCCCCTTCTGAGGGCAGCGTTCTCGAATTCCTTCGTGAAGGATATCGCCTTCGTCGGGCAGCTCTCCTGGCACTGCCCGCAGAACATGCACTTGTCGAGGTAAAAGACAGGGCGCTTCCCCTTCTGGTCGATGATTATGGTTATCGCGGTGCTCGGGCAGTCCTTCTCGCAGATCGTGCACCCGATGCAGGCCTCCCGCTTGAGGGCCATCCTGCCCCTGAATCCGTCGGGCAGATGAACCAACTCCCTGTCGCGGTAGGGGTATCCAAGCGTAGCCTTCTTGCCGAAGAGGCTGCGGCATGCCTCGCGATAGATCGACATCAGAGCGCCCTCCAAATCAGGGTGATCATGATCTGGACCAGCGAGAGCGGGATCAGGTATCGCCATGCGAATGAGACCATCTGGTCTATCCTGACGCGCGCGAATATGCTCTTCATGAAGGCAAGGAGCAGTACGACGAAGAGGGTCTTCGCAATGAAGTATATAGGGAAGAGGAATGGCGCAAGCGCGTCGGTAGATGGCCCCAGCGGGCCGCCGAGGTAGAGCGCCGCGGCGAGGCCTGCGATGAAGATGAGCTCGAGGTTCCGTGCGAGCCGTATGAGCGCAAGCTTCCTGCCGGAGTACTCAGTGAGCCAGCCGGCGACGATCTCCTGCTCGGCCTCAGGTATGTCGAAGGGGACCCTCTCGAGCTCGGCCTGCGCCGCGATGAGGAATATGGCAAAACTGAGCAGCTGGGGGCCGATCAGGTTCCACAGACCGTACTGCTGGGCAACTATGCCCGATATCGTGACTGCCCCGCTGAATATGCAGACTCCGACCATAGAGAGCATCAGAGGGATCTCGAACCCGAGGAGCTGAAGGACAGCCCTCTCTGCCCCGATGACGGAGTACCTGCTCATCGAGGAGAATCCAGCAAGGAATACGAGGATGCAGAAGAACGTCATGGCGACTATCGCGAAGATGATATCGCCGCTGAATGAGATCAGGCCCGATGCCCCAGTGACGGGGATCATCATAAGGGCAGTCAGCATTAGGGCCACCATGATTACCGGGACAGAGTTGAACACCCTCCTGTCGGCGTGCCTTGGAGTGAGGTCTTCCTTGGACATCAGCTTGACGAAGTCGGCGAAGGGCTGCAGGATCCCCATCGGCCCGGTGTAGAGTGGCCCCCTCCTCATCTGTATCCCAGCGTAGAGCTTCCGGTCATACCATTCGTAGAGGAAGGAGAGGGCAATCATTAGAGCGAAGCCCGGAAAGACCAAGAGCGAGACGAGACCTAGAGCCCAATCCATAGTGATGCCCCCCACATCATCCGATCCTCTCGAACCTCGCAGTGCAGCTGAAGCATGGGTCTATCGATGCAAGTATCACGGGCACATCCGCTATGTTCACGACATACCTGCCAGTGGACTTGAGCATCTTAGCCAGCGACGGTATATTGGAGAAGGTAGGCGTCTTGATCTTGTATCTGTACGGCTTGTCGCGCCCGTCAGACCTGACGAAGTGGGCAAGCTCGCCCCTGGGCGCCTCCACCCTCGAGAGGAAGTCGCCCGCCGGGACCCGCCTGGGGAGGCGCTGCAGGATCGGCCCTGATGGGAGGTGACCGATGCAGAACCTTACCGCGTTTATGGACTCCACGACCTCATCTATCCTCACCATGATCCTCGTGAAGACGTCGCAGCCGTCGCCCGTCACGACCT
>CAZEMX010000216.1:0-2819 GCA_964513415.1 uncultured Nitrososphaerota archaeon
CGCGGCAGGATACCCCTACTGCCTGAATATCTCCTTGCCGCACTTGAAGCAATACTTGAACTCCGGCCTGTTCTCGGCGCCGCAGTGCACGCAGTAGACCTTCTGCTGCGCCTCAGTCGATGCTGGCGCGGAGGCAGAGGCAGGCGCCGTCGCAGCCACTGCTACGGCCGCACCCTGCGGCATTTGTGCCGGCGCCTCTGCTCGGTCCGTTCCCGTCTGGGCTGTGGGAATGCCCGTCACGTCGTCGTAGATGAGCCCGATGCTCCTGGCTATGAATATCAGCAGCAGCAGCGAGAGGAACGCGCTGATCAGCCAGCCGATCACCGGTATCGCGTCAAAGATGCCGATGATTGCCCCAAGCACTATCGCGACCCCTATCCACCCTAGATACCTCAGTATGCCGATCCTGCCTATCAGGTGGTATATCTCGCCGACCGCGAATGCCTTGGCGAATGAGCCCGTCTTGAACATGTGGACTATGCCTGTGATGGCAAAGAACCAGACCACTATGGCCGCTGCAACGACAACGAGGGTTGCCGGGATGAGGCCGATGAGTGCCCTCATGCCTGGAGTGCCAAGCCCTTCGCGAATCAGGCTTCCGATATGGGTCCAGTTGCCCGCAGTCCCGTTAACGTGCTGGAACATGCCCGCAAGCGCAGTCCAGTTGTAGTTCTCAAAGCCCTGAGCCGAGATTGCCCCCAAGAGCGGCAGCAGCGCGACCGCAAAGACGGCCAGCGCCACAAGGATGACTGGTACAGACCACAAGAGGCCTGCAACAAGTACCTTCAGCCCATCTACGAACATCCCCCAGTAGCCCCTGACTGCCGGGGGCTGCTTGGATGCGCTGCTGTCCTTGATGACGCGCCCCGCATAGCCGGCCGTGATGAGGTTCAATATCGGTATTATGCTTATCACCGTCAGTATGATGAGATCCCATCCCTTGGAGAAGATGCCCTTGGTGTAATCAAAGGCGAACGACAAGCTGTCTGCAAGTTTCATTGCTTTTCACCATAAGGCGCTTCGACGGGCACCTCTTTAAGGGTATCATTTTTCAGGTTTTTGAAGAGTAATTTAGTTGACTGAAGTCATATCCATAGGAATTTAATAGTGGGCACATGCATTTTTCAAACAGCAACCCGGAGGCTGGCGGCATTTAATGGAGTCGCTGCTGAAGAATCCCCACAGGCGCAGGATACTGGAGCTGCTCTGCACAAGGAAGGCGGCAACCGCCAACGAGCTGTCCGCGGAGCTGGGTATAGGCGTCCCGGCGGTATACTACCACCTCGAGCTGATGAAGGGCTACGTCCAGAAGACCGCCCGGGGCGAGTTCGCCGCGACCGAGAAGGGCCTCGAGCTCTACAAGGCATCCATAGAGGACAGCCTGCTGAAGGCATCCCCGGTCAGCCGCCTCGTCCCGCAGCCAGTCTCCAGCGGCCTGAAGTCGTTCAAGCTCCTCCCCATCGGCGCGGTGGTTGCCGTCGTAGAGTACCTCGCCTGCTCCAGCATGGGATTCAGGCCATACATATTCGGCTACTCTGCACTGGCCGAGGAGCAGTGGCTTCCGGCCTATTACCTTGCGACGGTCGCCATCACATTCGCCATCCTTGAGGTGGTGGCATTCGCGCTCACGAGGCGCGGAGGCGGCGAGCTCCCGCTCCTCAACGGGACACTCATCGCGAGGCTGCCGCTCATGCTGATACTCGTCCCGCACCTCTACGGATTGGGCTCCTCTCCGCTCTCGCTCGCGGCGTTCGCAATGGGGCCGCTGATCTCTGTCTTCATGCTCGCCTTCTTCTTCGCCCTCTCGAAGGGCATACGCCCCGAGGTGTCGATAATAACCTGCTTCGTGCTGCTCTACTTCGACATCTTCGTCTACATGCTGATTTGACTCCCGCAATACTTCTCTATCAAAGTCGCCCCCCGAGAAGGCGGCGTGAGCATGACGACGGGCGCCCCTCAGGCTCAAATACCCGCGCCGACTAATCATGATGCAGATGGCAACCGATGAGCGACGTGCTCAAGAACCCGCACCGACGGAAGATCCTCGAGCTCCTCTCGACGAGGAAGGTCGCTACCCCAAGAGAGATCTCCGAGGAGCTGGGGATAGGCGTACCGACGGTATACTACCACCTCGAGCTGATGAAGGGCTACGTCCAGAAGACCGCCCGGGGCGAGTTCGCCGCGACCGAGAAGGGCCTCGAGCTCTACAAGGCCACGCTGAAGGAGGGCATCTCGCAGAAGGCGCCGATGGGGCAACTCGTCCCTTACCGCTTCTTCAGCGCGCTGGCGTCGTCGCCCCGGCGGTTCCTGCTCCTGAGCGCAGCCATCGGGGCCGTAGAGTACGCCTTCTGCCATTTCCTCCTCTTCAGGCCGTACCTCATGAGCTACGCTCGCTCGATCGACCTCCAGTCGCTACCCCTCTACTACCTGGCAAACATCGCCGCCCTCTTCCTCCTCCTGGAGGCGTCCTCCTTCCTTGCGACCAGGCGGCTGGGAGGGGAGCTCCCGCTTATAAATGGCATCATGCTCTCCAGGCTGCCCCTGATGATAATCGCGGTCGACCCCCTGCTAGGGAACCTGCAGCCGCTCTCGCTCGCGGCAGTCGCGCTCGGGCAGCTAGCCTCAGTCTACGCCCTCTCGATGTCCCTCTCACTCTCGAAGGGGATCCGGCAGGAGACTGCCCTTATAATATGCTTGGTCATCCTCTACCTCAACATCTTCTTCTACCTTTAAAATTGTCCACTTGGCTGCTCACGACTGTTCCTGGAATGGCTTTCTACTCTGCTAACGCGTCACGTCATGCCAACTGGGCTGCATGA
>CAZEMX010000217.1:0-2802 GCA_964513415.1 uncultured Nitrososphaerota archaeon
TACTATTGGATATAATGGAAACATCACCTATACCGGATATACAAATATTAGCGGTGCTGTGCTTCCCAATACAGCATATGTAACTCTATATAAGAATGGATCTGGTGTAGGCGTGGCTACGTTAGGGCCAGCAGATATTTCATCCACTACTCAGATCAGTGTATCTGGTTGGTATTACATTTAAGGTAGGGTATGGCAACATCAGGATCAACTTCGTATGAATCAAATCGAGACGAGATTATCCGTACAGCATTACGTAAGTGTGGGGTTCTAGCAGAAGGAGAAACACCTTCTACAGAATCCTATGCTAATTGTAGTAAAGCACTTAATAATATTGTTCTTCGATTTGCTACGCTAGGTATGCCTTTATGGAAACGTATTGAGCAAACAGTAACGATTGTAGCTGGAACTAAAGACTATACAATTAATAATGTATTACAAGTAACTCAAGTAGTATTAAAAGATACTACAGGAGGAACTCAGTATGAACTTATCCCCAAGGATCGGTATGATTATAATCGTCTACCATCTAATACTTCTGGGTTGCCTGTTCACTATACATTTATCCCTGGACTAGAGAATGGTGTTCTAACTGTTTGGCCTACCCCAGATACTTCTTCAGCCAGCACTAAAACTCTACTAGTTACTTATCAAAAAGAACTAGATGGTTTTACAGCAAGTGGAGATACCCCAGATTTCCCAGCCTATTGGTCTGATGCTCTTGTGTATGAATTAGCAGTATCTATTGCTCCTGAGTATGGTGTCCCACTACAAGACAGAGCAATGCTTAAAGGGGAAGCTAAAGCATACCTGGATCAAGCCCAAGGATATGGTGACGACAAGTTTTCTATGTTTATTCAGCCTGATTTTTCTATGAGGTAATATTTTGGCTTTCTCAAATACACCTGCAAACGATACTTACAGAACAGTACCAATCAAGTTTGATGCAACACCTACACTTCGTTCTGTAGATAATACTGTTCGTAGAGATAGTCATATTATTAATTTCTTTTATGATAGAATTTCCCAAGAGAATAAGGAACGAGAGGTTACTCTAAAGAAAAGACCTGGAATTTCTACTGGAACGCAGTCCCTTTCTAAAGCAGTAAGTACAGATACTATTCGTGGGTATTTCTATGAAGAACAAGAAGATATTTACTTCTGGGCTGTAGGAAATAAAGTCTATAAGTATATCCCAAGTCCTGCTGGATCGTATACTGCCTTAGTAGCAACACTAGCTACTAGTTCTGGAGAAGTATGCTTCGATCTATTTCAAAAAGCATCTGATGGGAGTGTATATATTCTATTTTCAGATGGTACTAATCTTTGGTCACAGAAACTAAGAACCTACCCAGATACAGCAGCAGTCTCAGTATCTGATGCTGACTTTCCAGGCACAGGACATATGCCTAAATTTGTAGTGTTAGATGGGTATGTTTTTATTGCTAAAGGAAACACAATCTATAACTCTGATCTAGATGATTTCTCTGCTTGGACTGCAGGAAAGGAGATTGATTGTGAAATGTCTTCAGATAATATTAAAGCCCTAATTAAAAATAAGAATTATATTCTAGCAATTGGCTACGATAGTTTAGAAATCTTCTGGGATGGTGGGGATGGGACTTCTCCACTACAAAGAAATGATTCTGGTTTTAAGAGTATTGGTCTTATTGGTGGAATTGCTTCGGTTGGAGATATCACATACTTCTTAGGACAAGAGAAAAAGAGTCTTCCAAAAGTATTCCGTATTGAAGGGTTTAAAGTAGAACCAGTATCTAATGCTGTAGTTGAACGTACTTTAGAACCATTGACTGCTACAACTAGTCAAATTAATACTCTATACGGAAATATTTTAACTGCAGACGGACATACTTTCTACTGTCTATCTACTCCAAATATTACATGGGTACTTGACACGGAAGAGAAGTTTTGGTATGAGTGGAGAGCTGCTGATGACACACCACTACAGGTGGAAGCCTGTTGGGCCAAACATCGTGGAGGTCAATTTTTAGCAACAAAGAACACTTCAACTATTGACTTTTTCTCTCCTTTAGTGTATAATGATAAGAACAGTAATTTTACAGCTTCTTATACAACTGAAGATTCTTTATTTGGAAGTGTTAATTGGAAAACAGCTAATAGACTTTCTGTAGTATCTGATAGATATTTAACAACTGGTTCTTCTATACTAACTGTTCAATGGAGTGACAATGATTGGGCTGATGGTCCAACAGGATCTACTACAGTTAATTTATTTTTAAATTTACCTAAAGCACATAGATTAGGAAGATTTAGGAATAGAAGTTTTAGAGTATTATATTCTGATAATTATCCTTTAAGAATTAAATTATTAGAATTAGAAATTAATATAGGATCACATTAAATATGGCTAGTACAAATTTTATTCCTGGAACAGTTATTACAAGTGAGTGGCTCAATGAAGTTGATGAAGGTATCTTTGAGACTCTCCCATCGATCGCATCCACGGCGCCAGGCAAGGGGGCGGCGTTGGTTGGCGCTGATCCGGCCGTTGACTACCCAGACGACAGCATTGGGTTCCTCGTCGTCCGGAACACAAGCAACGGCTACAACGCTCTGCGCGGCTTCTCCAAGGCCGAGCAGGCGCTGATCCAGGCCGGCACCAGCGTGAGCGACCACGCGGCGACGCTGGATTTGATGCTATCGACCGAGAAGCACCTGTTCCTTCCGCGCGGCACGTTTCGGCGCTCTACGAAATGGGGCATCACGAACGGATTGCGGCTGGAGGGCGCCGGACAGGGGCAGGCAATCATTCTGCTTACG
>CAZEMX010000218.1:0-2790 GCA_964513415.1 uncultured Nitrososphaerota archaeon
GCTAATCGAGTTTGGTAATAGCTGGTTCTTCCCGAAATAGTTCTAGGACTAGCCTCTTTGGTATTTATCTTCGGAGGTAGAGCACTGGAAAAAACACCGTGGCTTCGGCTAGGTATTTTTACCAAACTCCGAATGCCGAAGATATTACAGAGGGAGTCAGACTGCGGGGGCGAAGCTCCGTAGTCGCGAGGGGAACAACCCAGACCATCATCTAAGGTCCCTAAATTTAGGCTAAGTGTCAGTAAGGAGGTGGAATTTCTCAGATAGCTAGGAGGTTAGCTTAGAAGCAGCTACCCTTTAAAAAGTGCGTAACAGCTTACTAGCTAAGAGATTTTGCGCCGAAGATTTCCGGGACTAAAGCCTAGTACCGAAGATATGGCTGAATACGTTTTTCGTATTCGGGGTAGGGAAGCGTCTTTATTGCATTGAAGCTGAACCGCGAGGTTTGGTGGAGCGATAAGGAGTGAGAATGTTGGCATGAGTAACCACAATTGCAGTGAGAGTCTGCAACACCGTAAACCCAAGGTTTCCTTGGCAATGGAGATCATCCAAGGGTTAGGCGGGCCTTAGGAGAAGCCGAAAGGCGTATCTGATGGACAGCCGGTTAATATTCCGGCCCTCTAATACTTTTCCGGAGGGGGACGCAATTTAGTAGTCTGGGCGGGTTATTGGATTCCCGTCGACTACCTGAGGGGCAACCCAAGGGTAGGCGTGAAGCCTGTCGCAAGACAGGTGAAACTAGATGAGCAAGTTGCCCAGAAAATCCCGCAGGGTTAAAAGTATTAGATCCGTACCATAAACCGACACAGGTGGGTAGGCACAAGTGTGCCAAGGTGAACAAGTGAAAGGTCCTGAAGGAACTCGGCAAAAAAGTGGTCGTAACTTCGGGATAAGACCTCCCTTTTGAACCCGTTGCTTTTGCAATGGGCATAAAAAGGGCGCAGCGAGCGTATCTCTAGCGACTGTTTATCAAAAACACAGGTCCCTGCTGAACTCGTAAGAGGATGTATAGGGGCTGAGGCCTGACCAGTGCCAGAGTGTTAAAAGTGGCTGTTGTTTCAGCAATGGGACAGCTGACCGCTCCAAGCCTCTGGTGAACGTCCGCGGTAACTCTGACCGTGTTAAAGTAGCGTAATCCCTTGTCGGGTAAGTTCCGACCCGCATGAAAGGTTTAACGACTGGAGAACTGTCTCTAGGATCTGCTTGGTGAAATCGCAATAGGGGTGAGAATGCCCCTTACCTGTGGCTAGACAGGAAGACCCCGGGAGCTTTACTATATCCTGACATTGAGTTTTGATGTTAAATGCGTAGCATAGGTGGGAGACTTTGAAACTGTTCTTTCGGGAGCAGTGGAGTCGCCAGTGAAATACCACTCTTTTAATGTCAGAATTCTAATTTTGCTTGTTGAGGAGACAAGCGGAAGACAGTGTTTGGTTGGTAGTTTAAGTGGGGCGCTTTTCTCCTAAAAGGTAACGGAGAAGTTTAAAGGTCAGCTAGCTCCGGATGGAAATCGGAGTAGTCCTGCAAAGGGAAAAGCTGGCTTAACTGCAAGACGGATATGTCGCGCAGATGGGAAACCAGAACTTAGTGAACCGACCATGGTTCGTAGGACCGTGGAAGATCATCAGACAAAAGTTACCCCGGGGATAACAGGCTGGTAGTGCCCGAGAGTCCACATCAACGGCACTGTTCGGCACCTTAACATATCGGGGTGCAATAACAGCAATGTTATTTTAAAAATTGGCTTATAACGGTGAACTCCATAACGAAAATCAGCTAATGTAGTTATGGACAATACCGTGGGAAGTCTAACCCAACTTTAAAAATAGGATCAATTTGAAAATATTCGGTACTAACGAACATTTTCAAGTTTGAATTAAAATATTGATCCTTCAATATAGGTTGAGTTATGACCCTGTAGAGACTTAGCCCGATAAGGGCTGGAGTCCGCCATTTATGGCGGGCTAATACGCCAACGCCCATCTTAGTACGATGGGATGAAGATATAGTCCACACCATTAGTAATAATGGAACAATGTACGATGTCGGCTCATCACATCCTGGGGCTGTAGAAGGTCCCAAGGGTTTGGCTGTTCGCCAATTAAAGTGGTTCGTGAGCTGGGTTCAAACCGTCAAATATGGCGGCATTCCTGAGTAATCGGGATTGCAAAATCGACTCATATCGGTGAAGTCCTATATTGTAATTTAACCTGTCACATTATAGGATAATACCGAGGGAAGTTGTAAGTTTATTTATGGTAGAGAAGAATCTCATAAATGGCTTATTAACCCCGTAGAGACTGAGCTTTTATAGCAAGAGTCATTATGAAAAGTAATGGCTAATATGTCGATCCCCTGCATAGGCAGGGTGGTGGTATAGTCCATGCACTTGGTAACAAGTGAAGAACATGCGTGAGACAGGTTGGTCCATATCTACCACAGGCGTTAAGTTTTGAGGAGAGTTGTCCTTTGTACGAGAGGATCAGGATGAACTAACCTCTGGTGTATCAGTTGTCGCGCCAGCGGCATCGCTGAGTAGCTATGTTAGGACGGGATAAGAGCTGAAAGCATCTAAGCTCGAAGCCCACTCCAAGATTAGAACTTTTACCCAGGTTAAAGATGATGACCTTGATAGGGCGCAGGTGTAAGCTCTGTAAAGAGTTGAGCCGAGCGCTACTAATTGGGTTAAAAAATCTTTTTGGCTAGCAATTAATAGCTTTATTCTTTCTTTAAACTCCTTTTTGTTTTTAATATGGGGATAATACTGGAAGTGCTCCACCCGATCCCATT
>CAZEMX010000219.1:0-2785 GCA_964513415.1 uncultured Nitrososphaerota archaeon
AGTCGTAAGAGCTTTTGGACGGCCAGCTGCTTTTTCTTACATAAAGATCGGCATCGCCGGTTCCTCCGTATAGTTCAACCGTTAGAAGGCTTCCCGCTGTCACGTTTCTTATCATGAAGTACCTCTGACTCCCGGTAGTTCCGGGGAAGGAGCCATATGCATTTCCATTGCTCAAAGATACATAAAGGACATCGAAATACCATGTGGGGCCGGACGTCTGTCCACAGTTGTTCTTGGCCACTATCTTCCAGTAGTATCTTCCAGGATTGAGAAGTCCCGGACTGTAAGACGCAGAAATAACCGTACCTACCTTTGGAGGGGTAGCACTGGTACCGAAATACACGTCGTAAGAAGTTGCATTTGCGCAGGTCCATGCCAGAGTTACCGGTACATAAGCAATCGTATTTGCGTTTCCTGGAGAAGGACTGTATGGTGTACCCGGAAGTGTACATGGTGGATTACGCTGATAATTCTCATTTGACACATCGCTAGTCACATTGTTGTAGGATCTGCTGGTGGGCGTAAAAGTGTAACCGGATTGCGAGGGAGTGACGGTACCGGTCCAGCCTGACGTGACCTGTTTGCTGTAATAACCGTTCGTATTGGTGGTTGTCGTCCCGATTCCCGAGAAGTTCATGGTCACGCCTGATACGGGCGTGTTGTCCAGGTTTCTGACATAACCGGAGATCGTCGGATTTGTCGGCTGTGGATCAATACGTTGATAATTCTCATTTGACACATCGCTAGTCACATTGCTGTACGACCTGCTGGTGGGCGTAAAAGTGTAACCGGGTTGCGAGGGAGTAACGGTACCGCTCCAGCCTGACGTGACCTGTTTGCTGTAATAGCCATTCGAATTGGTGGTTGTCGTCCCGATTCCTGAGAAGTTCATGGTCACTCCTGATACGGGCGTATTGTCCAGGTTTCTGACATAACCGGAGATCGTCGGATTTGTTGGTGGCGTGGGGCATTGCTTTCCGTAGTTGTTTGCGAAGACGATGAAGTCGCCCAGCTTTGTCTGGCCGTCGGGAGTAGCTTTGCAGTATATGCCAGCCCATGCTCCCGTACCCATCTGCGCAGGGTGTATATCGTAAAGCACACCGTACCTGGTGTCCCCGCTCACCGAATTATAGTGCTGTGCGAAGACTATGAAGTCCTGCAGGTTTACAGTGCAGTCGTTGTTGAAGTCTCCCAGGAGCTTGCACTCCTCGCCCACCTTTACCTTTCCTCCGGTGAATACTGTGGGGATGATAGTCGTGTCGGGCTTTCTGACTTCACCTGTCATTGTCAGGTTCGTCTCGCCTAACTTCGTCTTTGTAGTCACATGCACTTTGAACATGTCTTCATCGGCTATGTTCTTTGCGCTCATGAAGGCCGTGGATATCTCGACCTTTCCCGCACTGTTGGTGACAATGTTCAACCCCGTACCACAGGTGCCGAGTATAGTCACTCCGTTGTTTCCCTGGGTCGTGTCGACTGTGAAATAGGTAGAGTCGTAGTTTATTGTCACTGCTATCCCACCGACATTGCTCAGCCCTTTCCCGTGCACGTAGAAGAAACCGCTACTGCTCGGAGATATCGCCGTGTCTACGACGCATATCCCGTTTGGCAGAGGCGGGGTCGCGCTGTCCTGAAGGATTATTTCACTCTCGGCTTTCAGCAGAAGACCCTCAAGAGATGAGATACCGGCTATTGTGAGCAGTTTCTCGCCCTCTTCTATCTCTTCGCCTATCTTTGCGAGCGCGACGAGCGTCTTTTCTCCGTCGCCCTTGTGGATCATGAGCATTTGCTCGGGTGCTGCGAGGGAGTCGCTTGAGATGTCAGAGGAGAATGTAAGCTCTATACCGTACGCTCTGGATAAAGAGAAGAGCGTTACCGTATTGTCCTCGAGCAGGAGCTTAACGTTATCCACAATCAGACTCTTCTCTTTCTCTCCCCTGAAACAGCCCGAAATTGCAAGGGCTATGACACATGTCACCAGTAGAAGTAACGTTAACCTTTTCATCTTCTTACCCCCTTTACTCTACGGTTATCGTGGTTCCTGTAAAGACGACTACGATCGGGTCGGTAGAAGGATCGAGTACCTGTCCGGTTATGTCCAGTTGTGTGTCTCCTGTTTTGTTCATAGTCTTAATGTGAATCTTGAAGATGTCTTCATCGGTTATGTTCTTTGCGCTCATGAAGGCTATGTCTATTTTCAGTGTTCCGACCGTAGTAGGGTCAACTATCATGAGCCCCCCGTTAAAGCTGTTAAGTGCAACTACTCCGTTGTTTCCTTTGTTAGTGTCTATCTCCAGATAGGTGCTGTCGTAGGTTATAATCAGGCTGCAACCGCCTATGTTGTCTATGTTTTTGCCGTGAACAAAGATTTCTTCATCCGAATTCTTTGGAAGAACTGCCCTGGAAATAGAGATTCCGTCCGGAATAACGAGCATGGTCGTGAACTTCCATGTTGCTCCTGCCAGCTCACCGAATGCGTTTTTGGCGACTACTTTCCAGTGGTATGTGGTTCCCGGCGCAAGGAGTCCGGGCGTGTAGGAACTGCCCGCCTGATTTGTGGATACCAGGGGCGGGGTCGCATTCGTTCCGAAATAGACGTCGTAAGAGGTGGCTCCCACACATGTCCAGTTGAGTGTCGTGTCGAGTGGCCTGTCGGTCGAGTTGTTTGCGGGGTCCGTGTAGTTCAGGTCCGACGGAGCGCTACCCGTCGTGAACTTCCATGTGGCTCCCGCCAGCTCACCGAATGCGTTTTTGGCGACTACTTTCCAGTGGTATGTGGTTCCCG
>CAZEMX010000220.1:0-2785 GCA_964513415.1 uncultured Nitrososphaerota archaeon
GTCCTGGACTACAATTCCCGCGCCCCCGTCTCCGGTGCCATCGTCCAGATGAGCGATGGACAGGAGGGCACCACCGATAGCGGCGGGAAAGTTAACTTCACCATGCCGTACGGTATCTGGACCGCCACGGCCACGGCAGCGGATTATACTCCCTCGAGTTCCAACGTCTTCGTCAACGACGTGGACGGCGAGACCCTGACGATCTACCTCCGCAAACCCGGGCAGGCGCCACAGGGCGCGGGCATCCAGTACCCGCCCCACCACGTGAAATTCCAGGTCTATACGCTCTGGGGAGCCCCCATCGATGGCGTCACCGTCACGGCCCAGGGATACGAGACCACGGCGCCCGGGGGGCTGTGGGAGTCCCTCATGACCATCCTCGGGATCGACCTGGAGAGCGTCCCCATCCACAACCAGAGCATGACGGGGACCACGGGGACGGACGGGGCCATCGATTTCATGATGATCGAAGCAGTCAATTACCAGGTCTCTTTCGAGAAAGACGGAGCCACCCTCGCCAACTGGAGCGGATATCCGAAGGACGACTATTACCCGATCTTCGTGACGGGCACCGGCATCTTCCCCGCGGGATACGATCCCAACGTTGTCCTGCAGGTCAACGTCACCGGAACAGAGATCGATGCCGATGACGCGCAGATCATGGTGAACTATACCTCCTCGCTGGCCGGTACTACCTCCGTATTCGTCACCCTCAATCAGGTCCTCGCCAACGGGACAGAGACGGAGATCGCCAACACCACGGAGACGGGAGACACCTGGAGCCATACCTTCAATATCGAGAACCACCGGGACGAATCCTATTTCGTCCGCGTGACCGTGGACCACGCCACGCTCGGAGAGGTCCGGCGGGACTATTCGGTGTACTTCCCGCCCGGCCCGATCACGCTCGGGATCCCCGAAGACCTCCTCCTCTACATCGGGATAGCGCTCATGATCTTCTCCGCGCTCTTCTTCGGCCAGGTATCCGTGGGGGCAGGTTGCGCGGTGTTCACGTTCGTGGGCTGGATCCTCCTCCTCATCGGCTGGCTGGACGATCTGGGACCGCTGGAGGCCCGGGTGGGCGTGCTGGTCTTCGCCACGGTGGTAACGATCCTGGCTAATTTCATGTTCCGCTCAAAGAGGGTGAGATACGAATGATGTTATATCGGATCCTCCTGGTATGCTTCATCGTGGGGTCATGCTTTGCGGGGATCAATGAACTCGGGTGGTATACCGCGGAACTCCCTGCCAGTGGAGCCACCATGACCGCGGCACAGGTGGAGGAGACGGGCAGCGGTGTTTCGGATGCAGGGGTCAACCCCTTGTTCCTGTTCATGGCCCTGGTGATCTTCATCAAGGTCCTCCTCCTCGCCCTGTCCTGTATGCTCAGTATCGTCCCGATGTTCGTCTACTATATCGGGTGGGAGTATGCGGCTATCGCCTTAATCCTGGATGCTCCGCTCCAGTTCGTCAAGGTATGGGGGCTGTATCAATTCGTGACGGGCCACCAGACACAGGGGATGGACTGAAATGGCGGACACCTATCTGGATTCTGACAGGACCAGCAGGATCATGACCAACCTCCTGATCGTGGTCTTTCTCCTCTTCGCGGGGTTTCTCCTGATCGTGGACAACGCCTCCGCGGTCAACATCTCCCTGCGGGAGAAGGCTGCAGAGACGATTGTCCCTCTGAATGAGACGGCCTATAATATACTCATCGGCGCTCTGGGAGGCAACACCACGTATGACAACACCTCCACGGGGATCGGGTGGAAGGTCCTCTTCATCGATGTCCCGCTGTTGACCTATACGGATGTTTTAGGCAACCTGGCCCTGGTTATCGTCATATCCATCCCGTTCCTGATGATGTGGATCATGCAGCGGGATATGTCCCTGGTGGGCGGGTGCGTGGGAGCCGTGGTGGGATTGTTCCTGATCCCGCGGATCCCCGCCAACTGGCAGGTGGCCGCGGTGTGGCTGATAGCAATTTCCCTGGTCTCGATCCTCTATGGGCTCCTGACCCGGGGGAGGGGATAAACCATGATCAAGACGGTAAAGAGGTTTAAATTCTGTGTTGCGATCCACGAAACGGGACCGCATGAGAGCGACCTTGACAATATGGAGAAGTCTCTGAATGCGTTCCTCCGGCGATACGGGAAGCGGGCGGAGATACGGGACTCAAGGAGGCGGTAGATGGTCCCGTTCGATCTCCTCCTGGTCCTGATCCCGATTGACTTTCTCCTGATTATCTATGGGGTATGGGACCACGACAACCGCGTTTACGGGAACGTCCTGGCCTGTTTCCTCGCCGCGGTCCTGGCCTTCTTCATCGCGCAGATGAGCATATCGGGCGGTGTGGTGGACATCCACCCGGCGGTCTTCAACGTGACCACCAACACCACACTCAACGTGGATACCTACGTATACGAGCCCGTGACCATCCCCATACAGGACCCGCCCCTGCAGATGTTCTTTATCTTCGTGGGCGTGATCATGTCCTTTGTCACGCTCCTGTTCATCGCGGAGGCGCTCTACATGCGGCGGATGGGGGACGATGGGGAGGAGGAAGAGGCATGAGGATCGCCTTTGTCCCCGCGGTCTTCCTGATCGGGATCCTGGTGATCTCCCTGATCTTCGTTCCGGCGATCTTCGGAGCGATGGACCGGGAGACCAACATGACCGGGGACCCTTACGAGGAGGATTACGACGCGGGGACGGCAAGCGTACAGATGGGGCTCCTCTTTATCGTTGTGGCGATCCTGCTCCTGGTCCTCGGGATTATCGT
>CAZEMX010000221.1:0-2691 GCA_964513415.1 uncultured Nitrososphaerota archaeon
CTGGGAGCACTGCCACTGAACGGGGCGCCGCAGCGCCGCCCAAGGCCTCATCCGCTGCCTGCCATTCATGCGCAGCCGCGCCCTGCGCTACCACCTCAGGTAGTGCCCCTCGTAGGACGGCGCCTCGCCCCTCAGGTACTTCGCGACGTTCCGCGCCTGGCTCACTATGAGGTCGCACCACCTTATCCTGACGTCGCCCGTCGCCGTGAAGTCCTCGAACTTCGACAGGACGTCCCTCAGCAGCCCCTTCCGGGCATCGTCGCTGAGCCTGCACGTCCCCTCCTTCATGGAGAAGTCCGATGGCTTGACGATGCCCTTCGTCATCTGGGCCAGGACCGTCTTGTCGACGAGCTGCTGCCTGAACTCCTCCATCAGGTCGAACGCAAGCGTGTTGCTGCCGGGCCTGTCTGCGTGCAGGTAGCCCGCATATGGGTCCAGCCCCGCGAGGTGGATCGCCCGGTGCACCTCGCCCTCGAGGATGCCGTAGCCGTAGTTGAGCATGGCATTCGCCCCGTCGGTGGCGTTCCTGCCGCTCCTCTCGCTGAAGCCGAACTCAGCCGGGACGACCTCCTTCACCGCCTTCCAGTAGATGTCCGATATCATGCCCTCAGTGCCCATCAGGGGGTTCCTTATCCTCTCGACGGGGGCGTCCGGGTAGGCCGCGACCTGCTCGATGAGCGGCCTTATCCTCTCCCTCGCGGCGACCAGCGCCTCGAATGCCGCCGGGTCCGTCTCCTTGCGCGTCTTCGCAAGCGTGCCGAGGAGCGCGTACTGGTTCTTGGCCTTCCCCTCGATGAAGCGCTTGGCGAGGTACCCGCTCCTGCCGTCGTTGTAGGCGTAGTACTGCTCGCGCCTCGTCTTCACCGTCCTGAACTCAACCGGGGAGACCTTGGCAGTGACCTCCCCCCTGTAGTCTATCACAACGACGTCGACCTGGTTCTTGGCGAGCAGGTTTATCGCGTCGACCGTTATAGACCCCTTCCCGGTGATTATTACCTGCCTGAGGGACTCCGCCGGGACGTAGTAGAGGGTCTTGCGTTCACCCCCGGAGTACTCCCTGACGACCACGTTGGTCCCCTCCGCGGAGATCGTCTTGCCGAAGCCGTCGACAACGAGCCGCTCCATCGTGCGCACCGCGCTGCATCATCTATGCAACCTTGGAGTGGAAAAGCGTTTTCATGCATGGGCCGGGCACCGCCTGCCGCTGGACTGATCCGATCGCCGCCTGCTACCGGCCCCCCGCAGGGAGTGTTATGCCCGCACTCGAAAACTTTATCTGCGTCGCCCCCAAATAACAATATTGTTATTCTGGTGTGAAGATGAAAGAGCTGAACCTCTACCAGATACGTGACATGGCAATGGGCAGCGGGAGGGCCGTCTTCTCCATACAGCAGCTGGCCAACCTCACCGGAAAGCCGAAGGCGGTAGCCAGGGTCTACGCCTCGCGCCTCGTGAAGAGGGGGCTTGCCACCCGGGTCCTGCGGGGGAGGCTCTCCTTCACCGACGACGACTTTGTTGTGGCGACCCAACTGGTGGAGCCGTCATACGTCTCCCTGCAGTCTGCCCTTCTATTCCATGGGCTCACGACCCAGGTGCCTGCCTGCGTGGAGTGCATCAGCCCGAAGAACAGCAGGCGCTACCTGGCGCTGGGCATCGCCTACCACAAGATGCCCCCGTCACTCATGTTCGGATACGAGGCGCACGCGAGGTCCGGCAGCTACGCTTTCGTGGCAGACCCGGAGAAGGCGCTGCTTGATATGGCCTACCTCTTCCCGAGGGCGCCGCTACCTGCAGACCTGTTGGGGAAGGTGGACAGGGCGCGCCTGGGCAGATACGTGCAGAGATTCCAGGGGAGAGGCGAGAAGCGACTTGGAATGCTGCTTGTCCCATCTGGAGGCGCAAATGCTGATTTTGATACAGATGCTGTTACAGATGCAAATCTCATCCTAAGAAGACAAGCAGGGGGTAGTCGACGTGATCGATAAGCCAACCCTGATCAAGCTGGCAAAGCTGAATAACCTCCGGCCATGGCAGCAGGAGAAGCGCTACCTGCAGAGCCTCATCTTGGCGGCCCTCTCCGAGCACCCCTTAGTCTTCAAGGGCGGCACATACCTCTACTTCTTCCACGGGCTCGACAGGTTCTCCGAGGACCTGGACTTTACGAGCAGCGGCGGCCTTCCAGAAGCGCTGGCAGGCGACGTCTCCGAGTCGCTAAGGCTCTATGGCGTGAAGAACTCCGTGAGGGTCGAGAGCGATGACGTGAGGTGCTACTCCTTCAGGATCGGCGCAGAGGGCCCGCTATACACGTCGCCGGTGGAGACCTCATACGTCTATGTCGAGATAAGCCGGCGGGAGCGCCCCCTCGCGAAGCCGCTGCCGATGAGGCTCGACAACAGCGCCTACGGCGTGCCCGTCAAGATGCTGGGCGGGATGGCACTCAAGGAGGTGGCCGCGGAGAAGGTGAGGGCGATAATGAGCCGGGACAAGGCGAGGGACCTCTACGACCTGGCGTTCCTGGTGCGCGGGAAGGGGGTGCTCTTCGACCGGGAGATAATTGACGCCAAGCTCAAGTACTACGGGATGGCGTTCGAGCCGGGGGCGCTCGCCGACAGGCTGGACGCGAAGGAGGCCCTCTGGAAGCCCGAGCTGAAGCCGCTCATCTTCGGGGACCTCATGGACTACCGGGGCGCC
>CAZEMX010000222.1:0-2687 GCA_964513415.1 uncultured Nitrososphaerota archaeon
CTGTTGCCATGCAAGCCATTGCAGCGGTATTGCAGCAAGCATCCCAACCCAAAACAGTGTCTGTAATCCGGACACAAAACGGCCTAGAAGGCCAAGTTCAGTAATTTTCAGGAGAACACTATGGCAGCAGGCACCTTTACCATTTACCGCGCCAACCTCGACGACCTGCGCATGCAGGACTTGACCGGCGCAACCGTCAAAATCGCCCTCGTCTCCAGCGCCTACACCCCGGACGCCAGCAACACCGGACACGACGAGTGGGCCGACGTGTCCGCCAACGAGATCGCCAACGGCAACGGCTACACCACGGGTGGGGCCACCATCGCCAACGACGCCGTGAGCACCATCACCAACGGTTTCAAGTACGACAGCGACGATCCGACCTGGACCGCAGCCGGAGGCAGCATCCCCGCCTGGCGCTATGCCGTGCTGTACGTCTCCGGCTCGCTCTGGGGCAAGACCAGCCCGCTCATCGGCTACTTCCTGGGCGACAGCACCCCGGCTGACGTGCCCGCCACCACAGCAGGCAATCCGCTCACCATCCAGGTCAACGCCAACGGCTGGTTCGGCGTGACGCAGGCGTAATGCCATGGCTACCGCACCCGCCCCCAGCAATTCCGCCATCATCGACCGCCTGTTCGGCCTGGTTGAGAAGCTGATCGACCAGCAAGGCCCGAGCCTGTCCGCCCGCGTGGCTGAACTGGAACGCCGGCTCGCTGAAATGGAAGCCGAATGGCCACAAATCGTAGGAGAAAATCATGCCTCTGATTGATCGCATCGCTGGACTTATTGATCCTGACACCGGCCCGCCGCGCATTGCCGTGGACCTGTTTTGGGCGCACTTGTACGAAATGGCCCAGGGCCAGATTACGCAACAGCAGATCATCACCACGTTCGAGTTGAGCGCATCTGAACAAACCGAATTGTCCTGGCTGGTTGGCAAATACAACGCGCAGCCCAACGCCACGGCCAAGGCCAAATTTATCGAGCTGATGCGGGTGATTTTCATGATGGCCGAGAGCCGCGTGCCCGGCTATATCACCAACGCCGGCCTCGTGGCTCGCATCAACGCCATCTAAGGGCTGATCCGTGGCTATTACCGCAAAGGTTGTCACCAATACGCTGGCGACAACCGGCGATACTGCATTTACCAGCAGTGGGTTTGGTACACCTGATGCGGCGATCATTTTTGTTTCGCGGGGGAACACTACCAATAACCCTTCGACGCATGCGCAGATGTCGGCTGGATTCTGGTGTGCCGATCCTGCCCAGGCTGGCGTTGCGTTTGCTGCCCAGGATGCGGTAGCTACCAGCAATGCAGGGCGTTATGGTGGGGATGTCAACGCGGCTCCGATACTGGCCACTAATGTTGCCAGCCTTGCTGTCCAGTATTCCGCCGCCAGCACCACGGACGGCATCAATCTCTCGGTGGCAGCGGGCTCCACCGGGATCAACCGCTACGCCTCGGTGCTGTTGCTCAAAGGGGTTACGAATGCTCACGTTGGCGCGATAAACCTCGGTACAGGCACTTCAGCCATCAACGTAACCGACCCAGGATTCCGCGCTGATCTGGTGCTATTCCTGGGAGCCTGGACAGCGGATGAAACGCTCTCGGCATCAGCCCGATTTACTTTCGGCGCTGCAAAAATCGATGGCGCGGATACCGTCACACAGGGCTGCGTGGCGTTGGAATCCCGCGACGGACAAGCTGCCACGGACACTTCCACGGCTATCCACAATGATGTTGCCGCCGCCAAAATCTTAAGCACAGCCCTGAGTACGGAGATTTCGGTATCCGCCAACGCCAACGGCTTTACCGTCACGCCATCGGCTGACTCGGCCAGCAATGTTCTGTATTACCTCGCCCTGGAACTACCCAGCCCCAACGACAGCTATGTGGGCGTGGTGGATACCCAAACAGGCACAGGCAATCTCGCCTATGACGTAACCGCTTTTGAGCCGCTCGCTTTGCTGTTGGCTGGCACGATGTGCACGGCGGTCGGAACGCTCACGGAAGCTGGCTCAATGCACCTTGGCATGGGCGGCCCGGCATCGGCTGAGTGGGGCACTACGTTCATTGATGAGGATGCGTCCGACCCGACCGATAACGAAAGCTACGCTGATACCAGCAACATCCTGCGCATCCAATCGGCGGTAGGCAGCACAGACACCATTGCCAGTCTGGCCTCGCTGGATGCGGATGGCTGGACGCTGAATTACTCGGATGGTAGTGCCAGTGCTCGCAAGATGCTGGCGATTGCGATTGGGAATAGCAGCGCGGGCGGAACAACCGTCACCCCAGGCTCCGGCGCTATCACCGCCACTGGCTACGCCCCGACAATCAGCCAGCCGCACACGGTATCGCCCGCCGCTGGTGCTGTCTCCGCGCTTGGTTACGCCCCGAGCCTGATTCAGGGTGTCAGCGTCTCGCCAGGTGCTGGGGCCGCCATCTACACCGGCCTGGCCCCCACGATTGCCCAGCCTCATACCGTAGCGCCATCAGCGGGTGCCGCCACGATATTGGGTTACGCCCCGAGCATCCAGCAGGCTGCCGGCATTTACCCAGGCGCGGGCGCGGTCGAGTATGCAGGCCAAACACCGACGATCAGCCAACCCCATACCATTTCGCCTGGGGTTGGGGCCTACGACATCCTGGGCTACGCGCCCAACTCGGTGTACAAGCTGCC
>CAZEMX010000223.1:0-2680 GCA_964513415.1 uncultured Nitrososphaerota archaeon
CCGCGAGAGAAGGTGGAAGAGGCGGAGCGGAGGATTTTCCGGGTGGCGGAGCGGGGGGTGGCCGGTGGGGAGGTCCTGCCGGCGGCGAATCTGGCCCGGACGGTGTATGGCCAGATCGCCAACCGCAAGGCCGGACAGTGGACGGGACTGAGCACGGGGTATCCGGCCCTGGACGCGATGACGACGGGGTTCCAGGCGGGGGAGCTGATTGTCCTCGCGGCCCGTCCGTCGATGGGCAAGACGGCTCTGGCGATGAACATGGTGGAGTATATGTCGCTGGACTGCCGGCATCCTGGGGCGGTGTTCAGCCTGGAGATGAGTCGCGAGCTGCTGATGGAGCGAATGTTGGTCAGCCGGGCCGGGGTCGGGGGGCAACAGGCCCGACAGGGGGTGTTGGGGCCGCAAGACTTTGCCCGGCTGGTGGGGGCGATGGATGTCATTTGTGAACAGGACAACATCTACATCGACGACACGGCGGCGTTGACGCCACTGGCGTTGCGGGCCAAGGCGCGACGGCTCAAGAGTGCCTATGATATCCGGTACGTCGTCGTGGACTATTTGCAGTTGCTGACGATGGGGCCGGCGTGGCGGGAGAGTCGGCAGGCGGAGGTCTCGGCGATCTCGCGGCAGCTCAAGGCGATGGCGAAGGAATTGCGGGTGCCGGTGATCGCGTTGAGTCAGTTGAACCGTGCGGCCGAGGGGCGGGAAGACCATCGTCCCCGCATGAGCGATCTGAGGGAATCGGGCGCGATCGAGCAGGATGCCGACGTCGTCCTGTTGTTGCACCGCGAGGATTACTATCACCGCGGAGATCCGACGTGGGAGAAGGAAGCCGTCGGGGAGGTCCTGGTCGCCAAGCAGCGAAACGGGCCGACGGGGATCGTCCGGTTGACGTGGCTGGAGGATCGACTCCGGTTTGTGACCCCGGCGCCGGAAAATCTATAGAAAAATGTTTTTTGTGGGAGACCGAGGAAAATGGATCGTGAGATGATCGTCGATATCTTTGCCGGCGGCGGCGGGGCGTCGCTCGGGATTCGCATGGCACTGGGCCGCGGGCCTGACGTCGCGATCGATCGTGACTCGGCGGCGGTCGAGATGCATCGTGCGAATCACCCGGAGACACGTCATCTCTGCGCCGACGTGCGTGACGTGGTCCCGCATACGGTGACGGAGGGTCGGCCGGTGGGTCTGGCGTGGTTCAGCCCTCCCTGTACCGAGTTTTCGCCGGCCAAGGGGTGGCGTCCTGTGCGAGCGGAGGTCCAGGATCTGGCCTGGGAGGTCGTACGGTGGGCGATGGACGTGCGTCCGCGGCTGGTGATCGTGGAGAATGTACCTGGGTTTCGGCGATGGGGTCCGTTGGGCGCTGACGGTCGGCCTGACGTGTCGCAGTCGGGGGAGACCTACGCACGGTGGTGCGATCGGCTTCGCGCGTTGGGCTATGTGGTCGAGGGCTGTGAATTGAGGGCATGCGACTATGGGGCACCGACGATTCGTCGGCGGTGGTTCGTGGTCGCTCGTCGGGATTGGCGGCCGATCCTGTGGCCTCGTCCGACTCATGGCGAGCCGGGGAATTTGTTCGGGCTGCCGCCGTATCGGGTGGCGGCGGAGTGCATTGATTGGTCGCGTCCGTGTCCAAGCATCTTTGACCGGCGGAGGCGTCTCGCCAAGCAAACCATGTGTAGGATCGCGTCTGGCGTCCGCAGGCATATCCTGGAGTCACGGGATCCGTTTATGCGTCGGCTGGCTCCTGGCGGTTGCGTGCATGTGTCGATCCCTGGTGGGTCTTCGGTCGTCGGGCCTGGCCGACAGGACCTTGATCTTGTGTCGGAGTTTCTTGCCAGGTATTTTCGCGTCGCCGCAGGTAAGTGTCCGAGGTCGTCGGGGTCTTTGCCCTCTGCCGATACAAGCGAGTGTGGTGTTCGCGGTGGTCAGGGATGTCTTGCGACTCACGCGATCAGTAATTTGGTAGTTTTCTTGGGCACAGCGAGAGCCAGGTGCATGCGGGAACCGTTTCCGACGATCCTTGCCAGGGGTTCGCATCATATCGGCGAGCTTCGGACGTACATCCGGGAGTGTGGTGACACGGTGACGGGGGAGGCTCGATTGGGTTGGGTGGACGTGCATGGGATGCGGTATGCGATCGAGGATATCGGTCTGCGTACGCTGACGCCGCGGGAGCTGGCTCGCGCGCAGGGGTTTCCTGATGATTACGTCTTGACGGGTGGCAAGACGAGTCAGGTGGCGAGGATTGGCAATAGCGTATGTCCGCCGCTGGCGGAGGCTCTCGTGGCGGCGAACATGTAGGTGGCTGGGAAAGGAATGGCAGATTTGTGGACACTGATCCTGGAGAGGGCGATATGACGTTGGATTTCGTCTTGGCGTTGGACCCGTCCAGCACGATCTGCGGCTATGCGGCGATGGACTCCTGTGCCCGACTGTTGGACGCCGGGTGGATCCGACCGGCGTCGCGATCGGACGCTTCGTTTGACCGTGTGATGACGATGGCCGACGATGTGGGGGTGTTGCTGGATCGGCTGCGTCCAGGCACGATCCTCGTGGAGTGGACCAAGGGCAAGGTCGGTCGCCGTCATGGCGGGCATGGCGCGGGCCTGGCGGTCTATGGGACGGGCGTGGGGGCGATCGCCCGGGAATGCATGCGGTGGGCGAGGCATCACCGGTC
>CAZEMX010000224.1:0-2656 GCA_964513415.1 uncultured Nitrososphaerota archaeon
CCAGATCCACTCAGATACTTTCAGAGTATCATCCTCTGTGGAATGAGGAGGCTGATGCACGATGCTGTTGACTTGGGAGAGAGGAAACCAGACGGTGCGGTATTGGCTCTGCCCCAGTCGCTTGCCTGCTACTCCTTCCACACTGAATCGAATAGCTTTGGCGGTTTCTCCTAGGATCTTGCCAGAAAGATTGATGAACTTGTCTCCGGGTCTAGACATCTGCGACTCCTATGCTTGAGGTCAGGAACTTGGTGAGAGTGAAGGTGATCTTTGCACCTTCCTTGTGATGAGAGAGCACATGATGATATGGCAGACTCTCAAGCTTGAAGCCTTCGTCAAGCCATTTTTCCTTGACGACTGCTTTGATTATGCGCGCATGAAGGAGAGGATGAGCGGCAATAGATGCGCTTCCTACTTTCTTCAGCTTTATCCAGATTGGTTGGTACTTGCGCATAGGTCTGCCAGTCTGGCACGGCATCCAAAACCAGAACGTCTTTACCTAAGGATTCTGGCAGACCTATAAACAAGAAAGAGCAGTTTAGCCTCATGCTCAGGAGGTGAGATTACTGGGAGGTTCTAGTTACCAGCAATCCCAAACTTTGCTGACTTAGATCATCTCAGCAGTGTAAACCACTTCGCCGGCTGCCAGATAAACGTCGATGCGCTTGATTAGGAAAGCCAGAACTTCCTCGAACTGCTCGGCCGACTCGCCTTCGCTGTAGATGCTGAGTTGTTGCTTCAGCTTTTCCAGCACAGGCTTGTTGGTCTTCACTTGCAGCAGCTTCTTGGCAAAGATATCTGCGGCAGTGCCCACAGCTTCCACACTCTTGCCAGTGCGGCCAGGCATGACCGACAGATAATCCTTGACGAAATCTTCCCAGACTTCGGCAGGAATGGCAGCACTGCGGCGATCTTCCTTCGGCAGGTTGGCAAGATAGACGAAATCAAACTTGCTGTTGTCGAAGGTTGCTTGGCTGGCATTCTCGTTATCCGAGACCCAGCCAGCCACTTGAGTACGAACAAAATCAGCAGCGATTTCGATCAGGCATTCCAGCGGCTTGCCGCCTTCAGTCAGGATGTTTGCCAGACCTTCAGCAGCGGGAACTTGCACGCTCAATTCGACGGACGGACGCTTGTTGCCCATCTTGTCTTTCTTGAAATTGAACTTGAAGTCGCGGAGTTCGATCAGGGGATTGGTGTTTGCGATAACAGCGTTGGACACGGTAGTTTCCTTGAAAGGGAGTTTGGTTCCGCTTGGTAATTACTGGTGCGGAACCTCAACCAGTGAAGCTCGATGGTGCCACAAGGCCGGAGCCGTGTCAAGGGGGGTCGAAGCTCTTATTTAGGCCTGTCTTCGTTGGGTTGAGAGCCACGTAACTTCCAGTCTTTTCGCTGGAAAGGATCAGGCGGCTGGTTCAGGGGCTGAGCGCAACACAGAGAATGATAGCTTCTGAAAGACTCTATCTCCTCTTGTTGAGTGGATAGGAAGATCCTCTTGGATGCGCCACAGTGGAGGCAGTAGAGGGAGGTAGGAGTTTCGCTGACTGACATGGTTAAGAGATCCTTTCTGCGCTCATGCGCTCTTTCTTTCCCTGGAAGTAGATGGCCTTCTCAGCCAGTGTGTTTCCTTTGATGCGGGGATTCTCGATTCCTTTCATCATCGTGTCGGGTTCACATAGGATAAGGAGTTCTTTCTTAGCTCGGGTGATGGCAGTGTAGAGGAGTTCCCTGGAATTCATGGTTGCATGGGATGCGTGCATGATGAAGATAACTTTATTCCACTCGCTGCCCTGAGCTTTGTGAACTGTGAGGACATAGCCTAGGAGGATGGAGTTGATATCTCCTGCACTCTGAACTTTCTGCTCAGAGTCCGAGCCTGCCTTTCTGAATGTGATGATGTGGGAGGCCTGATTGACTCGGTCCTCAGATTGGCCTTCCTGTTTTGCTACCTGAGAGAGGAGGAAATCCATGTCATCATCATCAGGCTTGTGTGAGGATGCCTTCGGATCATAGCCCCAATAATCTAGGGTAGAAGAGGCAGGCAGGAAGAATGCGCCTGAGTAAGCAGGATTGGTTTCAATCCTGGTGATGATTGCATCCTCCTTATCCACCAGTATTTTATCTCCAACTGAGAGATAGACTTTCTGGAATCCTGCAATGATCTGGTGGGTCACTGCTCCATTCCTGCGAGCGATGTGATTCGCAAGGATCTTATTCAGCTCATCTGTTCCAAAGGCCTTGTTGAAGGGGATGAGGATCATGTCAGAAGATGGATCGTAGAGATTGTCATTTGACATTTGGCAGAGGAGATTGCCAATGCCTACGGTTGCCATCTCTGGCTCGACACGTTTCTTGAAAGGACGGATAGTTAGTCCATCCCTGTTCCATTCCGGGTATTCGGCTGTTGGGATACCCTTGCCTGAGAGACAGCGATGAGCCAGGGAAATGATGGGAGATTCCAATGCCTGGCGATACACTTCTGTGAGTTCAATGACAGGAAGTTCCAGGAGCTTGAAGCCCAAGATTGCCGGACCAAAGACAGGAGGCAACTGCTGGATATCTCCAAGGTAGATGAGTTGCGGGTTATGCGGACACGCATCGATTACCTCCTGATGAAGATCCGTTCCAAGCATGGAAGTTTCTTCGAAGATGATGG
>CAZEMX010000225.1:0-2636 GCA_964513415.1 uncultured Nitrososphaerota archaeon
CCATGAGGTGTGCCCGCACACCGCCCCAAACCTTGATGAGGCATTCAAAGAGCTCTCATCCGCGCCTTATTCGCTACCCGGAATAGGGCGTTTCCTCACCATAAAAATCGCAAGGAGCAACTTTGAGGATATCCGGCACATAACCCGGAGCGGCGGCGTCGCAGCCGCGCTGTCTATATGCGGAATCGAGACCGGGCTAGTCGACGCCGTTGTGTCGTCTGAGACAAAGAATCTCGACGACATGCCCACGCCGCAGAAGTTCAAGATCCCCATGGTGACTGACTACCTCCCCTCGATGCTAAAGGTCGAGTTCCACCCCGCAGCGGTCGCAAAGGCCTACGACTCGGTCGTGAAGGGCTACGCCCAAGCGCGGGTTGCCTTCATAGGCCTGCCCTGCCACATGACCGCCCTCAGGAAGCTCCAGCTATTCGGGCACAAATCAAGCGAGCAGCTGGGCTTCCTTATCAGCCGCTTCTGCCTGTGGAACCCCCAGTCGATAAGGAACTTCTCGTCGCTGCTCGGCGCCAAGGGCATCCAGCTCGATGCCGTCGACGAGATAAACCTCGACGACTCCATCAAGGTAAAGTCTGACATAAACGTTCACGACATACCCCTCTCTGAGCTCTGGGGCAACATCCGGGAGGGGTGCAAGACATGCATGGACTTCACCGGCGCCTTCTCCGACGTATCCGTCGGGCGCGTGGAGGGGGTCTCGAAGGACTGGTCCATCCTGATAGTCCGCACGAAACAAGGCGAGGAGCTGGTCAACCACGCGGAGCGCGAAGGCTATCTGGAGAGCGCCAACCTTCCGCATGCCGTGGAGGTGGAGGTCCAGGCGATCGCCAGCCGGAAGAAGGCGCTGGCAAAGCAAGAGGTTTACGAAGTCAAGAGGGGCATCCTGGCACCAAGCGCCTTTGAGATAATGGAGCGTTGCATACCCTAGGTAAGCAGCCCCTTATCCTAAAGCATCTTCTTCTGCTTCTTGCTGACCGCGATCTCGTCCACGCTCTTCAAGGCGGTGCTGTTCTCGTTGAGCACCTTGAGCACGTCCTCATAGCATATCCCGATGCCGGTCAGTATCATCCTCACGGTCTCGGTCCTCATGTCGGTCTCTGCAACGCTTATCATCACATCCTCCACGCAGTCGATGTTGCAGATGGCCTTGGCAAGCTCTGCAAGTGAGATCTCGCGGGGCTTCAGCGCATCAATGACGAGCTTCTTAATGTCTATGCTCAAAACATTCACCATCGATCAAAACATTGATGTCTCTTATCCCTTATCAAACTTTTGGAGTCAGAACCCTGTAAAGTATAGCAGGATGACCACGCCCACGCCTATCACAAGCGTCATCAAGCCGTACTTAACGACGCTAGTCTGGGAGATCTTCCCCAGGAATGCACCAAGCAGCGCCAGGAGCGTGAGGTTGATGAGGACCGACGCAAGCATCGCATAATCGAGCAGGAACGAGTTGGGCAGCGCCTCATAAAATATGAATGGAAGGATCGTTATGAATATGGCGACGGCCGGCGAGATGCCGTCTACGAGTGCCAGCATTATCATTACAAACTTCGAAGCCCTGTAGAGCAGGCTTCCATTTATCCCCATCATTATCGAGTGCTCGATGTCCTTTATCTTCTTGACCCTCTCTGCCCTCTCCGAGAGGTATGCGCCGACGAAGCCCGAGATGCCCGTGGCAATGGCCAGCCCAACGCCTGCATTCACTATTATGCGGGCGCTAGCGTTGCCCGTCGAATAAGCCGCAACTATGACCCCCAGTATCGCAAGGGCTCCGTCGAAGGAGTTCATCACGAAGTAGCGCCTGTAGAGCCCCCCCGCCTCTGCGACCTTCGTGTATCTCGTTACCTTCGTCTTTGTCCGTTCATACCTGCGGCGGAGGAATCCCATTTTTACCATCCGTTCTTCGACCTATTCCGAATACACTGTCGGGTCGCTCATGCCCGCCTCTCCAAATGCCCTCTTCCTGTTCAGGCAGGATTCGCATCTGCCGCAGTGCTTGTTGCCGCCCCTGTAGCAGCTCCATGTCATCTCAAAAGGCACGCCGAGCTCTTTGCCAAGCTTGAGGACCCTGCTCTTATTCAACGAAATAAGGGGTGCCACTATTCTAATATTTTTATCTGTCCCGATCCGGGCAGCCTCCTCGAATGCCTTGACGAAGCCCTCCCTGCAGTCCGGATAATGTGCCGCATCGGACTGCTGGGCCCCGTACAGCACCGTCGATGCCCCTATCGAATCGGCATAGGCAACGGCGATGGCGATCATGACCCCGTTCCTGAATGGCACGACCAGCTGGCTCGTGAACTCGCCCGTTATGCCCATCGCCTCGTCGGTAAGCGCGGTGGCACCCTTGTAAAGCCCCTTCATCCCCGAGAGGTCGAACCTTGCCCATTCCGCCCCGGCAAGCCGCGCAAGCTCCTTGGCGCAGCCTATCTCCGCCTCTGCGAGCTGCCCGTAGTCGAAGGTCAGCGCATCGACCCTGTACCCCTCCCTCCGCGCCAGATATAGGACGACTGCGCTGTCAGGGCCCCCCGAGAGGATCACTACTGCCCTCACGCCTGGCTCAGCTGCCTGCAGCTCGACCCGGCCCTCCGACTCAGGCACGGTTCCCTAGCACCCTC
>CAZEMX010000226.1:0-2606 GCA_964513415.1 uncultured Nitrososphaerota archaeon
CAACATGAAGCCGCAGATGCCGATTGCGATGGAGACGACCGGCGACGAGACGGCATCGCAGCTTGTGGGCAAGTGGGCGCGAGCCACCAAGGCCGGCGCCACGCCGCTGCAAGGCCCGGCGTACTACGCTTGCTGGGACTGCTTCCACAAAGGGCCAGCCGTGGACTGCACCGGGCGCACCAGCGAGGACTGCCGTGCTGACCGCGCACTGAATGCGGAGATGAAGCGGCTGTGGAACGCGCAGACGCCTAACAACAGAATATCCGAACCGTGCAAGGTTGATCATGTACCGGGTAACCAGAAAACGCGCTGAACAACTCGCCGCCATGCGCGCCGCGAAGGAGGCCAAGCGTATGGCCTTGCCAGCTCCGGTTTACTCGGCCGATCTCCCGGACCTGCGCCGGGAAATCCTCATCATCGACCACGACTTCGGCCGGCGTGAGCATCGCCTCACCCTCTACCGCACCCGCCGGGTGGACTGCTACCGCGTCGAGGTGGACGGCCAGCCATGGTCCGACAGCATGGGCTGGAGCCGCATCCTCGCCGGGCTGCGCAAGGCATTGCCCAGAGTGTCCGCCGCGTGAACCTCCTCACCATACAGACCGCCGCCGAGCGCCTCGCCATCAGCGAGCGCCAGGTCTACCGCCTCATCTCCGACGGCCGGCTGGCGGTGGTCAACCTGGGCGCCCGGTGCTACCGTATCCGCCCCGAAGACCTGGACCGCATGGTCCGCACCTCCACCCATCTCATTGATCCATGTCCGTCTACTGGGACAAAGCCAAGGCGCGCTGGCGCATCGAATTCACGGCCCACGGCCGGCGAACTCGAAAACTTGCTCCGGCCGGCGCCAGCAAGGCCGAAGCGGAGCACTGGGAAGCCCAGGCTCGAAATCGTGCGTGGCAAGGCGAGCTAGGACAAAAACCGCCGCGCACCCTGGCCGAAGCGGTCAGGAAATGGGCCGAAGAAGAACTCCCCCGCCTCAAGTCTGAAACCGACACCCGCAACCACGCCGCCCAGTTGCTCCCATACCTCACCGGCGCCGCCCTCGAAGAACTGCCCGAGGTCGCCGAGCGGTACAAGGCCGACAACCGGCACCTCAAGCCCGCCACCGTCAACCGGCGCCTGGCCATCCTGCGGCGGGTGGGTAATCTTGCCCACCTGGCGGACGATCACCTCCGCGCCGCCATCCGAAAAATCGGTGGGTAAAAAATGGCGTCCTGGTGGGCAAAAAGTGGGTGTTTCAGGCGAAGCAGGCAAAACCGCAAAACCCGCGAAGCCCAGTATTTACGGGGCTTCGCAGCCCGGAGAGATGGCAGAGTGGTCGAATGCACCGGATTCGAAATCCGGGCGAACTTCCACGCCACGTAGGGGAGGCGCGGTGTTGGTGGGTAATTCGTGCCATCAAGGCGCCTCAATCAACCCTTTGAGCGCCGCTTCCAGCTCCACGATGTAGCCATCCCGCGCGGCGCAGTCCGCCAGGCGGCAGCGGAGCCATTCCTGGCGGGATTCGTCGCGGGGACGGCAGGGGATGGGGGCGGTGGGGGCCTGGACCTGGGGGCGCACCGGGATCGGCACCGGGGCCGGGTCACTCGGGGGCGATGGGGAGGCGCAGGCTGTGAGCAGGGCCGCGAGCGGTATCGACCAGCGTGGCGAGGGCATGGCATTCGTCCTGGGGCAGGTTGAGGGCGTAGAGGGCGCGGGCTTTGTCCTCGGCCCTGGCGCGGGCCTGGGCGGCGCCCTGGCGGGCGGTCTCGTAGGCGGCGGCGAGTTCGTCGGAGCGGGTCTTCCAGGCGCGGACCTGGACGGTCTGGACGCCCAGGCTGTAGGCGCATCGTGCGTGGGCGCTTTTCTCGCCTTCGAGGGCTTCCTGGGCGGACTTGAGGGCGAGGTGCTGCCAGGTGAACAGGGCCAGCAGGCCCAGGGTAAGGACAGCGGCGGCGCCCCACTTCCAGGCGGGGTGGATGAGGTCGGAGGCGGTGAGCATCACATCTCCTTTTGCGTTTGATCCCCCGTCCGCTTGACCGCCTCCCGCGCCACCAGCGGCGCCAGAATGGTCATGACGGCGGTGCCGAACTCCGAGAGGGACACCGCCTCGCCGGTCCAGGCCCGGGCGGCGAACACGGTGAGCATGGCGGCGAAGGCCAGGGCGACGAAGAGCAGGGTGTGGGAGGCGCGGCCGGAGGTATCGCGGATGGCAGGCAGGCGGATCATGGCGCGACCTCCTTGCAGATGTGCCCATGCACCGGCTCGCGGCTGCCGGCGTCCCAGGCGTAGACGTCGAACCCCGGGCAGGTTTTTTTCACGTCCGGCAGATCCCGGTGGCCGAGGACGTGGACGATGGGCCATTCCTGGCGGATGCGCTCCACCAGGCCCCGCAGGGCGACCCATTGGGCGGGGGTGAAGGCGTCGGTGCCAACCAGGCAGACACCGATTGAATCCATGTTGTAGCCCGCCGCGTGGGCACCGACTTCGTCCATGGCCCGGCCGCTGTGGATGCAGCCGTCGGTGTCGATGACCCAGTGATAGCCAATGTGCCCCAGTCCCGGGTTCCACTCCGACCGGCGCCGCCAGTCGCGCTTGAAGCCGCGCTCCCGGTGCCATTCATC
>CAZEMX010000227.1:0-2596 GCA_964513415.1 uncultured Nitrososphaerota archaeon
AACAGTCAGTATCGCTAAATAAATATTTTTCATATGCACCTCCTAGAACCTAACGCCGCGCTCACCGGCAAAATAAAGCGTAGCGAGGAACGAGCGCAGCTTTATTTTGTCCGAGTGTAGCGCCTTGTTAGAAATCAATATTACAGCGCCAATATTTTACGTAGAAAGTTAGTTGCTTTTTCATTGTCGATGCAGCTTTTCGGTGAAAGTATCAAATTACCAATTGTTTTTCCCTCAAACTGGCTAACACCTCTAGAATTTCTACCCGACCAGTGCTTTAACAGTAAAGTTGAATCCAATAGATCTTCTTGAAACATTGATACAAGAACTGTGTTTACGATCTTTGCAGGCTCAATTCCTACAAAATAAAACATAAACACTGATCTATCGGTAGCCAGAAACTCAAGAACCTTATCAAGGTTGTATGCTTTCGGATTTGAATCAAGCACCATGATCTTTGTCTTTACATCTGTCTCCGTAAAATACTCCTCAAACTCCCTTGAATAATCACCAAGAGCATTTTCTGTTCTAAACTGCGGTATGCCGTTAGATTTCTTCAAAAGTGCATCTATAATTTCTTGCCTTAGCTTTTCATCTTCGCCCGCAATCAGATACTCTATTATTCGCCCACGGACATTCACGTTTTCTATTAGTCCGGCCAGCAAAATTTCGTTCTTATATTTATAGACCTTCTCGTCTAACTCATCCTTTAGCGTCCGCCAATTATCACTACCAACAAAGCCAACAGCCCTGTTCGGAGCATCTAATATAGTGGCTATTTGTGTATTGCTCGGAATGAATTTCGATCCAGAAGGACTAATGTTATTTGTTGCCTCTACCAAGCGCGCCAAGTTGCCTTCGAAGCCAATTCCTTCATGTATATTAAATAACCTTTCAATATTTTCAGGATTGTTTTCGATCCCTTCAAATTCTCGCATAATGTCGGAGCCATTGAAGCTTCCACGAATATTATTCTCACGAAGCTCTTGAGAGCTGTGGCTTATCTTCTTCAAAAACGTGGTGTTTGATAAAAAGATATAATTTTGGCTAGGGGTGACCAGGCAAACAAGAAACGGGCGATCATCAAACTTTTGCAGATTGGACAAGGAAAGCACCGTATTTGAAAAGCTTTGGCTATTTGAGGAGCTATAACGTATGGCAAATTCTTTGCAATAATAAACAGAGCGGTCTTTCGTTAAAGAAAAGTTATCCGTCACAAGCTTACATAATTTCGATTTATCGTTAATGCCATCGTGTTTTTCGATAAACGCCAATAGCTCTTGTATTTTACTGCTCATCAAATATCCCCATCACAGCATTCTGATCATGATTATTGGTTTTCTTAGCCTGCTTTTGGTCGGCAAGACTGTTGCGTTCCCAAAAATAACCATCATGGTAGCCTTGAATGGTATTGTCAGAGCCAGCGCGAATAAGACGCTTTACCGTCATGGCGCAATATTCAGCTTCAATTTCTATACCAGAGAATCGCCTACCCAATTTTTTTGCAACCACACAAGTCGTGCCAGAACCCAGAAATGGATCAAAGACAAAATCCCCTTCTTTAGAACTTGCAAGAATCAGCTTCGCAATTAACTTTTCTGGTTTTTGAGTCGGGTGATCCGTATTTTCTGGCATTGACCAGAATGGGATAGATATATCTGTCCATAAGTTCGATGGGTGTGTTAGGCGGTAATTCCCGCTTGATGTTTCCTCCCAATCCTTTGGTTTTCCTGACGAATGACGATAAGGTGCAATGACTTTTCTTTTAAGCTTTACCGCCTCGACATCAAAGTAGTAATCATTGGACATGGTACAAAACCAAATATCTTCTGAACAATTCTTCCAATTTGTTTTTGAACCTCTTCCTTTTTCTCTCTCCCAAGTAATGCGATTGCGAATTGTGAAGTATTTTTCGAGCACGGTTTGAACGGGCTTTGAAGATTGCCAATCACAACATACATATAATGACGCATCTCTCTTTAGACATCTCTTGAGCTTGGGTAACCACGATTCAAGCCATTCCTGATAAGAATCTTCGGATTTCTTCGAGAATTTTCTCTCACCAAACTTCTTATTGAGATTGTATGGAGGATCAATCACAAGAAGATCGATAAAATTGTCCGGCAGTAAATCAATACAGGAAAAAATGTCCTGATTTATAACTTTTCCTTCTATTTGCTCTGGTTCGCAAGCAGATTGAAGTGTAATAGTCTCCATAAGAAGCATGTCTTTTTCATGATCTTCTATGGTCAATGTTCGGTTTCTAGGTGCTCTTTTTTTCATGCGGTATCAGTCTTCTGCCTTTGGTGCTCTTTGTTCTTCGGTATTCCTCCACCCCATGAGCACAAGCTCAGCAATTACAAGAGGGGAGGCCATTGCTCTGCCATGCTGCTTTAGTGCAGCAAATTTGTAGTGTTCCAGTAATTCGTCAAAAACAGGAACTAGATCATCAGGGATGACCTTCAACGCTTCCATGTATTTTGGGCTTTTCGCTGTCAATTTGTCTATTTCCTCGTTATTGCGGGGTTCTGCCTTTGATTTCTAACAAGTTTCTCTACTGCATCATTGCAGCAATAGTTGCTATATAGCAACTATT
>CAZEMX010000228.1:0-2592 GCA_964513415.1 uncultured Nitrososphaerota archaeon
ACAGGCTCAGGTATTACCTCCGCAGGTTTAACAGCTTCTAGGGGCCTTTCTGTGGGTTTTAGACTAGGTTCTTCAGGAACCACAGGGCTGACAGGTTCTGATTGTTTCTTTTGTTTCTCAATAGCTAAACTTAATTCATCATATAAAGCAATCTCTTGTTCAGTTAGTTCTTTACCAGAATTAGCTTTACGAATGAGAATGTCACGTTGTTCAACAGGATCAAGAGAAGTAGCTATAGGTTTCTCTTCTACACCTAACATCTTATTAAGTTTTTCTTTTTGGAACTTTAACTCTAAATACTTAGCAGAAGCTTGATCCCACTCAGGAGTACCTTTTTGTTTTAATTCTTGTAACTTAATTAGTTCATTAGTAGTATCTTGAAACTTACTTTCAATATCCGCTTTAGCTTTTTTAAGTAATAGTTCTTTATTAACAGGAACAGGCGCAGATTCAGGTTGATTTTCTTTATTCTGTTTTCTTTTTAATTCATTTAATTTAGAATAAGTTTCAATACCTCCCTTAGCCATTAAACCACCCATTAAACTACCTTTAACAGTGGCTGCTATATTCTTCTGCAAAGTTGGATTAGCTCCAGATACTCTTGCTATTTCCCCATAACCAGTACCAGCAGTGTCAATACCTTCCATGATTGGAGCTACAGGCGCCATCATACCTTGGTAGGTTGAATTATTTGTATCCAACCCTAACCAAGTAGAGGGCATAAATTCATGCATAGTTTGTTCACCAGCTTTGTATCCAACATCAGCAGATTTATTTGCTATAGTCGAACCAACACCTTGAATAGCACCGGCTAACATAGCCGGTACTCCACCAACAAGATCTATAAGACCAGTACCAACACCTTTAGCTGTATCACCTATTGACTGGTTTACACCTGTCTTTAAACGAGTATCTAAAGATTTAATTCTCTCTTTATATTTTTCTTCATTACCTAAATCTTTTTGTGCGCCTGCTACAATAGCATCATACATGTTTGCAGGATTTAGATACTCAAGAATTCCAGGTTGGTTACTATTTTCTTTAGGAAATGAAGGAGTATTCTGTTTACCTAAATGAGTTAATATTTTTTGTTTGGCAACTTCTGGTGAAGTACCATCAGGTAATTCATAAGTTAATCCTTCATGTTCAAAAAAAATAGACATATCTTTCCTTTAAGGTAATTTAATTGGATTCTCTTTAGTTCCTAGAGAACTGTTTGCTTTTTGTTGTTGTCGTTCTCTATAGGTAGGTTCTTGAGGTAAATAATCAGGATGTGTTTGTTTACCTAATAATTGACTTAATTTTTCAGCAGGTGTTGCATTATTAACAGGCTTACCTGTTTCAACAGTAGAGGGTAGACTTATAGTAGGAGTATTAGCAGTAGCAGTAGAAGCAGCTTTAACACTAGCTACAGTTAATAAGTAACGCTTAGCCCACTCTAATTTTTCACCAGGTTCATTCCTAGCTACAATATCATTAGCTATTTGAATACCTTCATCTAATTTTAATGGTTTATCCTTACCTGTCATTCTTTTACCAGCTACATCTAACATAGCTTTAGTACGCATGTCAATACCCTCAAGAGCATAGTCGCCACGAATAGAAGCAAGTTCTTTAGCTCGTAAGTGCTCAGGTGAATTTACTAAGGTATTAGTCAAACGTGCAAGTTCTGAACTAGGAGCTTTATCTTGTTTCACCATATTGGATAATACAGGTTGTCGTACATCTTTGTCAATACCAAAGGACTTAACCATATCAGATTGTTTACCAATATTACCTAATTGATTACCACCCCAATCTGTCCATCTGGATATATCTTTAGGTGGATTAGGACCACTCCAAGTTACTTTAGAACCATTCTGTAGACCCTCACCACCCCATTGTTCAGGGATACGTTCTGAAGACTGCATTGGAAAACCAATAGAACCTTGTTGTTCTGTGCTAGGCTCTTGCTCATATTGAGCTTTATAGAATCTATTTAATAGATCACCCATTTGAGATCTATTAACATTCTCTTGATTGATAGCAGGAATCTCAGTATCAACAGTTCCCATAGCTTTTTTACCGGCAGCTACTTGGGAATTCATTTGACCTTTATAACCTTCAAGTAAAGATTTGAGATATTCAGGATCTTGTAATTTACCAAGAGATTCTTTAGCTTGCCAAGATTTAATTAACCTATCTAAAGGTTCTTGGTTTTGTTCTCTTTGATTACTAAGATACTTACGCATAATCTCTTGAAGGTTGTCTTCATCAGCATTTGCCGCATTAAATCCTTGATACAAAGCACCTAAAGCAAAGTTAGGTTTATAATCAGTGGAAATCTCAGCCATTTAATTAACTCCCTGATAATCTACTTAATACTTTAAGTAAGTTATCCATTGTAGATTCAGAATTACCAACAGAGGATTGACGATCTTGTATCTCATTACCTTGTAATATTTTACCAATAGCAGACATAAGAGGTGACATTGTACCTTGCGTTTGTAACTGGGAAGCACCAAGTAAATCTTGTAATCCAATTTGATTAGGATTAATATTAGCACCCGCAGGTTGCATAAGAGAGTTACGATCTTGTAAAGCTACTTTAGC
>CAZEMX010000229.1:0-2578 GCA_964513415.1 uncultured Nitrososphaerota archaeon
ATGAACAGGCATGAAGAGGCTATAGCATGCTACGATCAGGCCATAAAGATCGCACCGGACTATGCAACACCATGGGCGAATAAGGCCGAGTCGCTCGTCTCTGTGGGAAGGTATGAAGAAGCGCTCAATGCGAGCAACAGATCCCTGCAGATCAATCCAAACAGCGCCTTTGCATGGGCGATGAACGGCAAGGCACTGGCCTCTCTCGGCAGATACCTCGATGCAATTCACAGCTACAATAAATCGCTCTCTCTGGATCCATCCGATTCAGACACGTGGCTGTCCATCGGGAGGGTGTACGAGAAGCTCGGCAGGAAAGAGGGCGCGCTTAACGCATACAGGAAAGCTTCAGAACTGAATCCGCACAGCGTCGAGGCACTTGTGCTCACCGGAAACGTCATGGTGGATCTCGGAAACAGCCGCGATGCCATCGAGCGCTTCGAAAAAGCAGTTTCCATGGATCCCACAAGCATCGCTGCATGGAAGGGAAAGGCCAGAGCGCACAGCAGCCTGCAGGATTACAGAAATGCGCTCCAGTGCTACGAGCATGCGATAAACCTCTCATCAGCAGATGTTGCTGCATGGATCGGCAGGGGAGACTCGCTCTCAATGCTGGGCGAGCTCGAAGCCGCGCTGCAGAGCTATGATACGGCTCTGTCTATTGACCCATCAAATGCGGCTGCACTGCGGGGAAAGGCGATGACCCTGAACGCTCTCGGCCGGTACGGAGAGTCGCTGGAGATATACAATCGACTGGTCGTGTCAGGAAGTGCGGATTCAGGCGTCTGGAAGGGCATGGGGGATGCACAGCTCGGTCTGGGGAGGTACAGGGATGCTCTTGAAAGCTACAACAGATCCATAGAGACGAATGTACATGATGCGTCCGTCTGGAACGGAAAAGGTGTTGCTCTGGCTGAGCTGGGTGCGTACAGCGATGCGCTGGAGTGCTATAACAAGTCGCTCAGCATCGATCAATCGAACGCAGATGTCTGGTGCAACAAGGGGATGGTTCTGCTCTCCCTCGAGAGGTATGATGAGGCAATCGCGTGCTACAACGAGTCCCTGAGAATTAACAACTCAAACATAAAAGCGCTGAACGGAAAATGCAACGCTCTCATGATGCTGAACAGATACGAGGAGGCTCTGGAGTGCATATCCGATGTTGTTCAGCTGAACCCGCGCGATCCTGTTGCCTGGAGAACCAGGGGAGTTATCCTGGAGAGGCTTGGCAGGAACGAAGAGGCGAATTCAGCGTATTCGAGGGCTCGATCCCTCGGATATGCTGTTTGAGTGCAGGTATCTGAAGCTGGTATGTCATGCAGCTGATAGATATGCGCAGGAAACTGGCTCCGATATGTGTGATCATGCTATTAACAGCAGCCTTTGCAGAGGCGGCTCAATTCGAAGGGCCCGGGATCGAATCCAAGAGATTAACCACACCCCATCTGCCGGTGAACAATACAACCCTGCCGCCACCAGCTCAACAGAACCTCACCATATCTGCTGCGGTACCCTCAAACGATACAGATAACACCAGTCTGAACGTGGAGATTGCCAGCGATGTGTACTCTGATAAAGACCGTCGTGTGCTCTACTGTGTGAGAGGCAATTACGTGATCGTGAGGAACAGGATCTTCATAACAGGACCTGACGTGGATAAGGTCAAGAAGGTGACATATCTGCTGCATCCAACGTTCCCGAACCCGGTGGTTGTCTCTGAAGATCGGGATAGCAACTTTGAGATATGGATATGGTGCTGGGGAGGGTTCCTGATCCGGGCCAGCATCACAACCACAACCGGCCATTCTATCGAAAAGGAGTACCAGTTCACGTTCAAGGAGAAATTCGATGATGCGAGATCAAAGGGTATCCCCATGATAATGACCTGCAATGTCTGAGGTGCGTGTTCATGAAGTGCAGAAGGATATTATCGAAGCTATCACATACAGCATTTGCAGTAGCATTTATTTTTATAATTCTCATAAGTGGCTGTGTTGATAATGGCAAATTCGATGCATCCGCCTCTACTCTGACCGATTTGAGGATCGGTACGGAGTACACATTAACATGCCATGTTCCCAAAGATACATCTGTAAATGATTATAAAAAGATGGAGCTTGAAAAAAGAGGCTACGAGCTGTCCGGGCTGTATCTGGCAAACGATCTCGGAAAGACTGAGATTTATGTGTATAAACTCACGTCGATTATGAAAGGACTCAATTATTTATTTGAAGGTAAGAAGGATGCATATAAAGCAGAAGCGCTTGAGGAGTGGAATAAGAAACATCTGGCCAGCAGAGGGTACACCAGGAACATGAATACGGATGACTCAAAATATTTAAAAGAGATTAATGGTGTGAAGACAGATCGAATTGTGAGAACAACAGCCGAGGACAAAGAAGGGAAAAAGATGATTGCAGAGTCCTGCTGGTTCGACTATCCAAATGCGTTCCTGTTCATACTTTCAACCTGGCCTGAGGATTACTACAACGCATGGCAGTCACATGATTTCATATTTCATTTTACATGACGGAGATTGAATCAACAGGCTTGAAGGCGGAGGGCGAGAAGGAGAGCG
>CAZEMX010000230.1:0-2569 GCA_964513415.1 uncultured Nitrososphaerota archaeon
AAAGGCTGGCCGCCGGGAGCCACCAGTCCGGGGGGACCTTGCCTGCTGCGGCTTGGGCTTGGGCTTGGGCTTGGACCATCCTCGCCTGAGGCGTGCAGGCCTCCACGAAGGTACGATAAGCATTAAGAGCAAGCTGAGCAAATATACAAATAACTATCGTTTTAAACCTACGGCGGAGACCTACGGGCAGTGACGAGTATTGAAGATACACCTGAAATCCCTCCTCATCATCGGTGCCACGACGATCCTAGTGCTCTCCCTGATCAGCTTCTCTGCCTACTCGATGATACTCGCCGGCTTCTCGGAGATCGAGACCAAAGAGACGCTCGGCAACATTGCCCTAGCGCAGCGTATAATCGGCAATGACCTGAGTGAGCTGGAGACAACAGTCTCCGACTGGGCATGGTGGGACGATACCTATTCCTTCATGCTCACCCTGAACCAGTCCTACATAGACTCGAACCTTGCTGGCGCGTCCCTCCAGAATCTTCGCCTAAACGTCATACTCTTCATCGCCACCGACGGAAGCATCTCATTCGGGAGGGCCATCAACCTCACGACGGGCGCCGAGGTCGAGCTCCCCCCATTCATCGTCGAGGGCTCCTCCTACCTCGAGCCGCTCACGGTCTTCAATGGCACAGACCACCACAGCGGTGTCTTGGTCCTAGGCGAAACCCCTGCGCTCTTCAGCTCATCCCCCATACTGACCAGCTACCGCGAGGGCCCGAGCATGGGCACGCTTATCATGATCCGATACTTCGACGAGGCGTCGGTCGCGAGGATCACCTCAATCCTGAACATGCCCTTCGAGGTGGTCAACTACAACAGTCCTGACCTCCCTCAGGACTTCGCGGAGGCCAAGGCGTCCCTCTCCCCAACCGGCACCTTCGTCAAGACCGTTAGCGATGATACAATAACGGGATTTGCAGCGCTACGCGACCCATACGGCGAACCTGCGATCATATTCAAGATAGATCTGCAGAGGACCTTCCCCGCCCAGAGGGAGGCGGTCCTCATATATTTCCTGCTATCGACGTTCGGCATCGGCATCCTTGTGCTCCTGATCGCCCTCCTGCTGCTCAGGTGGACAGTCATACTCCGCATAAGCCGATTGTCTTCCGAAGTCAGCCAGATCAAGTCCTCGAGGAGATTCGAGTCGAGGGTGACAGAGAGCGGCGAAGACGAGATATACACCCTCGCCCACGACATAAACGGGATGCTGCTCGCCCTCCAGAACTCCCAGATCACGCTGAAGGAGTACAGCGAGCACCTTGAGGACCTCGTAAATGAGAAGACGAAGCGGCTGAGGGAGGCAGAGCGCCTGGCCGCCATAGGCGAGACCGCTGCAATGGTCGGCCATGACCTGCGCAACCCCCTCCAGGCTGCCGTCAACACGCTCTATCTGGCAAAGGAGACCCTCGCATCGAATAAGCTCGACGAAAAAGACATGTCATCATTAGACGAATACTGCACCAACCTCTCAAAATATCTCGCGTACATGAACCGGATAGTCTCCGACCTGCAGGACTTCACCCGGCCGCTAACGCCCAGCTACGCCTGGGCGGACCTGAGGGGCCTCCTGGCCGACTCGCTCAACACGATCCATATACCAAGCGGCGTGGACGTATCCATAGACATCGGCGAGGGCTTCCCCAAGGTGTGGGTGGACCCGCTCCTGACGCAGCGCCTCTGCACCAACCTTGCCAACAACGCGGTCCAGGCGATGCCAAACGGAGGGTCTCTGCGCATCTCCGCCGACCTCTCAGGTGGGTCCCTGACCCTGAAGTTCAGCGATACGGGGGTCGGCATACCGGAGGAGAACCTGAGCAAACTCTTCGTGCCCCTCTTCACGACCAAGTCGAAGGGCTCGGGGCTCGGGCTGGCGATCTGCAAGAGGATTGCTGAGGCGCAGGGCGGCACTATAGCCGTCGAGAGCCATGTCGGCGCCGGGACGACGTTCACAGTCACGATACCGCAACCGCCGTAGCCTCATTATGCGCCCGCCGCAATCGCCGCCTCCGCTTCATTATCGTTTATAACCCCTCGGATCGAGGTAACACCGAGGGGCGTCTTTTTGTCAGGCAGGATCAGCGCACACGAATCCATCAAGGAGATGTACGACAAGATAAAGTCCGACGGGATCACAAACGTCTGGGACCGGTGGGCCGCCCAGGAGCAGGTGAGGTGCAAGACCTTCTGCGCCAAGGGCCTCAGCTGCCAGTTCTGCAGCAACGGCCCCTGCCGCATAATCCCCGGCAGGCTCGAGCGGGGCGTCTGCGGCATCGACGGCGACGCCATGCCCATGCGCTACATGCTCCTGAGGAACGCTATGGGGCTGTCGACCTACACCTACCACGCGCGCGAGGTCGCGAAGACCCTCATGGCGACCGCCGAGGGCAGGACGCCGTTCGAGATCAGGGACGTCCAGAAGCTGAAGGCGCTGGCTGAAAAGGCGGGGATCGACCCCTCTCTGCCGGCGAGGGCCATGGCATCTGCGCTAGGGCAGTACATGCTGGCGTCCATAAACGGCGACCCGCGCACCCCGCTGGGGCTGATCCCTTCCATGGCG
>CAZEMX010000231.1:0-2553 GCA_964513415.1 uncultured Nitrososphaerota archaeon
ATGCCCTTGAACTTGATCTTGATGCCAGCCTTGGGTTCGTCAGACTTTTCGACTTGGAACTGTTCAACTTCTTCCACGATGCAACGATGAACTCCGGGAGGGAATTCTTGCCAGACGGGGGCATCTGCCAAATCTTCCAGGGAAGTATCGAGAAGACTGTCGAGAATGTCGATTTGTTGCTGAGACATTTGAGTTTCCTTGAAAAGAAAGAGAGGGTTGAGGGATTGATATACGGAGAAGCCAGGTATATCAGCCAGCGGGATGGGACTTTCCGGTCTTCAGGAGATTCTTGATGAGGGTTGCGTAGCCTGCGATATCTTTCCAGTGATCGGGTTCATTGTTGTTTCCGCTGAGGATGCGACCAATCTTGTGTTGAATCATCTGGAGTGCTTCTTTCTGTTCATCAGGAAGATGAGGCCAGTTCACAGTCTCAATCATCCGATCTTTGAGAGCCTGCATGATGCGGCCATTCTCTCGGAAATCTCCGTGAGTTTTAGCTCGCTGAGCCAGTGTTTCTTGGATGCTCATTTCTTTGCTGGTCCTTTATCAGTGCGAGTGAAGGTGCAGTTAGAGATAGAACTGTTGTTCGGAGCTGCCACACCCTTACCCAAGATTTCTAGCGCTCTCTGCTTCGTCTTGTTATCTACGTAAGGAGCAGAGAGAATATCATTGATACTCTTTGATAGCTGCTCTACGCTCTGCGGATCAACTGATCCAATATAAATTGCTGCATCCATTCTAGTAGCCTTTCATTTCTTTGCTGCCCGCATTTTCTCCAGTGCGGTCATTGCTGTAGAAGCTGGAGTTGCCTGATGCAAAGGAGCAGCCAGCTTAACTTCTCCCTTGAATACTGGAATGAGGGATGGTTCTCCCCCCTTCTCCAAAACATGTCCGCCACGAGAGCCAGTCAAGATGTTGTTGGCGTAAGTGGTAGATGAACCCACTACATGCTTGCCATTCTTGACTTGCAGGTAGTAAACCTCATCGAAGTATTTCGCCACGTTGCGGGAGAAGTTCCTGGTGCCTGCCGTCGGGACAATCTTTTCCTTGCCATCCACCATCACCACTTCATTCTCATGGGTGATGCAGACAATGTGGAAGGGAGCATTCTGGACATGGGATAGGAAGATATCCATTAGTTTGCCCAGGTTACCCCAATCATCGTACTCCAGCTTGTAATCATCATTCTGGTTCCGAGTGATGTGGGCCAGGGCTGAGTTGGTTAGCTGGGTCAGGCTGTCTACTACGACGATGGTGTCCAGGCCGAGGGAGGAGAGTTCGATCTTGTTGGTAGGAGCAGAAGCTTTCTTGCAGATTGCGCAGCCCACTTTCCCGTGCTCCTCGCAGATTTCTGCTGGGCCGCCCTTGATTACCTTGAGCATCGTTTCGATTGCGATGGGGAAGGATCGAGTATCCGGGAGGGAGATTACTTCTACTCGCTCCTTCTGCTCATCTGGAAGCTTGAGCAGAGTATCCACTCCATTCTCCAGATCGAACCAGATGAGATTGAATTCCTTAGCTAGCTGGCCTGCGAGCCAGGTCTTGCCAGACTTCGGGGGTCCGAACAGGAGGATGCGGCGGGACTTAGATGCTGTGCGTTGAGAGAGTTTCATAGCAGTTCCTCATCATGTTCTGTGGACTGGGTGGGCAAGACTTTATCCATCTGGGATTCCAAAAGATCCTGCAAGGTAAGCTCAATGGAATACTCTACCTTGTCTTCGTCTGCCAGAGTGCAGGGCTTGGTCAGGTACTGAGTACTGAGAGAGCAGGTGTTGAGATACTCACAGTCTCTGCCGAAAGACACACAGGATTCTCCTCGCATTGGGTAGACTCCTGCTTCCTCGTACATCTCAATGACGTTGATATCCAGGAGGAGTTCCCGAATCCAGAGAGCGCGCTGGAGATAATTCTTGGTGAAAGGAAGAGGCTCGTAGTCCCTGGTCTTGGTGTGATACACAAGATAGAGGACTTCGTAGCTGGAGAGAGCCGGGAAGATCCTGTCAAGGACAATGCTGTAGCCGATAGCTTGGGCAGAGTTCTTGTAAGTTGCAGGATTGACTACACCACTGATGCCCGTAGTCTTGACTTCCAGGACAACAATCTTTCCCGTAGACTTTTCCCGGAGGACTGCATCGACGTGGCCACGATAGGAGAAGGAGCCAGGGAAACCGATGCGGAAGGAGAGTTCGCAAGCTGGCTTTCCTTCATACTCGACAATTTCATAGTCGGAGAGGAAGCCTTGTTCTCTGAGGGAGAGGAGTTTCCTGATTGCCAGAACAGCTTCTGGAAAACTTTTGCACGCTTTCTCATCTGCATCCCACAACTCCGTGTGCCAGCCTAGGAACATGTCCCAAATAATCTCATCTTCAGAGAGCCCTTGGAAGACTTTCTGGATTCCGTCTCCGACGACATGGCCGAAGGCAAAGGTGATTGTGGTTTTGAGGGACTCAGCAGTTTTGTGCTGGGTGCGGAGTCGATAGAGCTGGAACTTCCTAGGACAGGAATGCAGGGTGAGAAGGCTTGAGTAAGAAAGCTGTCGAATGCGGTAATCAA
>CAZEMX010000232.1:0-2534 GCA_964513415.1 uncultured Nitrososphaerota archaeon
TGCCCGCCTATCAGTTGGAAGTCGCCGCCGTCACGGGTGACGGTATCGACAACACCCTGCGCCAGCTGCCGATCGAACTGGCTAACCACACGCCGCAGCTCGTAACGGTCGAGGTTGGTATCAATAACCTGTCCAACATGGCCGCCCCAGCGTTCGCTGCCCGCTACATCACGCTCATGCAGATGTTGCAGGATGCAGGCGTGCAGACGGTCGTGGCGTGCACCGTGCCCTGGACCGGCCAGAACCCCGACACGACGCAGTATGCCCGCGCGGTCGAGTTCAGCGCCGCCATCGTGCGCACCGCCCGCGCGTTCGGCTACACCCCGGCAGACTGTTGGGGCGCGACGGTTTGGCACGGGGAATACCTCAGCGAGCGCGACAGCTTTCACCCCAACGACGCCGGGCACCGCGCCATTGCCGGTGCGGTGCTGGATGCGCTGCACGTCGCCTGGCGCTATCGCTGGTCGTACCTCCCGGCCATCCATATCAGCTCGCAGCCCTGACACGGATGGAGAAGATCGACAACGTGGCGCTGCTGCCGGACAGGTTCTGCAGCCGGTACTCACCGCTGCCGCTGTCGTAGTACAGGTTGAGCTTGCTTGCGGTGTCCTTCGTCGTGCTGTAGACGTTGCTACCGTCCGCCACTTTGACCACGACACCGCCACCCACGACAAACAGCGCCGTCGCGCCGCCGGTGGCGTTGGAGAGCAAAATCAGGCCCGTGAAGACGACGGTCGTACTGAACTGGTAGACGAACGTGTTTGCCAGCGACAGCGTTGTGCCGTTGGCGGCGTCGATGCTCCACAGATTCGACGTGGTGTGCTGCCTGACGTTGATTTCGTCGTTGAACGTCTGCGCCGCCGTGAACGTGTTCGCCACTGTCAGCAAGGGCAACTTGTTGGCAAGCGCCTTGCGGTCGGTGCCGCTCTGGTTGACGACCAAATAGTCAGTCGCTGCGATGCTGCTGGCGCTCGACAGGTCAGTTATTGCCGCCATTGCTTACCTCCGTGAATCCCTCATCTAGGTTGCGAATCCCCCACTCTACCGGCACACCGAGCGCCGCTTTCGTCGCCACGATCGCCACGTCCAGCCGTTGCGTCGCCGCATCACGCTCCTGTATCAGCCGCTCCAAGAGTGCCTTTGATTCGGGCGGTAGTGGAATGTTCTTATCTGTCATATCCTTATGCCTGTGTCGCTATCACGATGGATGCACCGGTGGCGAATCTTACGCACAGCTGCGTTTTGCCACTGCCGTTGTCTTTGCAGAATAGATACGCCTGGTTGCTGAATGAGTTGGATGGGTCGGATATTTCCGTGAGCTGAATCTTGTTCTCGATTGCAAACAGGTCCCCGTAGGCGCCGACGTACTTAAGCCCGGTGCCCTTTTCTCTGACGACCTCCAAACGAGCATCGGTATAGACGCCGCCTGCGTAGTGCCCCGCCTGGAGAATCACGCGGGCGTCAAGGCTGGCGTCATCGTCGTCACCCACGCATGACGTCAAAGTGAGGTCCATCACAGTCGGCGTGGGGGACGGGTTCTTGTAGGTGATAAACCCGGCGTAGCTGATGGCGCTTGACCATGTGCCCGTCCCGCTGGGGAACCATCGAATCGCCTGGCTGGCGGTCGGGATATTGGCGCCGGCTGCTGTCGGCAGAATGCACCTGATGCCATCGGAGGAAAATCGCATATCGGCGTTGCTGCCCACGTAGAAGTTACCACTGGCGCCCACGTCGGACCCGACGTAGAAATTACCGCTGATGCCGCCGCTTTGCGCGACGAGCGTGCCGGTGATGGTCGCGCCGGATGCCGTCAGCGCGCCTGTATTCGTCACCTGAAACGGCGCACTGCTCGGTGTGGCGCTGCCGGCGTAGATAGCAGGGTTGATGCCGCCACTGTCCAGGCAGACGGTAAACGCATCGTTGCCGGATCTGACCGTCGTCGGGGTTAATGTCCAGCCGCCGATCGTGCCGTTTGACGATGCCAGCGTACCGCTGAAAAATCCGCTCGTGGCGTAGATATTGCCCTTGAGGTAGACGTTATTGCCGTACAGCCCATAGCCCGACAGCGCCCCGCCAAAATCCCAGTCGGTGATGCCGCTGAGCTTGCCCACGCGTACGCGCGTAACGTCCACGCTGTTCCAGACGGAGTGACTGTATACCCCATCCACGATGTCGATAAACGGTGCGGCACTGTCGTCCGACGTCAGATAGATGCTGCCCTGCCGGCTGCTGTCGGCGGCGTTACCGAGCCGAACATAGTCATAGCCGATAGCAGGCGCATCGCCGCTCACAAAGGTGCCGTTGTAGGTGTAGAGGTTGGCGACGCTCGTAACCTCCAGATTGCTCTGGATGACCCCCGCAAAGGCGCTGCCGTCCCAGCGTACTTGCTGCGCCCGGATGATGTCACCCACGAGAAAGCCGTGGTAAAGCTCCTTCGACGTGTCGCCGGCCGCCGCGGTGGTGATGGTGTAGATGGTCGTGACGAAGGTGGCGTTCGACCCGTTGAACGTCAGCTGCGACCCGTTCACCGTCCA